>NZ_CP039393.1:3006244-3306869 GCF_004803695.1 Muribaculum gordoncarteri
GATTGTTCTTGTCTATCCCGCATTGTCTATCCCGGCAACCGCTCCGGCTCAGCTTAAGCGTTTTGATGCCGACAACGGTAATCCCCAGGATGTGATGGGCATGAAGCTCGGTCGTGATTATTACGCCAAAATCAACGGCATGAATATCCTTGACATGACCGGAAAATATAAAGGAAATGTGCTCATCGTGTATGGCGACAAAGATCCTGTGACAGCCGGAGGAATGATGGATAAGGCAGCCGACACATATACCCACTGCACCAAGCTGATGATTCCAGGCGGCACACACGGATTCCCCTATTATGAGCATCACGAGAAGGCTACCAAAGGAATCATAGACTTCATTTTGGATACCATGGTTAAAACTAAATAGCTTGTAAGGTTGCGACTTAAAGAATAGCAAGTCGCATATTATTTAAGCGGATTCCCTATAAATGCTTGGGAATCCGCTTAATTTGTTTATGATGAGTGACAATGATGTTGAAATATTAGGACTAATTGCAAAAAAGTATGCACAAAGATGTGGTCATAAATATGGACACCACATATATATGATACAGATTGTACGCAGGCACCTGACCTCCAAACTAGACCTGGAGGCATCCGTCGAACTGTTGGCCATCACATATTCACTCAGCAGAATATCAGAGCAGGAATTCCGCGAAGCTCTTACCTGCTGGTATGAAAAATGGCGGGGTTTTCTTTCCGAAAAGAGCGTCGGCGTTGACGGTCGGATGCATTTTACACATCCGCGTCCAAGAGCTGCATACAGATCGCTTAAATTCTATCTACCATACCTCTGGACTTTTGAGCATTATCCGGAGTTGTGTATCCCCAACACCAACGCTGCGATTGAAAGCCTGAATCAACGATTAAAGACTCTTTTAAGGAATCATAGCGGGATATCAAGTCAGCGCAGAATGAAGCTGTTGGAGGAATATATAGCGCGTCATTATTAAGGCCGGATATGAAGATTGCATCGCATAGAACTATAGCATACTTTTTTGCAATTAGAGGCATTCCGCTTTTTACGAAACATATTTTCAGCATACTTTTTTGCAATTAGTCCAAATATTAAGTATCTTTGTGAATGATTGAAACGACAGTGTTTAATTTAGTAATTCATTGCTTATGCGACTAAACATCCTTTGGCTATTTCTTATTATTGCGTCACTTAATTGCAGTGCATCGCGAGTGATTGATAATTTCAACCGCGACTGGCGTTATGTGTTGGGCGATGTCGCCGGTGCCGAACATCCCGATTTCAATGACTCTGACTGGCAGCACATCGGTTTGCCCCATTCGTTCAGCACTCCCTATTTTCTGTCGACCGACTTCTATGAAGGCTACGGATGGTACCGCAAGAATTTTCACGTTGACAGGAAAGATTTGGAAGGCGTTTTGTCGCTCGACTTTGACGGAGTGTTTCAAGAGGCTGAGATATATGTTAACGGACAAAAGGCCGGAGTGCATCGAGGCGGATACACCGGTTTTAATGTCGACATGACTCCGTTTCTGCATGAGGGCGACAATGTCGTGGCTGTGCGCGTCAACAACCTTTGGCGGCCTACTCTCGCACCTCGTGGAGGAGAGCACGTGTTCAGCGGAGGCATATACCGTAAAGTCAGATTGGTAAAGAGCTCACCCGTCCATGTGGCATGGTACGGAGTAGGTGTAACAACCGATGGCCTTAAGGCATCTAACGGTAAGTCAGCTTCGGTCAACGTTGATATTGAATTGGCCAATACGCGAGCCGAGAAAGGCGAATACACTGTTAAGTCGATTTTGAAGTCGCCCGAGGGCAATGCTATAGGCGAGTGTCAGTCCCGCGTCGTGCTTTCGGGGGATTCGTTGACGGTTGTCAAGCAGTCGTTTGATAACGTGAAATCGCCTCGTTTATGGCATCCGTCAACTCCGGTGTTATATTCGGTCGATACAAAGATATATAAAGGCTCGCGTGAGATTGACAATGTCACTACCGACTTCGGTTTCCGATGGTTTGAATGGACTGCCGACCGTGGATTTTTCCTTAACGGCGAGCATTATGTGATAAAAGGAGCTAACGCTCATCAAGACCAGGCCGGGTGGGGTGACGCCGTTCCCGATGGTGCTCATCGCCGCGATGTGGCTATGCTTAAGGAGGCTGGCTTCAATTTTATAAGAGGTTCCCACTATCCACACTCTCCTGCCTATTTGAAGGCATGTGACGAAATGGGACTTTTGTTTTGGTCGGAAGCCCCGTACTGGGCTACCGCCGGGCCGAAGGACGATGGATCGTGGACGGCAAGCAGCTATCCTATTGTAGAAAAGGATTGTGAAGAGTTTGAGCAGAGCGCATTGGATCAGCTTGCCGAGATGATACGCATTCACCGCAATCATCCCTCTATAGTCGTATGGAGCATGTGTAACGAGCCGTTTTTCTGCGCCGATGGAACATTGCCGGGCGTAAAGAAACTGTTGACAAGAATGGTTGAGCTGTCGCATAAGCTTGACCCGACGCGCCCTGCAGCAATAGGCGGCGCACAACGACCGCTTGGAGATAATCGAATAGACTTCTTGGGCGATATCGCAGGATATAACGGCGACGGAGGCACGATTGCCGATTTCCTGAATCCCGGAATACCCAATTTCGTCAGTGAATATGGCGTGACGGCGACCCTTCGCCCCGGAAAATATGATCCGGGGTGGGGTGACCTTTGGAAGGATGACCATTGGCGCGGACATGATTGGCGAAGCGGACAGGCTATATGGTGCGCATTTGACCATGGCAGCATCTTCGGGCCGGCTCTTGGCAACATGGGCATAATCGACTACTTCCGCATTCCCAAGCGCTCGTGGTACTGGTATCGCAATGAATACGGTGGCATCGCTCCTCCGGAATGGCCCGTTGACAACGCGCCTGCAGCCATAGCCATAACACCGTCGTCAAGCGAAGCATCTACCGACGGCACCGATGACATACATCTGCTTGTCACGCTTCTTGACGGAGAGGGTAAAGAAGTGACCGCTTCGCCCGATGTCACTCTTGAAATTGTTTCTGGTCCCGGGGAGTTTCCCACCGGACGCGCAATCACATTCAGCAACGGCACCGACATTCCCATTATCGAGGGTAAGGCGGCCATAACCATTCGCGCTTACCAGCAGGGCAATACTGTGGTTGAGGCTCGGTCGGAGGGACTGCCTTCAAAGCGTATATCTCTTAAATTTAAAGACGGGCCTGATTACGATGCGTCGCGTCACGTGGTTTCACCCCGTCCCTATGTGCGTTATGTGCGCGACAAGGGCGAGCAGCTGGCTACATTCGGGGTGAACAGCCCTACGTTTGCGTCAAGCGCTGCAGCCGGACATGCGGCAGGTTATGCTGCCGACGGCAACCGACACACATATTGGCAGCCTGAGGCGTCCGACAATAATCCGTCGTTCACTCTCGACACCGAGCGCGGATTGCTGTTGCGTGATGTCAATGTTGAATTTGTCGACGGATATGAGTGCAATCCCGTTATGGAGGCTTCGGCCGACAACGTGACATGGCATCCGGTCGATGATGTTAAAGCGTCAGATATGCGCGTACGTTTCCTGCGACTCTCCTTTAAGCCGGGGGCAACCCTTCCCCGCCTTTCGGGAATAAGTGTCAGGGGTGTGCTGTGACAATCAATCCTTGAGTGTGCCGACGGGGACAACCAATACTCCGTCGGTGCGTTGATATGCGTAATCGCCCACTGCGGTCAGCACCATCATAAACGACGGAGCTTTCATCTTTGTCGTGTCGATTCTGCTTTTCAGGGTGAGCAGGCTCTTTGCGCCTTCGTCGATAAGCTTGTCACCGCCTAATTTTATCTCTACAAGTCCGTAGCTGCCGTTGCGCAAGTGAACTACTGCATCGCACTCAAGACCCGTTTTGTCGCGGAAGTGATACACGGTTCCGTCCAGTGCTTGTGTATAGACCCTTAGATCCCTTACGCACAAGCACTCAAACAGTAGGCCGAAAGTGTTAAGGTCGTTTATCAGGTCGTCGGGACCGAGCCCGAGTGCCGCGCAGGCAATGGACGGATCGGAGTAGTAGCGTGTATCGGAGCTTCGTATCGCCGACTTGCTTCGCAGATTCGGATTCCATGCCGGCATGTCCTCGATTACAAATATGCTCTTCAGCGCGTTGATGTAGGAGTAGACGGTCTTGTCGCTCAATTCAACGGTGTCGTTTTCGGCGATGTCGTCCAGAATTGTCTTTGCGCTCACTTGTGCTCCTTGATGACGGGCGTATGACCGCATTATTCTGCGTGTCCTGTGCTCGTCGCGCTCTACATCGTCAACTCGTGAAATGTCTATCCTCACAATTGCCTCGTAGTAGTTTATGGCTTGACGCAATGCGGTCTTGTTCATGCCTTTGTCTACGGCTTTGGGCCATCCGCCGCGACACATGATGAATGCTATGTCGTAAAGTGTCAGTCGGTTTTGTCCTCTTATCGGTGTATCGTCCGACTGTTTGAAGAGGCTTGACAGGCTTACATCACCCGATGAGTCCGATGATTCCCACAGCGACATCGGCCTCATTCTCAGCCATGAGAAGCGGCCTGTGCCTGAGTGCTTCATCTGCTCTTTGTCCTCTTTTGGCGGTACGGCCGAGCCGGTGAGTATGAATTGACCGTCTTTTCTTCGATGGTCTACTTCAAATCTCACGGCGTCCCATATTTTGGGGGCTATCTGCCATTCGTCGATAAGGCGTGGTGTGGCTCCCGACAAAATGTAATTCATGTCGGTGTCTACCATCTGAAGGTACTGAGTGCGCCTAAGCGGGTCGTCCATATATATTACGCTGCCTGATGCTTGCTGTGCCGAGGTGGTTTTTCCGCAAGCTTTGGGGCCTTCCAATACTACGGCTCCCATGGCATCCAGTTCGTCTTTTAGTATGTTGTCGATTATCCTTTTTCTATAGTCGTCCATCGTTCTTGCTTTATGCCTACAAATGTACTATATTCCAATTGAATAAACAAATATTCTGCGATTTTGTTTCTGTACTTGGCACGATTTCACTTCCGTACTTGGCACGATTTTGTTTCCGTACTTGGCACGATTTCACTTCTGTACTTGGTACGATTTCGCTTCCGTACTTGGCGCGATTTCACTTCCGTACTTGGCACGATTTCACTTCCGTACTTGGCGCGATTTCACTTCCGTACTTGGCACGATTTCACTTCCGTACTTGGCACATTTTTGCTCCCTCTTTAATCTCCCATGCCGGGCATTGTGTGACAATTGGTTGGGTCTAAGTTAATAATCGGTTATTTCTGTGATGATATTTTTCCCTATCTCGCATTTTATCGTTATTTTTGCACCTAAATTTATCACGGATATGGACCTTTTTGATAGAATCAGTGCCGATATAAAGTCGGCCATGCTCGCAAAAGACCGCGTTCGTCTGGAAACATTGCGCGGTGTAAAGAAAGAATTTTTGGAAGCCAAGACTGCCAAGGGTGCCGACGGTACTCTTACTGATGATGCAGCCGTGAAAATCCTTGTTAAGATGTTGAAGCAGCGTCGTGAAAGCGCCGAGATATACAGCAGTCAGAATCGTGCCGACCTTGCCGGCGACGAGCTTGCTCAGGTTGCTGTTATCGAAGAGTATCTGCCCAAGCAGCTTAGCGATGAGGAACTTGCCGAGGAGTTGCGTAAAATCATCTCGCAGGTGGGTGCCACATCGGCCAAGGAAATGGGTAAGGTGATGGGCGTCGCCTCAAAAGCTCTTGCCGGCCGTGCCGACGGTCGTGCCATTTCGGCTAAGGTAAAGGAGCTGCTCGCCTAATTATGCAAGAAAAATAATATATCACTATATGCTTACAATACAGCAAATAAAGGAAGATCCCCAACGCATCGTAAAGCGACTTGCCGTTAAGGGATTCGATGCTCAAGAAACTATTGACCGCATTCTTGAACTCGATGCAAAGCGTCGTCAGTGCCAGCTCACCAACGACACCAAAGCGGCCGAACTTAACAAACTCGCCGCAAAAATAGGCAAACTCATGAAGGATGGCGCTCGTGAAGAGGCTGAGCAGACAAAGGCTGCCGTAGCCGCTTTGAAGGACGAGCAGAAAGCCATCGCCGAGCAGCTTGCAGCAACCGAGGATGAAATCCGCAACATATTGCTTTCAGTTCCCAATGTACCGTGTGACATGGTTCCTGAAGGAAAAACGGCAGCCGACAATGTGGTTGAAAAGACCGGCGGTCCCATGCCCGACCTTCCCGAGGATGCTCTGCCTCACTGGGAGCTTGCCCGAAAGTACAATCTCATCGACTTTGACCTCGGTGTAAAGATTACAGGTGCCGGATTCCCGGTATATCTCGGAAAGGGTGCCCGCTTGCAGCGCGCTCTCATCCAATTCTTCCTTGACGAAGCCGGTAAGGCCGGTTATCTTGAGGTGCAACCCCCCTATGTTGTGAACGAGGCTTCGGGCTACGGAACAGGTCAGCTGCCCGACAAGGAGGGACAGATGTACTATGTTAATGAGGACAATCTCTATCTCATCCCCACCGCTGAGGTTCCCGTAACCAATCTCTATCGCGATGTCATACTCAACGACTCTCAGCTCCCGGTTAAGAATTGTGCCTACTCGGCATGCTTCCGTCGTGAGGCCGGCAGCTACGGTAAGGATGTGCGCGGACTTAACCGCCTGCATCAGTTTGACAAAGTGGAGATCGTGCGCATCGAGAAGCCCGAGAACTCCTACGCCGCTCTTGAGGAGATGAAAGCCCATGTTCAAGGATTGCTTGAGAAACTTGGATTGCCCTGGCACATACTTCGTCTTTGTGGCGGTGACATGTCGTTTACTTCGGCTATCACATTTGACTTCGAGGTATTCTCTGCCGCTCAGAAGCGCTGGCTTGAGGTTTCGTCGGTTTCAAATTTTGAAACATATCAGGCCAATCGACTCAAATGCCGTTATCGCGGCGAGGACAAGAAGACACGCTTGTGCCACACTCTCAACGGTTCGGCTCTTGCATTGCCCCGCATCATGGCAGCATTGCTCGAGAACAATCAGACACCCGAGGGAATCGTCATCCCTGAATGTCTTCGCAAATACACAGGCTTCGACATCATAGATTAAGAACCGGCTCTAAGAAGCCTGTAAGGAAGCGCGGGGTCGAGTTGCGGAAATGCCGCGGCTATCTGTTCAATGGGCAGCTGACTCTCGTCGCTTTCCACCAATAGGCGGCTTGATGGAATCACCGAAGCCGACTCGCTGTTAAACCGCTCGCCGAGTGACAGGTAGAATCCTTCGTCGACAAGCTGCCTGGCGAGTTGGGGCTTGCCTCGGAATCCATGTATTATCCAAGGCTCTTCGGGCTTCAGTTCCTTATGTAGTCTTATGATTTCGGCGAAAGCCTTTACAATATGAAGTATTACCGGTTTCTGCGTCTTCCGGCTTATCTCGAGCTGAAGACGCAGAAATTGCATCTGTCGGTCAAGGTCGGCTCCGCGCAGACGGTCGAGTCCGGCTTCACCTATGGCTACAATGAACGGTGACGCGGCTTCTATTTCAAGCCGGTCGATTGCCTTGTCGGCATCGGGAGTGTCGGTGTCCCACGGGTGCACTCCTGCTGAATAGAGCTTCCCCGGTTGCGGCGTCACCTCCTTGCTGAGGTTTATTATCGCATTTTCGCGGCTCGCATCGTGGGTGTGTATATCGAGAATTTTCATGGTACCGGGTCATATCCGCTGCCTCCCCAAGGATGACAGCGCAAAATGCGGCGCACGGCAAGCCACAGTCCCTTTATCGGGCCGTGTTTACGCAACGCCTCCACTGCATATTGGCTGCATGTCGGCGAATATCGGCACGAAGGCGGGAAATGAGGCGATATGGCGCCTTGATAAAAACGTATGGGGAGTATCAGCAATCCCGTAATCAGTCGCTTTATCATTGCTTTTCGGTCACAAATGTTGACGAAATCTTGTTGAGTGCCTTTATCACGGCGCTCTCTATGCGGCTGTAGGGTTGCAGGGAATCGGCTACATATATGAAAGCCATGTCGATGTTTACCCCTTCGGGAAGGGTAAGCTCATTGCGGTTGAGGCGATAGGCCTCGCGTACCCGTCGGCGCATTGTCACGCGGTCTACGGCGTGGCGCAGTCGCTTCTTGGGTATGGATATCAGGAATTGTACCGATGCGCCGTTACGCTCGCTCACACGCCACACGGCACGCAGCGGATAGGCCATAGCTGAACCGTTGCCCTCCTTGCGGGCAAACAGATTCTCTATAGCTGTCACCGAACATAGCTTTTCGCGTTTATAGAGCCGTAATGACATGGGTTTCGGTCTTTTCTTTAAAAGCCGTTAAATGCACCATGACGATGAATTTAACGGCTTTGTTATCTGTTTTGTTATTTGTTTCGTTTGTATTTGGCGATGGCTTAAGCCTCTTGTGCGGCATCCTCCTTAAGGAAGAGATCAAGGGCTGCAGTCATCGACGGAGCGTTGGTTGTGGGGGCCTCCATGTCAAGTCGGAGTCCTGCATCGCGCACAGCCTGAGCTGTGGTTGAACCGAAGCATCCTATCTTGATTTCATCCTGCTTGAACTTGGGGAAGTTCTTGAGCAGAGAGTCGATTCCCGACGGGCTGAAGAAGAGCAGCATGTCGTAGTCAAACGGTTCATCGGGGCCGAAATCGTTGCTCACCGTGCGGTACATCACTGCCTTTGTGTAGTTGATGTTGTTGTGGTCGAGGATGTTCAGGTCCTCCTTGTGAACGTTGCTTATCGCGTAGAGGAAACGCTCCTTGTTATGTTTGAGCAGATAGGGAAGAAGATCGTCTATCTTGCCTGTGTTTACAAAGAAAATTTTGCGCTTGCGGTAGAGAATGTACTTTTGCAGGTAATTGGCTACCGATTCGGTAGTGCAGAAGTATTTCATCGTATCGGGTACGGTGTAACGCATCTCTTCGCAAAGGCGGAAAAAATGGTCTACCGCTGTGCGTGCGGTGAATATTATCGCTGTAAAATCAGATATTGTTATACGTGACTGGCGAAATTCTTTTGCACTCAGTCCTTCAACCTTTATGAAAGGGCGAAAATCTATTTCGACACCGTATTTTTCAGCGATTTCGTAATAGGGGGATTTATCAGAGGTAGGTTTCGGTTGTGAAACAAGTACTTTTTTTACTTTCACTCTTTTAGGGGCTTATGAGGATTGGCTAATTTAATAATAAACGACATAGTGAAAATGCGCCCCGGTACACTAATAACACCGGAATTATTTCCACGGTGCAAAGGTACAAAATAAAATAAAGCAAGGATGGAAAATTGTGGTAAAAAATTCTAAAACCCTTACAAATAAACACAATACGAGCCAAAATGTAGAGCAGCGCACTGATGGAAATGAGGCTTAATGCCGCTGCCGGATAAAAGAGCACGGCGAGAGCGGGCACGAGAAGCAGGAATCCGAGAAGCGCCTGCGTGGCGTTGAAACCCTTCAGCCACTGCGATGCTCCGGTGGCGTCAGTGAACACATAACCTATCGTGCCGTAGGCGAGAAGCTGCAAAAGATAATATATTAGCGTCCCGCCGGTAAGAAGTCCTATGACAACCGGAAATCGGTTGGGTGGAATTTCGATGCCGGCAAGCAGCAGTCCAGAGAATATGAGTATTGCTTCGCATGCACACACCTGGATTACGAGCACGACCATGATTCGCGTTTCGTTGAGTGTGTGGTCGTCAAAGGCATTGGGACGCTCGCGCACCGACAGCAGGTTCTGCGACATTGTCTTGAAAAAGAGTGCGTAGTGCTTGACATTGAAGATGACGAGCAGGAGCATGGCTATGACTATGCACAGCACACCCGAGTTGTAGCCCGGCAGTTCGGGTCGTGTATCGGCCGACACGCCGAGCGAATAGGCGGTCACGCCGCTATACAGGCCTTCGGCGTCAACCGCTGTAGGCGAATCTATATAGTGGCACTGGGTGTCAAACGGGCGTGAATAATCCTGCTGCATCGTCGGTATCGTATCAGTTTATAAGCTCATTGTCGGTGAGGGCAAGGTCAAGGGCCTCTTCGTGTGTTTCTGCCACTTTCCAAAGAGTGCGGCTTCCGTGACGCATGAAGTGCTGCTCATCGGTGTGTTGCAGATGATTGAGCAGCGGCGAGTAGAATCCGTGGTCGTCGAGTATCACCACGTTGCCGTCGTAAAGGCCGAGCTGACGCCATGTTATTATTTCAAATAACTCGTCAAGTGTTCCCACGCCTCCGGGGAGTGCTATTGCTGCACACGATAGCGAGGCCATGCACTCTTTGCGCTCGTGCATCGATTCGGTGACGATAGTGCGTGAGAGCCCCTGATGATTCCAGTTGCGCTCCATCATGAATCGGGGCAGCACGCCAATGGCATTGCCTCCGGCCTCAAGCGCTCCGTCGATAACTGCGGCCATAAGTCCCATGCAGCCTCCTCCGCACACTACATCGTAGCCGCGTAACGCTATTCCACGACCTATCTCACGGGCTGTGGCGAAGTATGTCTTGTCTATGTCGGCGCTTGATGCGCAGTAAACAGCTATGCCCTTGCGTTCCATTGCGTCAACGGCTCACCTCCATCAGGCGGCTAAGATATTTGCCTATTATGTCAAATTCGATGTTGACCTTGGTGCCCTTCTCGATTTTGCAGAAGTTGGTGTGCTCGAATGTGTAGGGAATTATGGCCACGCGGAATGAGTCGATTTCCGAGTCACACACCGTAAGGCTGACGCCGTTCACTGTCACCGATCCCTTTTCGACCGTAACATAGCCGCGACGCGCCATTTCGGGATTCACCGTATAACGGAAGCGGAAGTAGCGGCTGCCGTCGACATCCTCGATGTCGTCGCACACTGCCGTGCAGTCGACATGTCCCTGAACGATGTGTCCGTCAAGACGGCCGTTCATGAGCATGCTGCGCTCAAGGTTCACGAGGTCGCCGGGCTTCAGGTCGCCGAGGTTGCTGCGGTCTAGAGTTTCCTGTATGGCGGTGACGGTATAGGTGCCGTCGCCGGGGAGCGACACTACGGTAAGGCACACTCCGTTGTGCGATACCGACTGGTCTATCTTTAGCTCGTCGACAAACGAGCATGTGAGTGTCAAGTGCACATTGCCGCCGTCGCGCTTGATGGCTGTGACCTTAGCGGCTTCTTCTACAATTCCTGAAAACATAATTGTCAAGTGTTGAGGATTGAATATTGTTGTTTATACATTGCAAATTTACGAAATATTGCCATTAGTATAAAATGAAAGTGCACTTCTTCACAGAAGCACACTCCCTCATAACCAAAATTCAAGTATATATTTCTTGTTGTCTAACAAAATGTTGCCAACTGTCAACAATTTTTGTTGTTGCTTAGAACTTACAGCCACACCCGAGTAGATGTAGTTAATATAGAGTGACGATTTTTTTGATATGAAAAGCTGATAATCAACGTGGAGTGTTGAAGCTCATCATGGCAAAATGAGTGACTGTGTTTTCTAAGTATATGACTTTCTTCAAGCTGATGCAAAATTACTTCAAAGTTTTGAAAACGAGCGTATTAAATACTATAATAAATCTAAAAAACACCGACACTCGTGAACAATGGGTTAATGCGGTGTTAATTAGGTAATTATGTTAGTGCATAATTCCATTTTAAGAATTGAAGTTGAAAAATTAACCCTCCATTTTTAGTTAAAATGACGGTTCAGGCGTATATGAACCCGATTTTAAGCATTATATATCGCGTTAAGGGCTGTTCATTTGCCCGAAGCCGGTCACGTTATTGTAAAATAAAATTTATATTTTTGTAACTGATACCAATATGACCAACCGATGAATCTCTTGAATGGATTGAAATGCAGTGTTATCGTGCTGTTGTGCGGTTTTTCGCTATGCTTTAACAGTGTAAATGCTCAGCGTGCTACTGTCGATCTTGCCGGTGAATGGAAATTTTCGACATCGCTTGCCGGTGACTCGGCGATTACGGTGAAGTTGCCCGGAACGACCGATACCAACGGGGTGGGCGTCATCAATGACAATCACGGTGAAACAACTCAGCTTACCCGTCGCACTACATTTTCGGGCAAAGCCTATTACAGCCGTTCGGTCGACATTCCGACCGACTGGAAAGGCCGTCACATAACACTGATGCTTGAACGCACTCGTCCGTCGGAGGTGTGGGTCGACGGAGTAAAGATTGGTTCATGCCGATATTTGTCGACGCCTCATCGTTACGACCTGTCGGAGGCATTGTCGCCGGGGCGTCACATCATTACTGTCATGGTTGATAACGGCGATGCTATCCCCGAACAGATAAAGTCGAGTTCTCACGCCTGCACCGAGTCGACTCAGACCAATTGGAACGGTATAATCGGACGAATTGAGCTTCAGTCGGTCAATCCGCTTCACGTGTCGTCGCTTTCGGCGTGGCCCGATGTCGATTTACGCAGCTTTAAGATTGTGGCCGATTTGTCGCGTGACAAGTCACTTAACGGTAAGAGCATGACAATCGGAGTCGGCGACCGTAGTGTGACATTGCCGCTGCGTGACGGAGTAAAGCGTTACGAGGCCGTAGTAGCCCTCGGTGACACCGCACGCCTCTGGAGCGAATGGACTCCGGTGCGTCACATCGTCACCGCTGTAATTCCGGGCATCGATTCCGCATCGGTTAAGGCTGGATTGCGTGACTTCAAGGCCAAGGGGCGGCAGATGTCGATAAATGACACCGTCACATTCCTGCGCGGACGGCATGATGCCTGTGTATGGCCGCTTACGGCCCACGTGGCAATGGATGTCGATTCATGGCGCGACTATTTCCGCACAATAAAGGACTACGGGTTAAATCACGTGCGCTTTCACTCGTGGTGTCCTCCCGATGCCTGTTTTGAGGCTGCCGACATGGAAGGCATATACCTGCAGCCCGAGCTTCCTATATGGGGTGTATTCTCCAAGGACTCCGAGGAGCTGATGCAGTTTCTGCTTGAGGACGGGAAGAGGATACAGGAGGAGTATGGCAATCATCCGTCATTCGTTATGTTTGCGCTTGGCAATGAACTTTGGGGCGAAATACCCGTCATGTCGGAATTCATAGAAACTTTCCGCGGCATTGACTCGCGTCATCTCTATGCTTATGGTTCCAATGTATATCTCGGATATAACGGTCACATCGACGGTGAGGATTTCATGGTGACATGCCGCGTAGGCGGAGGCGATGGCTACTCTACCCACACTCGTGCCTCATTCAGCTTCTATGATGCCGATGAAGGCGGTTACCTTAACAACACGCCGCCCAACACGGTTATGAATTTCCAGAAGGCCGTCGAGTTGTCACCCGTGCCTGTCGTGGGACATGAAACCGGACAGTATCAGATATATCCCGACTATGCCGAGATGTCAAAATACACGGGAGTGTTGCGCCCCGACAATTTTGCCGAGTTCAAGCGAAGGCTTGAGGCTGCGCGGCTGGGCGGTCAGGCTCTTGACTTCCATCGAGCCTCGGGCGCTTGGGCCGTTGAGCTTTACCGCGCCGACATCGAGATGAATCTCCGCACGCCCGATATGGCCGGATTCCAGTTGCTCGACCTTCAGGACTATCCCGGACAGGGCACCGCGCTTGTGGGCGTTCTCGACGCATTTATGGACAACAAGGGACTCGTGTCGCCCGAAGAGTGGCGGCGATGGTGTGATGAGGTGGTGCTTCTTGCCGAGATGCCGCGTTACACCTATAATGAAGGCGAGATGCTTGAAGTGGATTTGGCTGTCGCCGATTATGGCAATTGTGCATTGGCGGGCGATACTCTTGTGTGGAAGCTGTGTCACGGCGATGTGACGGTCGAGAATGGCCGCATGATTATCCCCGAGGGCAGGGGGCTGCTTGATGTGGGACGCATTAATGTGCCGCTGGCCACAAGATCCAAGGCGCGGCGCATGGATTTAAAGCTGGAGCTTGCAGGGTCGGACATAACCAACAGCTATCCGCTTTGGGTCTATCCCGCAGGCGGAGAGTTGTCGGCCGGTGATGTGATTATAGCATCGTCGCTCTCCGATGATGTCACCAAGGCGTTACGTGACGGAGCGCGTGTGCTTCTTGCACCTTCACGCAGCATTGTCGACAGTACCACCGTTGGCGGCCTCTTTATGACCGACTACTGGAACTACAGGATGTTCAAGACCATAAGCGAGAGCAACAACCGCCCTGTGTCGCCGGGAACAATGGGTTTGCTTATCGATGCGTCACATCCTGCACTGGCTCAGTTCCCCACCGACTATCACACCTCATGGCAGTGGTATGGAATAGTGAAGAACTCCTATCCGCTGATACTTGACGCACTCAACGACACCGATTATCGCCCGCTGGTTCAGGTGATAGACAATGTTGAGCGCAATCATCGGTTGGGACTTGTGATGGAGTTTAATGTCGACAAGGGTAAGCTGCTCCTTGTCATGGCCGATGTCGACAAGGCTTCGTCAACGAGGGAGGGGCGTCAGTTGCTGAATTCGCTTGTCGGCTACATGAACAGTGACGCATTTTCTCCTGACGCCACGCTTAGTCTTAAGCAGCTTGAGGAGCTGCTCACGGTGCCTGCGTCGTCATCGCGGATCGACGCGTTACATAACATTTCTTACGATTAGTGATTTAATCCTCCTCGGGCGGGTTGACGGTGATGCGTATAAGTTCAAGGCGCGTCGCCGACTTCTTGATGATGGAGAATGTCATTCCCTTTATGTCAAATGTGTCGCCCTGTGAAGGTATTTCGCCGAGATTGTTGAGAATGAATCCTGCAAGAGTCTGGTATTCGTCCGATTCCGGCAGGTCGAGATTGAATGTTTCGTTGAGGTCGGCTATTTCACATCGGCCCGATATTTCATATACACCTGGCTGCACTTCGCGTGCGGTCAGTCGGCGGTTGTCGTGTTCGTCCTGTATGTCGCCGAATATCTCTTCCACGAGGTCTTCAAGCGATACCAGTCCGGCTGTACCCCCGAATTCATCCACCACAATGGCCATTGAGCGCTTCTCGGCAAGGAGCCGGCGCATCATCTTGTTGGCGAGCAGGGTTTCAGGCGCGAATATCACGGGCTTTATCGCCTCTTTCCAGTTGGACTTGGGGTCGAAAAGCTCGCTCACATGTATGTAGCCCAGCACATTGTCTATGTCATCGCGGTAAACTACGATTTTCGAGCGTCCCGATGATGTGAAGAGCGCCGACAGCTCGTCGCGTGTCGTAGTGTCGATGTTGATTGCCACGACCTCGTTGCGGGGTGTCATGCAGTCGCGCAGGTGGGTCGACGAGAAGTCGATGGCGTTATGGAATATCTTCACTTCGTTTTCGACTTCGTCCTTGGCAGCCTGCTCGTCGATTGATGTCTGGATATATTGGTTGAGCTCGCCTACAGTAAGCATTCCCATCGAGTGATTCTCATTCTTTATGCCGCACATTCTCATGAGTGTCTTCGACAGCCATGCAGTGAATATGGAGATGGGGTAGAGTATTACCCAGAAAAAGAATATGGGCAGTGCGAAGTAACGCAACGATGAATTGGGATTGATGCGGAATATTGTCTTGGGAAAGAACTCGCCCGTTATCAATATTATAGCGGTGGATATGAGTGTCTGCATCAGCAGAATGAACACCTCGTTGTCGTAGATGCCCTTGAGCCACGGATCGAGCAGCTCGGCCGCCCCCATACCGTAGATTACGAGCATGATATTGTTGCCCACCAGGATGGTGGATATGAACAGATCCTGATACTTGTAGTACAGGTTGATTATGCGCCCTATGAATCCGCCGCGCTTTACATCGATTTCGACTTTGACGCGGTTGGACGATATGTAGGCAATCTCCACACCCGAGAATAGGGCGGAGAATGTCAGCGACACGAGAGCTATTATGAGCCACACTGTTGTAAGCGTCATTTCAAATCCTTTTTGAGCTTTAGTTGTTCTTCTCTATCAATACGATTTACCGGTGCCGGACGCGAGGGTAGCGGCTTGCCGTCGATTGCACGTTTGGGCGGACGGGATTGAACGGGCTGCTCATCAGCCGCCTTCTTCTCGGATGCCGGTGCTGCTTCGGGCTCCGGCTCAACGGTCACGCTGTCGGTGGCCGATGAGTCACGTGCGCCGCCGCGGAAATCCGATACGGGGAATATGCCCGACGGTCGGGTGACGGTGTAGGTGGTCATCTTCTCGTTTGACTCAAATCCGTAGCCTTCGATTATGCGGTCGCTTCGCTCGATGTGGATGAATGAATCGGAGTAGACTTTGTGGTTGCGCTGATCCCAGAATATCTGGTTGGTCAGGAACTTCTCGTTCTGCACGTTCAATATCCTTACGTTGCCGTTGAGCTCCCACAGTGACTTGTCACGGTAGTAGGTGGCCGAGTCGCAACGTATTGTGGCATCGGTATTGAAGTTGTTGTCAAATTTTTCAAGAAACAGGCTCTCGGGGAATCGCCATTTGGGCTCCTTCGACTCGTCATATACGAGCCATAGGGGAGTCGTGATGCGGTAGCGCGTTATGCCTGAGTCGGAGATCATCGTGACGACATCGCGGGTTATCATTGTCGGCACGAGCTCGCCGTCGGTTTCACGATGCACTACATCGGTCTTTTCCTGAGAGCAGGCTCCCAGAATCACAAGCCCGGTCACTGCTGCTACAGGAAACAGCCGCAGGCCGCTGAATCTATGTGCAATGTCCGACAGGGTCACTTGCTTAACGTATCTTGCTCTGATAGAACCAAAGTTCGTTGAAGTTTACGCCCAGTGTCACGCTGAAGTAGTTCTCCTTGATAAGCGGCATGGGGTTGGCCTGGCGGTGACGCCATTCAAAGCCTATGTTGATGACGGTCTTCGAGCCGGGAGCGGGAAGTCCGAATCCCATCGTGAGGCCGTATTCGCGCACATTGTTGCCGCGCACCTTTATATAGTCGTTGGAGTAGAATCCGCCAAGGCGATAGTTGACGCGCTGTGCGTAGTTTCCTCGTGCTCGGGGAGTGAGCTGTGCGCCGAGGGCAAATTTCCAGCGGTTGTTGAACTCGGTCGATTCATTGAACTCCTTGTTGAGGTCGAAGTCGGCGTTTTTCCAGGGCTGGTAGGTGAAGTCAGCCTCCACCATGAGCTTTTCATTCCACACGTAGTTCAATCCGATACCCCATGTTTCGGGAAGCGAATACTTGCCCTTGAGCGAAGTGTAGCCTACCGTGTCGGGAACCGCTGCGCCTGAGCCGTCGGTGTCGGCGTTGACATCATATTTTATTCCCCAGGTGTGACCGAGAAGAGTCTTACCGGGGGTGTAGGTGACACCCGCGGTGAGCTTGTCGCGGCCGTTTATGGGCAAGGCGTACTGAATACCAAACTGGAGGCGGTAGTCACGCACTTCGATTACGCGCTCAAAGAGGGTGGTCGAGCCGGCTGAAGTGGTAACGTATGAGTCGTTGATGGTGGTGCCGAAGAGGTAGCCTATGTTGGCTCCTAAGGTGAGGCCGGTGAACGGACGTACACCAAGTCCGAAGTAAAGCTGGTTGAGGCCGCCCGAACCTTGACGCAGCGAGGTGCCGTTGTCGACTTTGGAGCCAAACGAGTAGCCTACCGACGACAGGGGTACGAGGCCGATGCTTCCACCCAGATATTTGGTGATGGGAAACTGCATGGTGATGTAGTCGAGGCCGCCGCCGAAGTCCTTGCCCGAGGTGTTACCCTCCTTGCTCCAAAGAGCTGTGGTGGTGAGGCCCATGTCGAAGAGAAATGTCAGCGAGTCGATGGCTGCGTAGCTTGCCGGGTTCATGGCGTTTATCTGTCGGCCCGAACTCATTGCGTAACCAACGCCTCCCATGGCCCGTTGAGCCGATGTGGCGTTGTCGTTCAGGATACCGTATCCGTATTTTGAGTAAGGGCTCATCGGGTTTTGCGCCTGAGCGCTTACTGTAACTGCGACTATAGCTATCGCAGCGAAGATTTTCTTAACGAGATTCATTATATGTCAATATACTGTTTAATCCTTTACATACGAGCAGAGAGTCAATCTCGACATTGCCGTCGATCAGCGGCGCGAGTCTTACGGCGTCACCGCCGGTAAGCATCACTATGGTGTCGTCGGGCAGCTGCGAGCGATAGTAGGCTATCTCTCCGGCAACGCCTCTCACCACGCCTGACATTATGGCGCCTTCGGTGTCGGTGCCCCATAGGGCTACATTGTGTTCCGACTCCACATCGACCAGCGGCAGACGGCTCGTCATGTCGTGAAGCGCCTGTGCGCGCATCCACAGTCCGGGCGCTATGTTGCCGCCTATAAACGTTCCGTCGGTGTCGAGCACATCGTAGGTCACGGCGGTGCCTGCGTCGACCACGAGCACCGACCGTCCGGGATAGCATGCCCATGCGCCGGCTATTGCGGCTATGCGGTCGCGGCCGAGGGTCGTAGGGGTGGTGTAGCCTATCTTTATGGGCAGCGGCAGCATCGATGTCAGCTCATATACCCGCGGTGCTATGCCGCGAAGTGTCACGACTATGTCCTCGCCGTGGCGCGATACCGAGCAGTAGATGGCTGCCGTGATGTCGTAATCGGCTGCGATGTCGGTGAGTATGCGCGGCGTCAGCTCCTCGTAACGCCATGAGCGTACGAGAGCCGGTCCCCTGAAAATGGCGACTTTCGCGGCTGAATTGCCCTGGTCTATGACTAAGTTATGACCCATTGCGGTGACAAAATTACTAATTCCGCGTGAATTAACGCTTTAAAACTGCGGTGATTTTCGACCCATGAATGACTTATTGGAACCAAAATGGCGATTTTAACCTATTTTTGGCTTTATCGCGATGGTTTTGTCAGCTGTGCGACGACTTTGCGGCACGCGGAATCATGATTGAAGTATAGAGCAGGATGCAGCCTTCGGCAAGCGTGAATGCAAGCCAGTCCGATGCTCCTGCTCCGGGATAGAACATAAAGAATGTGGCTACGCAGAAGAATATCGACGACCACGCTTCGATGCGGTGCAACCGCTTTACGCGTAGTATGTCGCCCTTGTAGGGTGTCATGATGCGCCCTATCAGCGACACCACGGCTCCTGCGCCGTAAACCCATTTGAAGGCGGGGCCGCCTATGCCGAGTATGGGCATCAGCACGCCTATGGCAATCAATATCAGTCCGGCCGAAGTGACCCACGGCCACAGTCGGCTTGAATTCCTGGATGTTATTCCTGATTTCTGCATTGTGTCAAAGTGTTGAGGTTGGGGGTGTGGTTTTTTACTCGACAATGTACACATCCTCGTTTTCGCGCTGCATGTGGTAGCGTTCGCGCACGATGCGTTCCATTGTTTCGGGATCGGTGTCAAGGCTGTGGTTCAGCTTGTTGTAGTATTCGAGCGTGTCGCGGTTGGATTGTATCTCCTCTTTCAGGTCGGTTATCTGTCGGTTGTACTCCATCGACTTGAGGATGGAGTTTTCGTTGAAAAACAGCACGATGACCACAAACACCACTACTATGATGAATGTGACTGAAATGTAGTGGCGACACCACTCCCATATTTTTTTTACTGATGAACCCATGACTGTGCAAAGGTAGTCAAACGTTGTGATATAGACAATACAATTAACAATCTATTGCACAAGCTCCTTGACTATCGACAGGCCCGGAGTCACAGTAAATGACATTGTGACGGAGCGGCTTAACGCTTCCGATGTGTAGCGCAGGTGGTAGTGCAGGCGGGGCTTGAGGCATGTAAGTGTGAATGTGGCGGTGTCGGGTGTGTCGTCCGATGTTCCATGGCCGCTTATTATGCGCTCCTCGATGGTGATGTCGCAATCCTTTATCGTAATAGCCAGGCTTACCGAGCCGTCGGATGAGAGCAATCCGCCGAATCCCTGCCGTGTGATGACTGTGCTGTAGTCGTCGCGACAGGTCAGCTCGATGCCGAAGCTGCCGGCGAGAACTCCCTCGTGCGACAATAGCCCGGCGGCAAATTCAGTCACAGCCTCGTTGCGTGAACCCGGCTTCATTATGAGTGCTATTACCGCCGCGGCGGCTATGAATCCGAGTACACAAAGCTCAACAGTCCCTATTGCAATCCATGATAATGTCATCGTTGCCAAAGATACGCATTTTTTTCAAACCAATTCAATCCCGACTATGTTATTATTAGACCATTATTAGGTTATATTACTTTTTTATTGTACTATTTTACTTATGGTTATCTCTTGGATTCCTACCCACAAGGTAGCGCAGTGGCTGCTGAATTTAGTCGACAGAATCCTGTTGTGGCTCGGACTCACCAAGTCGAGCATGGCCGAGGAGGTCGTCTATACGGTGATTATTCTCGGCATCGCACTGCTGGCCGGATGGCTGACACGTAAGGTCGTGGTGTTGATAACGCAGCACTTCGTATATGCCCGGCGAACGATATTCACCGAGGAGATGGAGCATGAGCAGTTGATCAACAAGAGCAGTCACATAATACCGCCGCTTGTATTTATGGCGTTTATCCCGTTTGCGTTCCAGACCGATTCCCATGCGCTCGACATTCTTATGCGCATAGTGCTTGTGTATTTCGTGCTGACGGTGGGATGGACGATTTGCTCGGTGTTCAATGTCATCTGGGTGAACTACAACAGGAAGGAGAACACCAAGAACCTGCCGCTGAAGGGCATCCTAAATGTGGCCAAGGGGCTTGTGTGGATGGTGATAGCCATAATATCGGTGGCACTGCTTGTCGACCGCTCACCGGCGGCTTTGCTTACGGGACTTGGCGCGTTTGCGGCGGCGTTGATGTTGATTTTCAAGGACTCAATCCTCGGCTTTGTGGCGGGATTGCAGCTGTCGGCCAACGACATGTTGCGCGTGGGCGACTGGATCGCCATTCCCGGCACGATTGTCAACGGCATCGTAACTGATGTGTCGCTGACCGCCGTCAAGGTTCGCAACTGGGACAACACCACCGTCACGGTGCCTCCCTACACGCTCGTGTCGACGCAGCTTCAGAACTGGAACAAGATGAAGCAGCGCGGACGGCGTCAGATACAGCGATCGATTCTTATCGACATATCCACGATACGCCCTACGACACCCGAGATGCTTGAGGATTTCAAGAAGCTGCCATTCATGAAGGACTATATCGAAAAGATGCAGAAATATGCAGCCGAGGGCGAGGCCACCTCGCTGATGCGCGACGACATAAAGGTCAACGGCTCGATCGACACCAATCTCGGTGTGTTCCGAGCCTATACTGGACTCTATCTGCATCATCACCCGTGGATTACGATGGGCGAGCTCACATGCATGGTGCGTGAGCTTCAGCAGACACCCCAGGCGCAGCCGCTTGAGCTGTTCTGCTACACCAATACCGCCGACTGGGTGAAGTATGAGGGCATACAGAGCGACATATTCGAGCATCTGATGGCGGCCGTGCCGGCTTTCGGACTGTCGGCTTACTCGGCTCCGTCGAGTCGCGATGTCGTCAACATAGGTAATCCCAAGCCTGAGGCGATGCCCTATAACGGTAATTCGCCCGTGCCTATGCCTGCCTATGACCCGAAGACCAATTGGGTGATTCCGCCAAACACTTCGGGCGACCCAGGATTTGCCTACAACGAGCATCCCGTTTATCCGGCCAATATCGCCGACATGGTGGCTGATGCCGAGGTGAAGGCCAATACGCCATTATCACCGTCAACAACACCTACACCGGCCGCTCCTGCTCCGTCAGCTCCTGCTCACGGTGATGTGGCTGCAGGCGGTGACGCCGCAAAGCAAAGTGACGCCCCCAAGGGCAAGTGACGCCGGAGCGTTATTGCTTCAAGTGCTGTTTTACCTGCTCGGCAATCTGCTCCATTCCCTTTATCGAGGGATGTCCCGCCTTCTTGTCAATGTCGTGCAACATGATGGGCGTTACTCCGTAGCGCTCGCATAGCGAGGTTATCGATTCGTTGATTTCGGGCTTCAGTTCGCTGTTTATTATAAAGTATATGTCGGTGCCTGGATAGTAGTCGACCATTGTCGACAGCATATAGGCCATTGCCGGCCTCACGCTGTAGAGCTGTTGAGGCGTCCAGTTCTCATACACATATTCGCCTATGGGGGCGTTGGCCCATGAGTCGTTGGTGCCTCCGAATATGAATATGATGTCGGGCGAACCGAGATTTTTCATTCTTGCGATGAACGACCGTCCCGAATAGTCCTCTCCGTTATAGCCCGTGTTGCATATCGTAGAACCCGAGAACGAGTTGTTGAGGCACAGCCTCCAGCCCTGATCCTTGATGAGCCGGTGCCACCATGTCTGAGTCACGGCGTTGACATCGGTTAGCTCGGGGTTGGGAACGGTGAAGTACCACAGGAAGTTGGAGTCGGGGGTTACGAATCCCTGGAATGTCGAGTAGGAGTCGCCGAGAATCGACACGCCTTTGCGGCTCTGCGCCGACATGCTTGCCAGCGAAGCCACAATCGCAATAATGACAATTAATCTTTTCATGCTAAATGATGATGTGATTTTGGATATGATTATGCAAATATGGCCATGATTCCGGAATAAAACAAAAAATGTGGAGTGAAAAATGCCCTTACGTGTGTTTTCAGGAGGCGGTATGGGGTGCAAAAAAATAAGTCGGCGACTGTCCGGGATGGACGGTCGCCGACTCTTTATCGAAGTGTTACGGTTTATTAGCCGTTTACTTTCTTCATGTGAGCGATGAGGTCGAGAACCTTGTTAGAGTAACCGATCTCGTTGTCATACCAGCTAACAACCTTAACGAAGGTCGGAGTCAACTGGATACCAGCCTTAGCGTCGAAGATAGAAGTGCGAGTGTCACCGAGGAAGTCGCTTGATACGACTGCATCTTCAGTGTAACCAAGGATACCCTTGAGTTCGCCTTCTGCAGCTTCCTTCATGGCAGCGCAGATTTCATCGTAAGTTGCGGGCTTTGCAAGGTTTACAGTAAGGTCAACAACTGATACATCGAGGGTGGGGACACGCATTGACATACCGGTAAGCTTACCGTTGAGTTCGGGGATTACTTTACCTACAGCCTTAGCAGCACCGGTTGATGAGGGGATGATGTTGCCTGAAGCGGCACGACCACCACGCCAGTCCTTCATTGAGGGACCGTCAACAGTCTTCTGAGTTGCAGTAGTAGAGTGAACAGTAGTCATAAGACCTTCAACAACGCCAAACTTGTCGTTGAGCACCTTGGTGATAGGAGCAAGACAGTTGGTTGTGCAAGAAGCGTTAGATACAAACTGAGTACCCTTTACGTATTTGTCAAGGTTTACACCGCAAACAAACATGGGGGTGTCGTCCTTAGAAGGAGCTGACATAACCACATACTTGGCACCAGCCTCGATGTGAGCCTGAGCCTTTTCCTTGGTGAGGAACAAGCCGGTTGACTCAACAACGTATTCTGCGTTTACAGCGCCCCAGTTGATTTCTTTCGGGTCGCGGCATGCAGTTACGCGGATTTCCTTACCGTTAACGATGAGGAGGCTCTTTTCCATGTCGAAATCGACTGTGCCGTCAAATTTGCCGTGCATAGTGTCATACTTGAGCATGTAAGCCATGTAGTCAACAGGGAGAAGGTCGTTGATAGCGACAACTTCGATGTCATCTCTCTTAGTGGAAGCACGGAAAACGAAACGTCCGATGCGGCCAAAACCATTAATACCTACTTTTGTCATAATTGTTTAATAATTATTGGGTTATGATTAACATCTACTATTGTGGGGTTCAGCTACAAGCTTGGTGACAACTGAACCTTGAAATTTTGCATCACAAAATTACTATTTTTTTTTAAATTAAGTCATTGTGGAAGCAAAATAAAGGAAAAATTTCTTTAATTTTGTACGAAATTAGTTCTTTTCAACAGCCAAAATTGCAAAAAGAGCGTTTTTTAACGGGGGACGATAGTGACCGACCCCGTTTTTACTGGTTTTAATCATTTATTTAACACTACACAATCATGGGTAAAATTCTCAGTGAGTTCAAAGAGTTTGCGATGAAGGGCAACGTGGTCGACATGGCCGTCGGTGTAATCATCGGTGGTGCGTTTGGCAAAATCGTGTCATCGCTTGTCAATGATGTCATCATGCCTGTAGTGGGCATTGCCACAGGCGGGCTTGACTTTAAGGAACACAAACTTATACTGAAAGCTGCCGTGATGAACGGCGAGGAAGTGGTGACTCCTGAAGTGGCCATGACCTACGGTGTATTCATCCAGAACATTGTCGACTTCCTCATTGTTGCTTTCTGTATATTCATGGCTATAAAATTCATGAACCGATTCAAGAAGAAGGTTGAGGAAGCTCCTGCAGCTCCCGCCGAACCTACTAAGGAGGAGGTGCTTCTAACCGAGATTCGTGACTTGCTCAAGCAGCAGGCCGACAAGAAATAGTCATAACCTCAAAATTCAGTTTAAAGAGATGTCGAAAGTCATTATAATCGGAGCAGGCGGAGTAGGAACCGTCGTTGCTCACAAGTGTGCGCAGAATCCCGATGTGTTCAATGAGATAGTGCTTGCATCGCGCACCAAGAGCAAGTGCGATGCAATCGCCAAGGCTATAGGTGCTCCCAACATCACCACCGACTCGGTCGATGCCGACAAGGTTGATGAGCTCGTGGCTCTGTTCAACCGTCACAAGCCCGACCTTGTAATCAACGTGGCCCTGCCTTATCAGGACCTTACGATTATGGACGCCTGTCTTGAATGTGGCGTCAACTACCTTGACACTGCCAACTACGAGCCCAAGGATGAGGCTCACTTTGAGTACTCTTGGCAGTGGGCTTATCGTGAACGCTTCGAGAAGGCCGGACTGACGGCTATCCTCGGTTGCGGATTCGATCCCGGAGTGTCGGGCGTCTTCACTGCCTATGCCGCCAAGCACTATTTCTCTGAAATGGAGTATCTCGACATTGTTGACTGCAATGCCGGCGACCATGGCAAGGCTTTTGCAACCAACTTCAACCCCGAAATCAACATTCGCGAGATAACCCAGAACGGCCGTTACTACAGCGAAGGCAAGTGGGTGGTTACCAAGCCGCTTGAAATACACGCTCCGCTCACCTATCCCAATATAGGCCCGCGCGACTCCTATCTGCTCTATCACGAGGAGCTCGAGTCGCTTGTAGTGAATTTCCCCACCATTAAGAGAGCGCGATTCTGGATGACTTTCGGCCAGGAGTATCTTACTCACCTGCGCGTGATCCAGAACATCGGCATGGCTCGTATCGACGAGGTAGAGTACAACGGCACCAAGATTGTTCCGTTGCAGTTCCTTAAGGCCGTGCTTCCCAATCCGCAGGATCTCGGCGAGAACTACCACGGCGAAACATCGATAGGATGCCGCATCTCAGGTAAGGACAAGGAGGGCAAGCCTCTCACCTACTACATATATAATAACTGCAGCCATGAGGCAGCCTACAAGGAAACAGGAATGCAGGCCGTAAGCTACACCACCGGTGTGCCCGCAATGGCCGGAGCAATGATGTTCCTTACCGGCAAGTGGGTTAAGCCCGGCGTGCACAATGTCGAGGAGTTTGATCCCGATCCGTTCCTGGATGTAATCGCAAAGCAGGGTCTGCCCTGGAACGAAGTGTTCAACGGCGACCTTGAGGTAAATAAAATTGGATAAACAATATCATCAAAATAGATTGACGGAATTGCCCGCGACGGGTGGTTCCGTTATTTTTTTACATATATTGAGGAAGCTGTGTCGTTATGGGTAAATGCTGTTAAATAATGATAAGAACCTATGCTGTGGAAACTTTTGAAAATAGAGAATGTTGAACTTGTATTGATTAGGTTGTGAATTATTACTTATTGTGATACTCATAGCATTAAATGACACACGAATATTCTAACGATATAAATAAGAAAATTATGAACACAGCTCCTTTACAGGGAATCAAAGTGATAGATTTCACCGAGGTTCAGTCAGGCCCTTCATGTACACAGCTTCTTGCATGGCTTGGTGCCGAAGTTATTAAAATCGAACGCCCGGGTGTAGGTGATGCAACACGTAACGAATTGCAGTTTGACCCCGATTGTCCAAGTTACTATTTCCTACAGTTAAATTCCGACAAGAAGTCGCTTGCCCTCGATGCTAAGACCCCCGACGGTAAGGCTATCCTTACAAAATTAATTGCCGGTGCCGATGTGTTTATCGAAAATCTTCATCCAGGCGCCATGGATAAGCTCGGATTCAGCTGGGAAGAGGTGCACAAGATCAATCCTCGATGTGTCTACGGCACTATAAAGGGATTCCCCCTGTCGTCAAAGTATAAGGACCTGAAGGCCTACGAGCCTGTGGCCCAGGTAACAGCCGGAGCCGCTTCAACCACCGGATGGTGGGAAGGCCCCGATGATGTTCCCACTCAGTCGGGAGCCGCGCTCGGTGACTCAAACACCGGTATGCACTTGACCATCGGTATTCTTGCCGCATTGATGCAGCGTGAGCGCACCGGCGAGGGCAGTTTCATATATCAGTCGATGCACAACGCCTGTCTTAACTTGTGTCGTATCAAGACACGCGACCAGCTTACACTCGACCGTATCGGCTATCTTACCCAGTTCCCGCAATATCCCGACCAGAAGTTTGGCGACTTTGTGCCTCGAAGCGGTAATCAGGAGGGTAGCGGAGTGCTTGGATGGACCTACAAGTGCAAGGGCTGGGAAACCGACCCCAATGCCTACGTGTATGTAATCCTTCAGCGCGGCGAGAAGCAGTTTGAGCTCGCTGCCAAGGCACTCGGATTTGAGGATTGGCTCACCAATCCCGACTTCAACACCGCCGATGCTCGTGACAAGCACAAACAGGCAATATATGAGCGTATCGGCAAGTGGACCATCGACAAGACCAAGTATGAGGTGACCGAGATATTGTCAAAGGCCGGTGTGCCGGTAGGTCCCGTGCTTTCGACCAAGGAGATCATGAGCGACGAGAGCCTCTATGACGGCAATACACTTGTCAAGATCAATCAGGGCGGCAAGATAGGCGAGTTTGTAACCGTGGGTGTACCGTTCACCATCTCCAACTATCAGCCTGTCTACGGCCCGTGTCCTACTCTCGGCGGCGATACCGACGAGGTGCTCACATCGCTCGGCTACACAGCCGACGAGCAGGCACGATTCAAGGCCAACGGCACTACCGCGCCCATGCCTGCACCTGCCAAGTAACCTTGCAAGGAATTCATTATATTTCTCTCCATAGTGACAGTCAACAGCCGACATGTCACTATGGATTTTTCAAAGCCTAACATAAAAAAAGCAACTATTATGTCAATAGATTCAATACCTCACACCGACCCGTCAACAGCCAATGAAGTTACGGGAATGTTGATTCTTACACAAGCGTTAAAGAGAGTCGGCATCGACACTATGTATGGCCTGGTGGGCATTCCTGTCACGGAGTTCGCCTATATTGCACAGGGTGAAGGCATCAAGTTTGTCGGCTTCCGTCACGAGCAGCAGGCCGGTATGGCTGCCGCCACTCACGGATTCCTCACCAAGACTCCGGGTGTGCTGCTCACAGTGTCGTCGCTTGGATTCCTAAACGGATTGACCGCTACGGCCAACGCCACGGTCAACTGCTATCCTATGATTCAGATTTCGGGCTCGAGCGAGCGTGAGCCCATCGATTTGATGCAGGGTACCTACGAGGGACTCGACCAGCTGAACATCGCCAAGCCTCTTGTTAAAGCGGCTTACCGCATCAACCGTCCCGAGGATATAATGACCGGCGTTGTGCGTGCCTATCGTGCGGCTGTGTCGGGCCGTCCGGGCGGTGTCTATCTCGATGTCACTACCCCGTGTCTTGGCGCGGTGATGGACCGCAAGGCTGCCGAAGCCACATTATATACTCCTGTCGACTTGTGTCCGGCGGTGGTTCCGTCGCCTCAGTCGGTAGCGAGGGCCATGGAGCTGCTGGCCGGAGCCAAGAAGCCCGTCATCCTGCTTGGAAAGGGAGCCGCCTACGCTCAGGTCGACGACAAGATCAGGAAGTTTGTCGAAGCCACCGGAGTGCCTTTCTACCAGATGTCGATGGCCAAGGGACTGTTGCCCGATAATCATGAGCTGAGCGTGAACTCCATGCGCAGTTACTTCATGGAGCAGGCCGATGTGGTGATGCTCATAGGCGCACGCCTCAACTGGCTGCTGTCGCGAGGTCACGGCAAGTGGAATCCCGACGGCAAGTTCATCCAGATTGACATCGACCCCGAGGAGATTGACATAAACCGTGCTATAGCAGCTCCCGTGGTGGGCGACATCGAGTCGTCGATCGACGCGATGCTTGCCGCGTTGCCATCCTACAAAATGTCGATGGATTCCGATTGGGTTCCCTCGCTGCAGAGTGCGTCCAAGGCCAAGAATGCAAAGTTTGCCGAGCGGTTCGTGCCTCAGACCGTGCCTATGACTCACTGGAGCGCGCTGAGTGCCGTCAGGAAGGTGTTTGCATCCAACCCCGATGTCGTGCTTGTGAACGAGGGTGCCAATACACTCGACGACACGCGCAACGCCATCGACATGATGTTGCCGCGTCACCGCATCGACTGTGCCACATGGGCCATCATGGGCATGGGTATGGGTTCGGCCATAGGTGCCGCCGTAGCTTCGGGCAAATCGGTTGTAGCCATCGAGGGCGACAGCGCCTTCGGATTCAGCGGCATGGACTTCAGCACTATATGCCGTTTCAATCTGCCTGTCACCGTGGTCATTTTCAATAACGGCGGTATATATAACGGAGTAGGCGAGAACCTATCAAAGGACGGCGATCCCGCTCCTACCACACTTAACATCAACGCCCGTTACGACAAGCTCGGCGAGGCATTCGGCGCCAAGACCTACTATGTCACTACGCCGGCCGACCTTGCCACGGCTCTTTCCGAGTCCATAGCCTCTAAGAAGCCATGCCTTATCGATGTGCAGCTTGCTGCCGATTCAGGCAAGGAGAGCGGTCACATAGGCTATCTTAATCCGGCGGCTCTTATATCGGTAAAGGTATAAGCCGCAGGCGGCTGTAATTGAATACGCAATTTTTACACATTTACTATGTTACACATTATTTTATACGCCATCGTGCCTATTGTGGTGGTGATGCTGGCCGGATTCATTTCGGGCAAAAAAGGCATCTTCAACGGTGACGATTCCAAGAAATTCAACAAGGTTGTGCTTGACTATGCATTGCCGGCTGCCTTGTTTGTATCGATTGTGCAGGCCGACCGTGAGATGCTGGCCCGTGACTTGAAATTGTCGATTGTGTCGCTTGTCGTAATCATGGTGTGCTTCATGGCGGTCTATTTCATATACCGTTATTGCTTCAAGAAGAACACCGGAGCCGATGCAGCTGTTTCGGCGCTGATAAGCGGTTCGCCTACTATCGGCTTCCTCGGATTTGCCGTACTGGAGCCTATCTTCGGTACCAATCCGTCGGTTGCGCTTGTAGTGGCTATAGTGGGAATCGTGGTCAATGCTGTCGGCATCCCTGTGGGACTGTCGCTGCTTAACGCCTCGCTCGACGGCACTCAGGCTGCTGCGGCGGGCAAGAAGGAGAGTGCGTGGAAACCTGTGATTCACGCTCTTGAACAGCCTGTGGCATGGGCTCCTATACTCGCTGTGATTCTCGTGCTCCTCGGCCTTAAATGGCCTGACTGGGCAAGCCCTTCATTTGACTTGATAGCCAAGGCCAATGCGTCAATGGCGGTGTTCTCGGCCGGTATCACTCTTTCATCGGTCAAGATTGTCATCAACTGGCAGGCTCTGCTCGGTTCAATACTGAAGCTTATCGTAATGCCTGCACTGGCATTGATAGCCGGCTTGTTGTGGCACATGGATCCGCTTAACATAAAGATGCTTGTCGTGGCATGTGCTCTTCCCCCGGCATTCTCGGGAATCATCATTGCCGACGAATACAACACCTATGTGGCCACCGGTACTTCATCGTTGACATTGAGTGTGATTCTGTTCATCGGATTCTGTCCGCTCTGGATATGGATTACCGACATGGCCCTGAACGCTTTCTGATAAAAAATAGGAACAGCTATACATCGAAATCCGGTGCATAGATGTGCTTGAGTCATTGACTTGCACATTCCTGCACTGTTTTTTTCATGTTACTGTGAAAAATGGGCCTGCGGTTAATCAATAGCGGGGTTTGGATTGTTGAAAAATTGTGGATAAAAATGTTACATCTCCGTCGCCTCGACATGGCCGTTGGTATATTTTGGGTCGTGTGCTGAAGGTGGTTGTGCCGCTCTCTATTTCGGCGGGGCTTGTCGTGTGGCTTTTTCACAAGGTCGACATAGACAAGGTGAAGTCTATCATAGAGCAGGGTGTCGATTACCGTTACATCGCGGCCATGATGGTGATTACCATTTTGTCGCACATCATAAGGGGTGTGCGCTGGGGCATTCAGCTTCGTGCGGCCGGAATACCCCGCATCCCTGCCGTGGCTGAGAGTGTGTCGATATTCGGGGCCTATGCGCTTAATCTGATGTTTCCTTATCTTGGCGAGGCGTGGCGTTGTGTCTACATAGCCCGGCGCGAGAATTGCAAGCTGTCGACGGTTGTAGGCACCGACCTCGGCGACCGGGCATCGGATGCGGTGATGATACTGATGCTTATAATCCTGACCCTGATTGTGGCGCGGGGCTATATCGACAAGTTTCTTGACCGATACCCCATGGGCAAGGCGCTTGACCGCTTTACTACCGACGGCACGCTGTGGATTTTTATCATCCTTGCCGTAATCGTGGTGGCTGTCGTGGGCTATGTGTTCCGCAATACGAGTTTTGTAATCGGCGTGAAGAAGAGCGTCATGAGAATGTGGAACGGTTTCAGCGTCCTGTTTCACATGAAGGGCACGGGGCTTTACATCGTGTTCACTTTCGGAATATGGATATGCTACTTCCTTGAAACCTATTTGTGCTTCTTCGCCTTTCCGTTTACGCGACAGCTCATAACGGGCGAGGGCTATGCCCTGGGGTTGATTCCGGGGCTGGTGGTTTTTGTGTTCGGCTCGTGCAGCATGGCCGTTCCTTCCAACGGCGGTCTTGGGCCGTGGAACATCGCGGTTATATTTGCGTTGAGCTTGTTTGGAATCGGGAACAATGACGCAGCGGCCTATTCGATTGTGTTCTGGAGCTTCCAGGCGATGGTGCTTATTGCGTCGGGCATATTCGGAGCATTCTACATCATGTTGTCGCGCAGGGATGCCCGCCGGTTGTCGGAAAAACAGTGAAGCCGCAACTCGTGGTGAGCGCGGCTTCATGGTGATATTGTTGAGGGGTTGATGTTACTTCTTCTCCTCGGCTTTTACCTCGGGAGGTGTTATGCCTTCGTCGGTGGCACGCTTCTCCATGCGCTGGATGCGCTTGTCGAGGTCGGGGTGCGATGAGAAGAGCTGGTTGATTTTGCTCTGCTTTCCTTCGCCCTGAATCTCCTTAAGGCGCTTGAACGAGAGAGCCATGGCCCAGGGGTTCTTGCCCGATTTCTTAAGGAACTCGTAGCCGTAGTCGTCGGCTTGGTTCTCCTGCTTCTGTGAATATTTGGCGTTGGCGAGAGCCTCTCCGAGGTCGCCTATCTGCGAGTCGGTAAGGGCTGCGATTGTACCGCCGTTTGCCGAAATGCCGTCCTTAAGTGCCGAAGTGAGCAGTGCGGTGCGGAATGCTTTCTTTGAATCCTTGTGGGCTACATGTCCTATTTCGTGACCGATTACGCCGAGCAGCTCTTCGTCGGACATTATATCCATAAGAGCGGCAAATACGCGCACGCTTCCGTCGGCGCATGCAAATGCATTAACATCTACTACCCAGTAAACCTTGAAGTTCAAGGGTATTCCTTCAACATCGGTAAGTCCCTCGGTGAGTCGGTTAAGACGCTGGGTATAGGGGTGGTCGGGTTCGCACACCTTGTTGTGGGTATCCATCCAGTCGATATACTCCTTTACATAGGCAGTCATCTGTTCGTCGGTTAAAGTGGCTGCTTGAACTGCCTTTGCGGCTCCGCCTACGGCTTTCTTAAGGTTGAATTGAGCAAATGCCGGGGTTGTGGCGAAAACGCACAACAATACACAAATTAATTTGCTGATAGTCTTCATAATATGTTTAAATAGTTGATTTAGGAATTCAAATTGCACTGCAAAGTAAGCGAATTTCCATTACATGACAAAATTTTTAATTTCACATATTTATTGTCGAACCGGCTCTTAAAAAGGCTGTCAGCTCATCTTTTTTGCCTGCTTTCGGTATTTTGTAGGAGAGAGTCCCGTTTCTTTATTGAATATCTTATAAGTTCCGGGCTGAATGCCACCATCAGATATGTGATCTCTCCGGCATTATTTGCCGACTCCGGTTTATATTCCCAATAGTGAGGCATTGACGGCGGAATCAGCACTACATCTCCTTCGACGAAAGGCATCAGGGTGTCGCCTGTCATGCGCACACCGTTGCCGCCGGTTACATAATATAGTTCCCAAGCCTCGTGCCTGTGCATCTTGGCTTCGAGGCTCGGTGCAATGTGCTGGGAGATGAAAAAGAAGGAATGATCTTTCACCTCGGGCAATGTATAGGAAATTACTGCATCGTCCATTATGGCGTATGTCATTAACTTATGGGCGCTTTATTTTTGCTTTCCAGGGCTTGAATACAGAGATTATCAACACCACGGTCAGCAACAGCAACTGAACAGGCCCCCATACCGCACTTGTTGCAAGGTTGGCATCGTAGGTATCTATGTTTGAGAGATACCATTCAGGCGACTGTACATTACCGTTGACAGCCGGACCCATTATTATCCATCCTATGAGTATCATGACAATTGTCAACAACCATTTGACACTCAGCCATCGTTGTCGGAAGAATCCCCATTTTGTCCAGATGCCATACACTATAGCAGTAACCAATATTCCAATAACTCCACCGAAAATCAGCAAATCATCCAATATTTTTATTGCCAGGGAAAGTGTGGACATTCCTTCCGGCGTTGTTGGGGTTACTGCAACTCGGAGTAAATTCATAGCGACTCCGCAACCAATCCAAAGAATTGCCGCAAAAAGATGAAATGTTTTAAGCCATTTCTGGCCTGTAATACCAAGGGACTTCATATTATCGTAATTTTATTTGTGCAAATAAACAACAAATATTTGAAACAATTTAACAAATGACCGACAAACAGACGCCTTAATTTTGCATTACAAAACATAAACATCAAAAATATACATAGAATATGGAATTTTCAGAAGTATTGGATCGTCGCCGCACCTACCGCGACTACTCCGACCGTGAAGTGAGTGATGAAATCCTCGACAAAGTAATCTCGGCAGCTTTCAAGGCTCCGACCAACGACCATCTGCGCCAGTTCGAGTTTGTAGTGGTACGCGTTAAAACCGTTCTATAATCAACGGCAAAGTCCTCTGCTTCACCCGGTGGAACAAAGCTCGCTCAACTATTTCGCATCGGCATGGTGCGCTCTTGAAAACATGCTACTTTAGAATCATTGCACACTATGTTGCAAGTAATTAACTTTGCAAAATTAAATATAAGATATGGTTATTCAATATGACAGAAAAAGAAAAGATGCTGAAAGGCATGATATATGATGCCAACAACGACCCCCGACTTATAGCCGAGAGAGCCGAATGCAAGGAATTGTGTCACGATTACAATCATCTTCGGCCAAAGGATGTCGAGGGAGGAAGAAAAATTATCAAGGAACTGTTGGGCAGTGTAAAAGGAAACTTCTTGATAGAGCAGCCGTTCCTATGCGATTATGGCTATAACATACATATAGGTGATAATTTCTACGCCAATCATAATTTAGTGATACTTGACGGGGCTACTGTAAAATTTGGGGACAACGTGTTTGTCGCTCCTAATTGTGGCTTTTATACGGCAGGTCATCCGATCGATGCCGCCGAGAGAAACAAGGGCCTCGAATATGCTCGTCCGATAACTGTCGGCAATGATGTGTGGATTGGTGGTAATGTGTGCGTTCTGCCGGGAGTGACCATCGGCGATGATTGTGTAATTGGAGCCGGTAGCGTCGTGGTGAAGGACATTCCGCCTCACTCGGTAGCCGTCGGAAATCCGTGTAAAGTAATAAAGAAAATTAAATAGCAAATATGTTAAAGTGAAATAGCCTATATTAGCATGAGGCTCAGGGGATAGGGCCGCTTCCATGTAGGCTGACTCGGAGTGATATGTCAAAAAATAGTATATTTGCATCATGTAAAATATTATCTTATGAAAGTTCTTATCGTTAACGGCAGTCCCCATATTGAGGGAGGCTGCACTGACCGCGCACTGTCTGCCGTCAGCACAGGCATTGCGTTTTCAATGACATTGTAAATGAAACCGCTCCCAAGCTTGCCGAGGCTGACGGTATTGTAATCGGAAGTCCGGTATATTACGCCGGGTGCAACGGACAGGTGCTTTCATTCCTTGACCGCCTCTTCTACAGCACGAGTGGTGTTGTGAATAAAACCATGAAAGTGGGAGCAGCCGTTGTTTCATCCCGAAGAGCCGGCTCGACTTCAGCCTTTGACGAAATCAACAAATATTTTACCATCAGTGCCATGCCGATTGTTTCATCCACCTATTGGAATGAAGTGCACGGCTTCACCGCCACCGATGTAGAGGATGATCGTGAAGGGCTCCAGACAATGCGAAATCTCGGAAGAAATATGGCATTCCTTATAAAGGCAATAAAGGCAGCAGCCCAAACCGACGGACTGCCGACGCAGGAAAGAGAGTCCTTAACAAGCTTCCACACCGAGCAATAACAAACGCTCCCCGCGTTAGCGCCAAAGCTGCAGAGCAGCTTAATAATGTTAGGCCCGCGCAAGGCCGCCGTTAGGCGTCCGCAGCACGGGTATAGGGCACAGGGTACAACGCACCATAGAAAAAGGACTACGTAGTTGCCCAATAACCCACAAGCAATCCTGTATATGCCGTCAAGCATTACATGTGCGAAACTGCTTCGCGACATTATGGGGTGAAATCGGGGGGTTCGGCGCATTATTTTTGCAGGAAAAAAGTAACTATGGAAAATAGAGCGAAAGTACAGAGCCGCCGAGGCAAGGGATTGAAGTTTGATCAGGAATGGAAGGATGCAGTCGACCGCCTTCCCAAGCATTACCGCGACGAGATATGCGCCGCAATCGAGGCCTATCAGCGCGACCTGATTGTAATTGAAGTTTCGGAGGGCGTTCCCCGCGCCATATTCATGCTCATCATGCCCACGATACGCCGCCGCTATCGTGCCCGTGAGCTTCGCCGCCTCGCCCGCGAGCGCAAGGCCGCATCATCACGCCGCCAAGCGACCGAGCAAAGACCCTCCATCGTCCGCAACATCTCGGCGCAACCCAAGCCCGCAGTGCATCCCGCCCCTGTGAAGCAGCCCAAGCCCGCAATGCAGCCCAAGCCCGCAATGCAGCCCAAGTCCGCAATGCAGTCCGCTCCAGTGAAGCAGCCCAATAATCAACCTGAATCGGCATCTCCTGCTCCGGTAACGGTGCCAAGCGGCCAACAGTCCGTACCGATGGCCGAGCCCGCACCTGCCGCCGTCAATACACCTGCCGCCGGCCAACCGGGCAAAAGCACGCTTGAAAAGCTCATCGCCCACAGCTCACGCCGCCGCAACCGCCATCGCCGCCACTAACCTAAGTGCAAAACAATACCCGGTGCTGTATATGCCGTCAGGCATTACATGTATTTAACCGCGGGTTGCCATAGGCCCACCCGTGGGCCTCCACCCAACGGTAATCCACATGGATAGCGTTTTATTGGGCAGCTAACGCAGCCCTCGAGGGTGTGGGGGAGGCGCGCCATGACCTCACGCTGCACGCACCTAAAGGCGCGTTTGCATGAGGCTAACCTTATTGAGCAGCTAACGCAGCTCCCACGCTAACGCGGGGATTTACCGGCAGAGGGATGTGCAACCCACATTTCACTAAATTTATTTTTATTTTTTTTAGAAATGTGTTAAACCTTTTGAGCATGCATCGGTCTAACTAATGTCATGTTTGGCTTTAAAAAGCCTTTCATCCATGCCTAAAAATAACCCTTAATATTTAAATCAATCATTAACAACTACTTACCAATGAAACGAACATGCTTATCGGTTCTGCTTGCTGTATTCATGGCAGGATCAGCGTTTGCTCAATTTGGCAGACAAGTGGACAATGGCCCCAAGAGCCTTAAGGATGCTTACGATGGCTATTTCACCATCGGTGTGGCTGTAAACCAGCGCAACGTATCCGACCCCGCACAAATGGAGCTTATCAAAAAGGAGTTCAACAGCATCACTGCTGAGAACGACATGAAATCGGGTGAATTGCATCCGAAAGAAGGTGTATGGAACTGGGAACGCGCCGACAAGATTGCCGACTTCTGCCGCAAGAACGGAATCAAGCTGCGCGGACACTGCCTCGTATGGCACGCACAGTTCTGCGACTGGATGATGAATGATGAAAAAGGCAACCCCGTGCCCAAGGAAGTGTTCTACGCTCGCCTGCGTGACCACATCCACACAGTGGTTAACCGATATAAGGATGTAGTATATGCATGGGATGTTGTAAACGAAGCAATGTCCGATGCCGGCCGCGGATTCAGAGGTCGTGAACCCAACCCCTACCGAGAGAGCAAGCTCTATAAGCTCTACGGCGACGAGTTCATTGCCAAGGCATTTGAATTTGCTCACGAAGCCGATCCCAATGCCCTTCTTTTCTATAACGACTACAATGCAGCCGTTCCCGCAAAGCGCGACCGCATCTACAACATGGTAAAGAAGATGCAGGCTGCAGGTGTTCCCATCACCGGTATCGGTATGCAGGGTCACTACAACATCTACGGCCCCACACCCGAGGACATCGACTCAGCCCTCACCAAGTATTCGGAACTCGTAAAGCACATCCACATCACCGAGCTTGATGTACGTTGCAACGAGGAGATGGGCGGAAACCTTCAGTTCTCTCGTGGCGAAAACAAAGCCATGGCTCCCTACCTTTCAACTCTTCAGGAGGACCAGTATGCACGCATTTTCCGTGTACTCCGCAAGCACAAGGATGTTATCGACAACGTAACACTCTGGAACCTCTGCGACGGTGACTCTTGGCTGGGTGTAAACAATCATCCTCTTCTTTACGATGAAAACCTCAAGCCCAAGAAAGCTTACTATGCAGTGAAGAACTTCAATCCTGCTCTTGACAACAACGTTCCCAAGGAAGACTTCAAGCCGAGCGAATTGAATCAGCCCGGACAGCAGTATCCTATGGTTAACTCGGAAGGTTATGCTCGTTTCCGCATCGATGCTCCCGACGCTAAGTCGGTTATCGTAAGCCTCGGACTCGGTGGACGCGGTGGAACAGTTCTTCATAAGGACAAGGACGGTGTATGGACCGGAACTACTGAAGGCCCCATGGACGAAGGATTCCACTACTACCACTTCACTATCGACGGTGCTACAGTTAACGATCCCGGTGCCAACAATTACTACGGCTCAACCCGTTGGGAGAGCGGTATCGAGATTCCCGCACACGACCGCGACTTCTATGCTGCCAAGAATGTACCTCACGGCAACGTTCAGCAGGTGCTTTTCAACTCTCCCAGCACAGGATTGCAGAAGAGAGCTTTCGTTTACACTCCCGCCGAATACAACAAGAACACCAAGAAGAAATATCCCGTGCTCTATCTGCAGCATGGCTGGGGTGAGGACGAAACCGCATGGTCCAACCAGGGTCACGCCAACCTCATCATGGATAACCTCATTGCCGAAGGCAAGTGCGAGCCGTTTATCATCGTTATGACCTACGGTATGACCAACGAAGCCCGTCACGGAACAATCGGTTCATTCAATCCCAAGAACTTTGAAACAGTATTGGTTGACGAGTTGATTCCCTACATCGACAGCAACTTCCGCACTATCCCCAACAAGAAGAACCGCGCTATGGCCGGCCTCTCGATGGGTGGTATGGAAACCAAGAACATCACCCTCGCTCGTCCCGAAGTATTTGACTACTACGGACTCTTCAGCGGCGGCACATATTCACCCTCCGACCTCAAGGATGTAAAGCCCCGACTGATATTCACCTCTTGCGGCTCAAAGGAGAATCCCGAAGGCGTCAAGAAGTCAGTTGAGGATCTGAAGGCTGCCGGTTTCAACGCCGTATCCTACGTTTCCGACGGAACAGCTCACGAATTCCTTACATGGCGTCGCAGCCTCAAGGAAATGGCTCCGCTGCTCTTCAAGAAATAATCGACCCCACCACCACTCTATAGAATGGGCTGTGCCAACCTCGGCACAGCCCATTTCTCATATATGCCACCTCGCATCAGATGTAGCAGCCGATTACGGTGATGATTGCGCCGGCGATTATCATGCCGAAGCCGATTGCCCTCTTCTTCAGCCACTGAGCCTTAAGCTCCTCCTTCACCATGGGCATTCTCTCGGCTGACTTGAATGCATTGCGGTACTTCATCGACCATATCATCAGCAATATGGCTCCGATTATATCGATGGCCAGGCCGGCATAGATCACAATATCCATAATAATTACGCTTTTAAATGAAAACAAGCGATTTTACAAGTTTGTTTTTGGTCTTGTAAATCGCTTGTATATCTCGGATATTGCCGATGGATTGCTATCCTTGCATTTGGGGAAGCACACCGATGCCGGGACGGTCGCGGGGTATTGTGACTTTTCCGTTGACGATTTTCATTCCGTCGAAGCAGTCGTTGGTTATGAGCAGGTTGCCGTCGAGGTCGGCCCAGTCGACCATTGGCGCCAGTTGTGAGGCTGCCGATACTCCACACGAAGTTTCGGTCATGCACCCGAGCATCACCTTCATTCCCATTGCGCGAGCCAGAACGGCCATCTTGTAGGCTTCGTGCATTCCCGTGCTCTTCATCAGCTTTATATTGATGCCGTCGTAGGCACCTGCCGCGCGAGCCACATCGGGTAGGCGCTGCAGAAACTCGTCGGCAATGATTGGCAGCGGGCTTCGCTCGCGCAGCCATGCGGTTTCATCGATCATCTCCTTAGGCATGGGCTGCTCTACGAAAAGACAGTTGCGCTCGGCAAGCCAGTTGCACATTTCAAGTGCCCGGTACTTGTCGTCCCACCCCTGATTTGCGTCGACGCATATCGGACGGTCGGTCTTTGAACGAATCACTTCAACGAGTTCACGGTCGTTGTCGAGTCCCATCTTTACCTTAAGCACATTATAGGGCGAGGCTTCATCCACTTTTTGGCGTACAACCTCGGCGGTGTCAATGCCTATGGTGAATGAGGTGTCGGGAGCCTTGTCGGGGTTAAGGCCCCATATCTTATACCACGGCTGCTGCATTATTTTGCCTGTAAGGTCGTGCAGCGCAATGTCGACCGAAGCCTTTGCCGCGCGATTGTCGGGGGCTACGGAGTCCATGTATTCATGTATCTCCTCGATTCGGAACGGGTCGGAAAATTGCGATAGGTCGAGCATCCCGAGGAACTTGGTTACGCTCTCGACGCTTTCGCCGAGGTAGGGAGGCATCGACGCCTCACCGTAGCCGATAAGCCCGTCATACTCAATCTGCACCTGCACATCGGGAGTTGTGGTGCGGCTCGATTTGGCCAGGTTGAAGGAGTGACGCAGTTGCAGTTCGTAAGTCTTGAATGAAAGGTTGAGCTTTCCGCTGCGCGCAGTGTGGCGTGTCGGAGTGTCAAATGCCGACAATGATATAGGGGAAGAAGCGGCAACAAGTCCGAGCCCGGCCGCTTTCAGGAAATTCCGTCGATTCATAGCTGTAGGATTAGTTTGGCTCAAAGTTACGATATTTTTGCATCTTTGCTGTGATATCGGGATAAAAATCGGGAAACTTATTGTCGGTAATGCCTGATTGATAATGTTAGAGAACGATTCAGGGGTGTTATGTGTTACATAATCGAGGCTCGCGAAATAATTGCCACGAGCCGTAAAAGAGGGATCGATTATGACACGTTCAGCTGCAATATTGAGCAAAATGCTGTTCTTCGGTATGCCGGCAATAGCTATCATACCAAATCTTATATTGTGGTACACCGAGGGACTTGACTTGATTCAGGGATTGGCCAGTGTGTTGTTACCTTTCGGATTGTATTGGCTCATCATGTCGTCGGCCATCCGAATAGGACGATGCGCCATGTGGTTCACGATAGTGCTGCTGCTTGCCGCATTTGAGATGGTGCTTCTCTTCCTTTACGGCAACTCGGTGATTTCGGTAGACATGTGGATGAATCTCTTCACCACCAACTCCTCGGAGGTTGGTGAGCTGCTCAAGGGGCTATGGCCTGTCATCGGCGTGATGTGTGTGTTCAGCCTGCCGCTGATTGTTATCGGCGTGATTGCCTATATAAAGAAGTGGCGTGTGTCGGGAACATTTCTATGTGTCAACCGACGCATAGGGCTGATGATTGCTTCGAGCGGCGCTATCCTGTGTGCCGTGGGATATTTCGCCGGTTCGCCCGTCGTGCCTCACAACCAGGTGTTTCCGGTCAATGCGCTTTACAATTCATGGATTGCCACACAGCGTGCCGTGGCCACGATGAATTACGACAAGAGCTCGGGCAGCTTCGAGTACAGCGCCGAAAGCTGGCACTGCGACATAGCTCCCGAGGTGTATGTGCTCGTTGTGGGTGAAACCTCACGCGCCGACAACTGGCAGCTATTCGGATATGAGCGACAAACCACTCCGGGCATTATGGAGGCCGACGGTCTTGTGGGTTTCAAGAAGGCGATGAGCGAGTCCAATGTCACGCATAAGAGTGTGCCGCTGCTACTGTCGCCCGTTTCGTCGGAGTCGTTTGGCGACTCGATCTATTTTGTAAAGAGCGTGATAACCGCATTCAAGGAGGCGGGATTCCGCACCGCGTTCATATCCAATCACAGGCGCAATCACTCCTTCATCGACTTCTTCGGAAGCGAGGCCGACACCTGTATATTTGTAAAGGAGCTAAACAATGACGACTCGGCTCCCGACATGGATATGCTCCCTTATGTCACCGAAGAGATGCAACGTGGTGGCCGACGACAGATGATAGTGCTCCATACCTACGGCTCTCACTTCAAATACAATGACCGATATCCGCGTTACTATGCGCGTTTCAAGCCCGACCGCATTAAGGAGGTGGGTCCCGAAGGACGGCAGAGGCTCTTGAACTCCTACGACAATACCATAGCCTATACGGCCGACTTGCTCACAATGCTGATGAACGAGATCGAGGGTGCGGGCTATCGCGGAGCGTTGCTCTACACAGCCGACCACGGCGAGGACCTGTTTGACGATGGTAGCAACAAATTTCTCCATGCGTCGCCGCGTCCCACCTACTATCAGCTCCACGTGCCCTTTATCGTGTGGCTGTCGAGCCGTTATGTCGAAGCCTATCCCCATGTATTGGCGAGAGCCCTCGAGAATCGCGACAAAAACGTGTCGTCGAGCGCGTCATTTTTCCACACCGCGCTTGAGCTTGCCGACATACGCACTCCGTGGTTCAATCCCTCGCTGTCGGTGGTGAATACGCGCTACAATCTGCCTCAGCGGGTGTTCCTGAACGACCGCAACCGGGGCGTGTTGCTGCGTGACGCCGGATTGAATACACGTGATTACACCCGTCTTGACTCGGCCGGCATCAAATATTGACACGTTGCAGGCGCTTGTCGTTTGGCTGTTAGGTATAAAAGAGTTATCTTTGCATATAACCCGCAAGGGAGGATTATGTAAAACGATAATTGAATTATGCTTAAAAGAGTAATAGCAACAGCGGCGGTTGCAGCGGCCGCCATCGGCTCGGCACTTGCCTGTACAAGTCTTATCGCCTCCAAAGGCGCGACAGCCGACAACAGTGTCATGATAACTTACGCTGCCGATTCCCACACACTATACGGTGAATTGTATTCACAGCCGGCCAAGGATCATCCCAAGGGAGCCATGCGCAAGGTCTACGAGTGGGACACCGGCCGTTATCTTGGCGAAATACCCGAAGTGGCTCACACCTATGCAACCATAGGCAACATGAACGAGCACGGCCTTGCCATAAGCGAAAGCACATGGGGCGGCCGCGAGGAGCTTGTCGACACTACCGGAATCGTCGACTACGGTTCGCTCATTTACATAACGCTTCAGCGTGCCAAGACCGCACGCGAGGCCATAAAGGTGATGACCGACCTCGTGCGTGACTACGGTTACTACAGCAGCGGCGAGTCATTCTCGATAGCCGATGGCAAAGAGGCCTGGATAATGGAGATGATAGGTAAGGGCGGTAAGAGCAAAGGTGCAGTGTGGGTTGCACGCCGCATTCCCGACGGAATGATATCGGGACACGCCAACCATGCACGCATACACACCTTCCCCCTGAAGGACAAGGAAACACTATATTCGCCCGATGTCATCGACTTTGCCCGCAGTCAGGGCTATTTCGACGGCAAGGACGAGGACTTCGACTTCTCCAAGGCCTACGCCATAACCGACTTCAGCGCATTGCGCGGATGTGACGCTCGAGTGTGGTCGTTCTTCGACAGGCACGCCAAGGGCATGGACAAGTATCTCCCCTGGATAATGAACGGCGAGGGCGAGCCTATGCCCCTGTGGGTTAAGCCCGACTCGGTGGTCGATGTGCGCAATATGCAGTGGGCTATGCGCGACCATTTTGAGGACACTCCCTTTGACATGACTAAGGATGTGGGTGCGGGTCCCTACAAGGTGCCTTACCGCTGGCGTCCGATGACATTCAAGGTCGACGATGTTGAATACACCAACGAACGCGCTATAGCTACGCAGCAGACCGGATTCTCATTCGTGGCTCAACTGCGTGACAATGTACCCGATGCAATGAAGGGTGTGCTGTGGTTTGGCGTGGACGATGCCAACACTTGCGTGTATGTTCCCATATATTGCTGCGTCACCAAGGTTCCGCACTGCTATGCTCATGGCAACGGCGACATGCTCACCCTGTCGTGGGATGCCGCATTCTGGGTTCATAACTACGTGGCCAATCAGGCTTATAACCGTTATTCGCAGATGATTCCCGACATACGCCGCGTGCAGAACGGTCTTGAGGATTCGATTGCATCGGCTGTCAAGGTCGTTGAGGCCGAGGTGATGACATTGCCCGATGTGCGCCAACGTGAGGAGCTCTCCAATTTCTCCGATTTCTGGGCCAATCACTCCACCAAGGAGTTCAAGAAGCTCGGCGACTACCTGCTTGTGAAGTATATCGACGGAAACATCAAGCGCGAAACCGAGCCCGGGGTGTTCAAGCGCACTCCCGAGGGAATGTGCGCATCGCCTGAATATGGCGGATATTCCGAGGATTACTACCGCGCAGTCGCCAAGGATGCCGGTGAGCGATTGAAAGTCACTGATATAAAAGGAAGTAAGTAAACCGATATGTCACGCACCGATAATGAAATGCCTGGAGTGACGCTTCTCGGCAATCAGGCTACGAAATATCCTTCGGAGTATGCTCCCGAAGTTCTTGAAACATTCATCAACAAGCATCCCGACAATGAGTATCTTGTGACATTCACCTGCCCCGAGTTTACTTCATTGTGCCCCAAGACCGGTCAGCCCGACTTTGCGCGCATAATCATCAACTACATCCCGCGCGAGAAGATGGTCGAGAGCAAGAGCCTGAAGCTCTATCTGTTCAGTTTCCGCAACCACGGCGATTTCCATGAGGATTGTATCAACATAATAATGAAGGACCTCGTGGCGCTGATGAATCCGCGTTACCTGGAAGTGATAGGGCTATTCACTCCACGTGGAGGAATATCGATATATCCTTTTGCCAACTATGGCGACGAGGAGCATCAGGATATGGTGAAGGCACGTATGCTTGCATCGTTCCGTAACGATTTTTAGATTTATCTCATTATGAAGAAAGATGCTGTAATGGTGCTGTCGGGAGGCATGGACTCGGTGACTATGCTGCATGACTATGCCGACGACATCGCCCTTGCTGTGACATTCGGTTACGGCTCCAACCATAACGCACGCGAAGCCGAGTGTGCCCGGTTGCATTGTAAGCTGACAGGTATAGAGCTGATTGAGATTGACCTTGCTTTCATGGGGCGTTACTTTGAAAGTTCGCTGTTGAGCGGTGCCGACGCTATTCCCGAGGGGTACTATACGGCCGACAACATGAAGTCGACGGTGGTGCCGTTTCGCAACGGCATAATGCTTGCCGTGGCTGCCGGACTTGCCGAGAGCCGAGGCTTGAAAGCGGTGATGATTGCCAATCATGCCGGCGACCATGCCATATATCCCGACTGCCGAGCCGGTTTTATCGATGCCATGGGCAAGGCCATAGCCGAGGGCACATTTGACCGCCTTGAACTGAGAGCACCCTATACATTGCTCACAAAGAGCGACATTGCGCGTCGCGGAAAGGAGCTTGGCATAGACTATTCGACCACCTACTCCTGCTATAAGGGACGGGAACACCATTGTGGAAAGTGCGGTACATGCGTCGAGCGTCGTGAAGCTCTTGCCGATGCCGGCATTGTCGACACCACCGTCTACGACAGCGAGCTGCTGTAACACTCACAGGAAATTATGCGGTTTTCCGATTGCCGACATATAATATTGCAAAATATCCGTCATGTGATGGTTGTCGCAGCGGCGTTGTCGGCCGTTATCGGAACATTGTCGGCCGGGGCGACCAATATCGTCACCTACACACTTCTTGACAGTGTGACGACAACCGCCGACGAGCTGATAATGACATTCAGAAGGATATGCAACGAGAACGACCGAACAAACATCCTGTTTGACCTCACTTCGTCCAACGCACCATTCACCATCTATAAAGTGGAATGGACCAACGGTGGTGTTCTCAACGAGCCGTTGGAACCGTTTTCGCTTATAGCTCAAGGTGATGATATTGAGGGTAAAAGTTCACGCTGGCACATTTCGCTTGACTTTCCCTTCAGTGACGCTTTTCACGAAGAAGATGTGCTGTTACTCACTACCGATCGCGGTGTCATATATTGCCCCACATCCAGGGCCGGTCAGTTGCAGCGTACTATAGACCTGTTGCGTTATGACTACGAGAAGGAGCTTGACAGCACAAAGCGCAGTTCACGTAACGCATGGACAATACTCGGCATTGTCGTGTGCATGGCCGTTGCTGCAGGCGTGATTGTCGCGATCGTAGTGCGCCGACGGTTTGTCAGGAAGCGAAAGGAGATTGAGGAGCTGTCGTTGCTTGTCGTTGAGCGTTCCGACCGTAACCGTGAGTTGCAGGCAAAAATCGACACTCTCTACGGCAGCAGCCTCGATACCCTCAATATGCTTTGCAACGAATATTTCGAGAAAAACGAATCGGATAGAGTAAAACTGTCACTCTACAATGAAGTAGAGAAACACATTCTTGCGTTACGTGACTCCAAAAGCGTGACCCAGCTGGAAGATATTGTCAACACATATCTTGACGGAATAATATTGAAGGTCAGGCAACAGATACCGTCGCTCAGTGCGGGTGACATAAAATTCCTGACCTATCTCTATGCCGGATTTTCGCCTCGTGCCGTGTGCATATTCACCGACATAAAGATAAAGAATTTCTATAACAGGCGTAGCCGGTTGAAAGAGCGCATACTTGACTCCGGAGCACCCGACAGGTTGCTTTTCGTGTCTAAAATGTAGACCATAACCCGTTGATTCATAGAATGAGGAATCGGACTTTTGTCCTCTTGTTGATTATCAAAGTTTTATGTCGTGAAATGAGGACAATTTCCAGCCTCCGATTATTGCTTAGAACTGTTGATGACGCTTAATTTTGCAGCATCAAACACAAAACAGTTCGCAATATGAAAAAATTAATTATGCTATCATTGCTCGTAATGAGCACACTCGCAGCTTCGGCTGAGATTAAGTTTCAGAGTATCGACAACAAGGGCGCGACAAATGTTATGCTTACCGATACCGATGCCCCCGATGATGCAAAAATAACCGATGCCGTTCTTTATTGTAATGGCAAGAAGTATCGCGCCAAGAACATAAGATGCAATGTTGTGGCCGGTGTGGCTGTGTATAGGCTGCAGTTCAAGCGGCTCACGGTTTTCAGTGGTTGCAAGGTGACGGTAACCGTCAACGGCAAGAAGACGACGGTTGACATTCAGAAGCATCTTACACACTGATAGGCTGTCAGGCTATTAACGGGATTATAGCAACAGGGGCTGCGTCGTGATTGCGTCGCAGCCCCTGCTTGGTTATGTTTTAGAGTCGATCCGGCTCTTAGCCTCCTGCCGGAGTCTTATTGTTCTATCAGCGAGATGGCAAATCCTCCGCCCGAGGCCATTTTAATGGGCAGGATGTCGCTTGATGTCACGGTGCGTGATGTTATCACGTAGGCTTCGGGATTGGTCACGCAGTCGGCATCGGGAGCGTCGGCATATATTGTTGCCTTGTACTGCTTTCCGGGAGTGAGGAAGTCGAGCTTCAGGTCGACTGTACGTGGCTGCTCGTTGGTTACGCCGCCTACAAACCAATTGGCGCTGTTCTTGTCCTTGCGTGCGGCGATTATGAATTCGCCCGGCTCGGCATCGAGGTATCGGCTTTCGCTCCAGTTAACGGGCACATCCTTTATGAACTGGAAAGCATCCATCTTCTCGGCATAGTGCTCGGGAAGGTCGGCCGCCATCTGTAGGGGAGAGTACATCGTGACATAGAGTGCGAGCTGATTGGCCACAGTGGCGCGTTTGTGCTCCTTGCTGCCGGGAACAAATGAGCCTATGTCCATGCGGAATATACCGGGGGTGAAGTCCATCGGGCCACCTTTGAGTCGGGTGAACGGCAGAATCGTCACGTGGCCCGGCGACATGTTGCGGTACTCGGTGCCCATTGCGCTTTCATTGCCTATGAGGTTGGGATATGTGCGGGCAAGTCCGGTGGGGCGCACGGCCTCGTGAGCGTTGACCATGATGTGCTTGTCGGCCGCTTTCTTCACGGCGTTGAGGTAGTGGTTGACCGACGACTGGCTGTAGTGAGTTTCACCCTTCGGAAGTATGTTGCCCACATATCCGCTCTTCACCGAGTTGTAGCCATACTTGTTCATGAGGTCGTAGGCTTTGTCGAGGTGACGCTCGTAGTTGGGGATGGAGCCTGAGGTTTCGTGGTGCATCATCAGCTTTATGCCCTTGGAGTGGGCGTAGTCGTTGAGGGCGGCTATGTCGAAGTCGGGGTAGGGGGTCACGAAGTCAAACACGAAGTCCTTCTCCTTTCCGAGCCAGTCCTCCCAACCTATGTTCCAACCCTCGATGAGGAGCTGGTCCATGCCGTTGTCGGCTGCAAAATCGATGTATCGTCTTACATTCTCGTTGTTGGCACCGTGATGTCCGTTGGGCTTCGCCTTTGAGTAGTCAAATGTCGCGAGATCGAAGTTTTCGGCGTTACAGTAGGCCCACGAGCTCTTGCCGGTGATCATCTCCCACCACACTCCCATGTATTTTACGGGCTTTATCCACGATGTGTCGTCGAGAGCGCAGGGCTCGTTGAGGTTGTAAATGATGTCGGAGGCAAGGATGTCGGTAGCTTTGTCCGACACCATGATTACGCGCCACGGAGTGCTGAACGGAGTGTTGATTACACCCTTGTCGCCGTTACGGTCAGGAGTAAGCCATGAAGTGAACGTTAGGGTTGCTTCGTCGAGGTTGAGGTGCATTGCGGGATAGTCGACAAGAGCTGCCTCGTGGATGTTGATGTAGGTTCCCGAGTCGCTCTTGAGCATGATCGATGTCTGCACGCCGGTAGGAGAGAATATCGACTGCGACACGTTGCCCATGTGGTTGTCCTCGGAGTGGGCGCGAATTTCGCTAAGTCGTGATTTTATGTATTCATATTCCTGAGTGTCGTAGTCGCCGGGAATCCACCATGCTGTGTAGTCGCCACCCATGGCCATGTCGGTTTTCTCGTCCTTGATGGTGAAATGCTTCAGCGAAGCCTGCTCGGGGAATACGTAACGGAATCCGATGCCGTCGTTGTAGGCACGGAACACTATGTTCATTTTGCGTGACTCGCCGTCGATGTGCTGCGTCATGTCGACGGTCATCGAGTTGTTGTTGTCGCGAATCTTGTCGTTCTCGCCCCACACGGGAGTCCATGTCGTGTCGCTTGACGCGCGATCGACCTTGTCGACTGTGAATCCGGTAGTCAACGGTGCGGCGTTCTTAAGTTCAAATCCCATTGTCGAGGGAGCCACAATCACCTCTCCCTTGTAGGTCATTGAGTAGACGGGCTGCTGATTGGCGTTAAGGTCAAATGTCACAACTGTGTTTCCATCGGGCGATGACAATACTTCCTTGGCATTTATGCACTGCATCGAGACCAAGGCAATAAGAATCGGGTATAATCGGTTCATATCCTTGTGAATGAATAAAAATGAATTAATTATGCTATATATTGCAACTATTTAGAATATCACTTGATACAAAAATAGTAAAAAAGTTGGAAATAAGGGAGTGTTAAGGCCATTCAATGCGTTACGTGACAATAATATACTATAAAATGATGTTTCAATCGGAAAAATTGACCAATTATTAATGAAAATGGACGGAATTTTGAGAAGTCGATACAAACTTTTTACTGATAAATTAGGTTATATTTGCAACGGGATTTCTCCTTAAAAATGAATTTAAAATAAAAAACGAGGGTATATTTATGCGACTATCTATTTTTAGATACATTCTATGCTCCACAATCATTGCACTTCCCGCGCTATCGGCAAGTGCTCAGGAGCCGCCGTCAAGTTCATCGGTGGTGACGCTTGACTCATGTCGTGCAATGGCGGTGGCCAACAACAAGCAGATGCGCATTCAGGCCGAGCGCATCAAGGCCGCCGGGTATCAGAAGAAAGAGGCTTTTGCCGCTTATCTTCCATCGATAGACTTTGCCGGGGGATATACCTATAACCAGAAGGACATATCGATTTTTGATTCCGACCAGTTTCTCCCCGTAAAGAATTTCGACATGACCACCCAGCAGTATGAGTACAGTCTTGTGACCAATCCTGAAACGGGAATGCCCATAAAGGGCCCCGACGGACAGTATGTGCCTTCATCGGTGGCTTATCTTCCCAAGGAGGCCATGACTTACGACATACACAATGTGTTTTTCGGAGCCGTGACATTGACGCAGCCTGTGTATATGGGCGGCAAAATAGTGGCCATGAACAAGATTACGAAGTATGCCGAGGAACTTGCCCGCTCGCTTCATGACGGCGGAGCCGAGGACATCATATATGCCGTCGACGCTGCATACTGGCAGGTGGTGTCGCTGAAGTCGAAATATGAACTGGCCACAAGCTATGTAGCGTTGCTTGACACGCTTCACCGCAATGTCAAGGCGATGGTGGATGCCGGTGTGGCCACCAAGAGCGACTTGCTGACGGTTGATGTGAAGCTCAATGCCGCCAATGTCGACCTTGTGAAGGTTGATAACGGCCTCGTGTTGTCGCGCATGGCACTCGCCCAGTTGTGCGGACTTCCCGTAAACACCGTGATGACCCTTGAGGATGAGAACGAGGAGCGTCCCGATGTGGAGCCCATCGCCACGATGTATGACATGAGCGAGGTGTATGCCCGCCGTCAGGATCTTCACGCACTGGAGCTCGGAGTCAAGATAAAGGAGCAGCAAAGCAAGGTGGCGTTGTCGTCGATGCTTCCCAATGTTGCCTTGATCGGAGCCTATTCATTCTCCAACCCCAATATGTACGACGGCTTCAAGAAGAATTTCAACGGAGCATTCTCCATAGGAGCCGTGGTGACGATACCTATATGGCACTGGGGAGGAAATTATAATAAGTACCGGGCTGCCAAGAGCGAGGTCAATGTGATGAAGCTTCAGCTCGAGGACGCCAAGGAGATGATTGAGCTTCAGGTTAATCAGGCCGCTTTCAAGGCGCGTGAGGCCATGAAGACCTACACCATGACGAGCTCCAATCTTGAAAAAGCCAATGAGAATCTTCGTCAGGCCGAGCTTGGCTTTAAGGAGGGAATGCTCACCGTGGACAATGTGATGGAGGCCCAGACAGCATGGCTGAAGGCCAACTCCGAGAACGTGGACGCTGAAATAGATGTGAACTTGTGCAGAGTATATCTGTCGAAGGTGCTCGGAACAATGGATTATCAACAATATTACGATACAGAAAAATAGCAACTCAATATGGCAAACGTAGAACAACAACCAACCACTCAATTGCAGACGAAGAAAGAGGGCGCTCTTGTGGGTACGCTTATAATCGTTGTCGTCGCAGTTGCATTATTGGCTCTCATAGGATTCCTATTCCTGAAGCCCAAATCGGAAATAATCGAAGGTCAGGCCGAGGCTACTTCGGTGCGTATATCGGGCAAGCTCCCGGGGCGTGTCCTTGAATTCTATGTGCAGGAGGGACAGGATGTAAAGGCCGGTGACACTCTCGTGCACATCCACTCGTCGCTCGCCGAAGCCAAGCTCTATCAGGCCGAGGCATTGAAGGATGCCGCATCGGCTCAGAACCGCAAGATCGACGCCGGTACACGCTCGCAGATAATCCAGAGCGCCTACGACCTGTGGCAGCAGGCGATAGCCGCACGCAATATCACCGAGAAGACCTACAACCGCATGGAGTCGCTCTTTAAGCAGGATGTGGTGTCGGCCCAGAAACGCGATGAGGCCGAAGCCGCCTATAAGGCCGCCGTTGCAGGTGAAAACGCCGCCCGGAGCCAGTATCAGATGGCCAAGGAGGGTGCCCAGCGCGAGGACAAGGAGAGCGCATCGGCCATGGTCGATGTTGCCAAGGGCGGAATAATGGAGGTTGAGGCGCTGCTTCAGGACCAGTATCTGACCGCTCCCACCAACGGACAGATAGATATAATCTATCCCCACGAAGGTGAGCTTGTGGCACTCGGCGCTCCGGTGATGAACCTGTTGAAGTTGTCGGACAAGTGGGTTACGTTCAATGTGCGTGAGGAGATGCTCAAGAATCTTCCCATAGGCAAGGAGATCGACATCATGATACCCGCGCTCGACCACAAGAAGACAAAGGCCAAGGTTTACTACGTGCGTGACATGGGTACCTATGCCGTGTGGCGTTCGACCAAAGCCACAGGCGACTGGGACAGCCGTACATTCCAGATCAAGGCCCGTCCGGTCGAGGATATTCCCGAACTTCGTCCCGGAATGTCGATAATATATCTGCAGCCCGAGAAGTAGAAACAGCAATAAAATTTTCAAACCTTTAATAATTATAGTATGTCCGGTTCATGGTCAATAATGAAGAGAGCGGTAGCCGAAGGAGTGCGTCAGCTTGCGCGGCGGCCCATCTACATCATAGTAATGGTGTTGGTGCCTATAGGCATGAGCTTCTTTTTCCTTGACTTGATGAACAAAGGACTTCCTTTGCAGTCGCCTACGGCGGTCGTTGACCTCGACAACACACCGTTGTCACGCCGGGTTGTGCGCAACCTCGACACTTCGGAGCTTGTCGACATACAGTACCGTCCTTCGAGCTACGGCGATGCCATGAAGCTGCTGAAAGAGGGTACGGTCTACGGATTTTTCATGGTTCCGCGCAATTTCCAGGCCGATGCCGAGGGAGGTCGCCCCACGACCATAACCTATTACTGCAACATGGCCTATTTCATTCCGGGCACACTGTCGTTCAAGGGATTCAAGACTACGGCGGTGTCGACATCGGGAGCCATAGCCATGACCACGCTCGTGAGTGCAGGTGTCGACGGCGAGCTGGTCAACAATCTGTTGCAGCCGGTGGTGACGCAGGAACACCCCATAGGCAATCCATGGCTTAACTATTCGATATATCTGAGCAACTCGTTCCTGCCGTGTCTTCTTCAGCTGATAATATTCCAGATAACGGCGTTCTCCATACTTCAGGAGATCAAGCTCGGTACATCAATAAAGTGGGTGAACGATGCAGGACAATCGATTGTCATAGCCCTCTTCGGCAAGCTGATGCCGCAGTTCATCATATTCACTTCGGTAGGTCTTGCCATGCAGTCGCTCATCTACTTCTACTGGGGATTCCCGCTGAACGGTAATGTGTGGAGCATGATATGGGCAATGGTGCTGCTGGTGATTGCATCGCAGGCGTTTGCGCTGATGATAACAAGCCTGATACCCAACCTGAGGTTCGCATTGTCGATTCTGTCGCTTGTGGGCATCCTGTCGTTCTCGATAGCTGCCTTCTCATTCCCTGTCGAGAGCATGTATCCGGCCGTGGGCATATTCTCCTACATAGTTCCTATACGTTATTACTTCCTCATATATATAAATGTGGCGCTTAACGGCTATGAGGTGTACTATTGCCGATGGGACTATATCGTGCTGATACTTTTCGCGCTTGCTCCGATGGGTCTTTTGTGGAAGCTTAAGAAGAACTCGTTGAATCCCGTATATGTTCCTTAGTGTTATGAAAATGATTAGTGACATAAAATATTGGTTCAGGAGTCTGTTCAAGGTCTGGGTCAACGAGTACAAGCTTGTTGGCAAGGACTTGGGCGTGATGCTGTTTTTCTTTGCGTTGCCGCTGATGTACCCCATCGTGTACACGCTCATCTACAACCCCGAGGTGGTGGAAAACGTGGCCATGGTGGTTGTCGACAACAGCCGCACCACCGAGAGTCGCGAGCTCGTGAGGATGATAAACGCGTCGCAATACACCGAGGTGGTGGACTATGCCATCGACCTTAATGAGGCCCGTAACATGATGAAGGAGCGCAAGTGCTACGGCATACTTGTGATTCCCGAGGACTATGCACGCCGTCTGGGTCGCAACGAGCAGGCTGTGCTGCCTATATACTGCGACATGAGCCTGATGCTGCGTTACAGGAGCATAATGTTTGCAATGACCGATATATCGCTCCAGCTTGGAAGCGACATACGCACCGAGGATATAAATGAATCGCCGGTGGCGTTCATGTCGGATGCCGTGGGCTCGACAGTTGAAACCGATGCATTCTTTGAGGGCGATACATCGCAGGGCTTTGCGTCGTTCATCATGCCCGGCGTCATAATACTTATCATACAGCAGAGTCTTATACTGGGAGTGCTGATGCTTAACGGCGGTGCCTGTGAGCGTCGCAGGCGTAACGGCGGATATGACCCGCTGACAATCGAGGCTCCCACATCGGCACGCCTTATAGGCCGTGCCATTTGCCTGATGACCATCTACATTCCCATGAGCATATATGTGCTCCATTATATACCGATGATGTTTGAGCTGCCTCATATAGGCAGCATGATCGACTATCTCGCGCTCATGTTGCCGATGTTGCTCGCCTCGATATTCCTGGCCGACATCATGCAGCCGCTTGTCACCGAGCGCGAAAGCTCAATGCTCGTGTGGGTGTTCTCGTCGGTCCTCTTCCTGTTTGTTTCGGGCCTTACGTGGCCGCGTTACGCAATGAACGACTTCTGGCTTACGATAAGCAGCCTCGTGCCGTCGTCATGGGGAGTACAGGGATTCCTTGCCATCGATGTGAACGGCTGCAAACTGGGTGACATACCCACGATTTACCTTATGCTGTGGGCGCTGACGGTGGCTTACTTCATTATAGCGGTAATAGTAGACCGGCGATGCCGACTGCGCGACATACGCCGGTACTCTAAGCCCCGGTATCAGGAGCGTTGAGGCTCCAATGCTTCGGGGTGGGTGAAGCTGCGGTAGTGGGCGAGGGGCAGATTCAGCTTGCCCGATGCTCTCAGCAGCTTGCGCAGTGACGAGATAATTTCACGCGACTCCTGCAGAACGTTAAGGTAGACATAGGCCACCGTGAGGTTGGCGGCATCGCCTTCGCGCAGATGCAGGTAGACATCCTTGGAGCGCAGCGACAGTTCATCCTTTATCCGGTCGCAGCGGCGGCGTATGCGGTCGATGGCTTCGGGTTCATCGTTCTCGATTGCCGCGATTGAGTCGTTGAACACTTCGATTATCTGCTTGCACAACGGGTTGAAACGGTCACGGAAAGAGTCGGGCAGCGGACGGAAGTTGTTGTCGACATGCTCCTTACATACTTCGGTTATGTGAAGCAGGTTGTATAGGATGGCCATCTCCATGTTGTTGGACAGGTGAAACCATGTGCTCTTCTCAATAGCCGTGTCGGGAGCGACATTACGCAGGCACAGCGTCATTTTGCGTCGCGTCGACTTCAACACATCCTTTTCGGATGACAATGACTTGGAGGTGCGTGACAGCAGCTTTGCGTTGTCGTTGACAAATCCCGATGTTATGTCGCTGTAGGTTTCCGATGCAAATTGCAGGAACGACTTCTGCTTGTCGTTGATGTAGATGCGCAGCAGTCGCCACACTTCGTTGCGGTCGGTTGTGTTCAGTATCGTCTGGAAAAGGGTGTCGTCCTTGACCTCCTTGGCTTTGTTGCGGAATCGGATGTTGCTGCGCACGAGAAGCACAAGCGCTATGATGCCTCCGGCAATCATTACGGGTACGCCTCCGAGGTGCATGAGGCACACTACGATTCCGGCTCCGATGAATGCGACACCTGCGGTTATGAACCAACCGCCGATTACCGAGATGACACCCGTTATGCGGAACACCGCGCTCTCGCGTCCCCAGGCCTTGTCGGCAAGCGAGGTACCCATTGCCACCATGAAGGTGACGAATGTTGTAGATAGGGGAAGCTTCATCGATGTACCCCAGGCAATCAACATTCCGGCGAGCATCAGGTTTACGGCACCGCGCACAAGGTCGAATGCTGCACCCTCCTCGGGCTGAGCCTTTGACGAGTCAAGACGGCGGCTCATGACGCGCTTCAGGCCTTGAGGCAGGCGGTCGTCGATCCATGAGAATGTGTTTATGGCACCGCGCACAAGCGAGCGTCCGAGGCGTGACGAGCCAAACATCTCGTCGCCTTGGCTTTGTGAGCTTAATCCGACGGTTGTCTGCGTCACCTGACGGGCCTTCTTGGAGGTGGCAAGCGACACTACCATTATCATTCCTGCACCCACGAGGAAGTAGAGCGGTGTATTGGCCGAGCTGTTGAGGCTGTCCATCATGAATCCGTGGAGATTGCCGCCTCCCGAGCTCATGTAGTCATTGTAGGAGTCGAGCGAGGTGAGGGGTATGCCTATGAAGTTGACAAGGTCGTTGCCGGCAAATGCCATTGCGAGGGAGAATGTGCCAACAAGCACTACCACTTTAAGTACATTTACGTGACACCAGTGCAGAATCTGCATTATGACGGTGAAGGCGACAAATGACGCCAGGAGAATCAATGCGGTGTTGGAGTTGATCCATGTCTTCAGCTCAGGGGTCATGAACGAGAGGTCCTTGATGCCCTTCAGGAGCATGAAGTAGACGATGGCAGTGCAGGCGATGCCGCCGAATATCGCTATTTTCCATTTAAGGCGGCTCTTGTACTCAAACGTGAATACCAATCGGGTCAAGAACTGGACTATCGTGCCGAAAATGAAGGCTATGGCAACCGACAGGAATATACCGATGATTACCGACAGCGCCTTCTCGGTGTTGAGCAGGTCGCCCATCGCGAGAGTGCTTTCGGGAGCCATGATTTTGAACAGTGCGACGACAAATGTAGCTCCAAGCAGCTCAAACACCATCGACACGGTGGTCGATGTGGGCATCCCGAGGGAGTTGAATATGTCGAGCAATATTATGTCGGTTACCATCACGGCCATGAATATGGTTATGACATCGTAGAATGACAGATTCTCAGGCCGGAATATGCCGTGACGGGCTACATCCATCATGCCGTTGCTCATGGCGGCTCCGATGAACACACCCGATGCGGCCACAATCATTACTGTCTTGAAGCTTGCGGCTTTTGAGCCGATTGATGAGGTGAGGAAATTGACAGCATCGTTGCTTACACCTACCGAAAGGTCAAATACGGCAAGTAAGAACAGGAAGATTACGACACCTAAAAATAGCAGATCCATAATTTCTTGAATTTATAATGTGCATTTTGTGATTGACACACAAAATTCAAGAAATCATGTTGCATAAATATGTCCGAATTGTTGAGTTTTTGTTAACCGAATGCTAATGTAAGCGAAAACGGAACTGCAATCCGCCGTCATTGGTGACGCTTATGTCGGAGCCGTGGATTCCTACTGCGTTACGCACGATAGACAGTCCGAGTCCGGTGCCTCCGGCTGCGCGTGACCTGCCCTTGTCGATGCGGTAGAATCGCTCGAAGATGTGGGGCAGATGCTCGTCGGGCACTCCGCATCCGTTGTCGCTGACGGTGAAATTGCCTTCGTTGTCGGCCTTGATGACGATTTCGCTGCCGCCGCTGTAGGAGATTGCGTTGTCGATGAGGTTGCGGAATATCGATTCAAGCAGTTGACGGTTGCCGTTGATTTTCAGCTGAGGCATGTCGACGGTTATGTTCATCGATGTGCGCAGTCGCTCCTCGGCCACTACATCGTTGACAAGTTCGACGAGGTCGACGGGTGCTTTCTCAATCATCTCCTCGCCCTCGTCCATGCGCGTTATGGCGGCGACATCCTTCAGCAGTGAGTTGAGTCGCTGTGCGTTGGCGAAGATGCGGTCGTTTAGTTCGCGCTTTTTCTCCTCCGACAACATTTCGGGATGGTCGCGCAGCAGTTCAAGGCACACGAGAATCGAGGCGACGGGAGTCTTCAGCTCATGGTTGATATTGTTGGTAAGCTGCTTCTTAAGGCGTATCTTGTCCTTTTCCTGTCGCAATGCTTCGCGATGCTGCTCGTCACGCTGGATATATAGTCGCACGATGTGACTTGCAATGCTGCCAAGCTCGTCGTGAGGAAATGCTTCGTCATTGTATATGCGCTCACCTTTTTCAGCTTTCTCGGCAAACAGGTTGAGGCGGCGTATGCTCAGCGATATCTTGTGTGACGCTACATAGCTTGCGAGGCTTAGTACTATTGCAAAGGCAATCATTATCCACAGGATGGAGCTGTCGGCTTTAAGCACTTCCTGAAGAGAATGGGTGTAGGGAGCGGCCGAGCGTATGACGATGCCGTCGTCGCCCCGCATCGCCGAGTAGAAGTAACTGCAGTTGTCGCTGACCGAATAGCGTGACACCGAATGTCCGATTCCCGACTTGCGGGCCTCGATAACTTCAGGACGGCTGTTGTGATCGCCCGACGGGAAGGGAGTGCTGTCGTTGTTGTCAAAGATGACATTTCCGGCGTTGTCGATTAATGATATGCGCAGATTGTCGAGCGGCGAGCCGATGTGACCGATTATACTGTCGATTGACACCCCACGGGATATGTCGTCGAGGATGCGGCGGTTGTGCATCTGCAGCTCGCAGTCGAGAAGCTGCTCCTTGAAGGCTTTTTCACGGCGGTACTGAAACACCATGAATGTACCTACAAGCAGCCAGCTCATGGTGAGCACAAGCAGCAGCACGCGTGAATGGAACGAGAATCTAATCTTGCTTCCAGCCATATCCGTAACCTGAGCGTGTGATTATGTTACCTCCGTAAGGGGCGATCTTGCCGCGAATGCGCGTGACATGGACATCGATTGAGCGGTCGACGACAATGACCTGCTCGGGCCACACTTTCTTCAGAATCTCTTCGCGCGAGAATATGCGGCCGGGATTCTCGACAAACAGGGCGAGAATCTCAAACTCCTTGCGCGGCAGCTTCACAGGCACGCCGTCGACGGTGCAGACCAAAGAGGCTCTGTCGCACACCACTCCGTGACCGGGCTTGGGCATGGTGCGTCGGAGCACGGCCTGGATGCGGGCTATCACGTTGCGTATGGAATAGGGTTTGGCGATGTAGTCGTCGCCTATGCGCAGGCCGTCGACCATGTCGTCAACGGAGTCGCGGGCGGTGAGGAATATGACCGGAATGTCGGCTGTAGAGGGATTGCGTTTAAGCAAATCGGCCAATTCAAGACCGCTCATGCCGTCCATCATGATGTCGAGCAGCAGCAGATTGAATGACGACAGGTCGAGCCGCAACGCCTCCTCGGCACTTGATGCGGTGGTGACATCGTAACCCTCAAACTCAAGATAGGTGCGCAGACACTCGCAAAGAGTTTCTTCGTCGTCAACTATCAGTATTCTTGCACATTTAGCGTTCATACGACAAATATACATCAAATTGCGAAATAATGTTCGATAACGCACTAACTTAATGAAAACTTAATAAAAGCAACGCACTAACTTAATGAAAACTTAATAAAAGCGGAGGCCCCCGGCGAGGGAGCCTCCGTTGTTTAGAACGTGACGCACGGAGCGTCGATGCGATTCAATTCAATCAATCGAGTGCTACGTTGCCTTTAACCGGGGTGATGGTGTAGGTGAACTTGTAGTCACCGTAGGGCAGCATGTACTCGGCGCGGGGGAGAGCACCCCAGCTGTTGACGCAACCAAGACCCATCTGCTTGAGGTCGATGCAGAGGTTGGTGAGGTCGGCTACGGGAACCTGAGGCATGTGACCCTGCATCTTGTTCTCGCCTTCGTCGAGCGACTCGATGGTGTAGTGGAGAGCCGATGCCGAGAAGGGTTCAGCTGCCGTCACCTCGATGCCGTTGCCTGCGGGGTTGAGCACTCGCCACCAACGGAGGTCGGTGCGTGTTCCTGTTTCCTGCGGACGGATATAGTTGTAGGGCTGCTCGGTAACGGTCTGGCGGTATATGCCGAGGTTGGTGCAGTTATTGCGGTCAATGTAGTTTTCGCCGGGGCCGCGTCCGTAGTATTCAACAGTTTCAAACGAAGCGGGCATAGGCATCTGCATACCGAAGCGGAAGAGGTTGGCAACCTTGGCATCCTTCGTGGCCGTCATGTCCTCGTTGACTGTTACGACACCGTTTCCGTCGACTGTGTAGACGAGCTTCAGCGTTGCTTTAACCGAAGGCATGTCGTAGTCAGCTGTAATCACGGCGCAACCGTCCTTGATTTCAGAGTTGAGAGCGGTGAGCTTGATTTCGGGGTTGAGCCATGCGCGGTATCTGCGCTGAAGGCCTGCGCCGTAGTCGTTGTCGGTGGGTGCGCGCCAGAAGTTGGGGGTGATTGAGGCACCGTCCTTCAACATCGATGTTCCGCCCACTTCGTAACGGTTGATGTAACCGGTGGCCTTGTCTACGGCCAGCGAGAAGTCGAGTCCGTTAACGACGAGGCTCTTGGCGTTGTCGTCGATCTTGGTGACGGCGGGAGCCGATGCCCTGACGATTGACGATGCGTAGGGGCGAAGAACGATCTGCTCCTGTGCTACAACAAATCCGGCGGGGAGAAGTCCCTCGCGTTCCTTGGTTGAGTAGTCGATATTGAGCAGCCACTCGCCGGTAGAGCCGATGGGGCCGTAGTTGATGGCATATTCGCGTGACTTCTGGGGAGCTACATCGAGATTTTCGATAACGCCGGTCTTAACGGGCACACCGTTGTGGAGGAGAGTCCAGTTGAGGGTAACGTAGCTGAGGTCGCGGAAGAAGTTTTCGTTGAATATGCTTACCTTGCCCTCGCCTGCAGCTGTGGTGAGGATGTTCTGCTGGATGCGTGCCACTTCGTAGGCGTGAGGATTGGGAATGCGGTCGGGGCTGATAAGACCGTTGTCGCAGAAGTTCTGGTCGTTGGCATCGTAGTCGTTGAAGTCGCCTCCATAGGCCCAGATGGTAGTTCCATTCTTGTCCTTCCAACGGATTGACTGGTCAACGAAGTCCCAGATGTAACCGCCCTGATATTTGGGATATTTGCGGATGAGATCCCAGTATTCCTTGAATCCTCCCTGAGAGTTACCCATTGCGTGAGCATATTCGCACTGGATGAGCGGCTTATTGTAGTTGTCGTTCTGAGAATATCTCTCGGAGTGCTCGTAGGGATAGTATATGGGGCAGAAGATGTCGGTCTTGCCGTCGATGCGAGCCTGCTCATACTGAACGGGGCGGCTGGTGTCCATGGCTTTAACCATGTCGTAAGCGGCTTCAAAGTTGGGGCCGTAACCTGCCTCGTTGCCAAGCGACCACACGATGATGCTCGGATGGTTGAAGTTGCGCTGTACGTGACGCTGGTTGCGTTCAAGGTGAGCCTTTGCGTAGGCGGGATTCTTGGCGAGGGTTTCGTCGCCGTAGCCCATTCCGTGGGACTCGATATTGGCCTCGGCCACTACATATATACCGTACTTGTCGCAGAGGTCATACCACAATGCGTCATCGGGGTAGTGACATGTGCGCACTGCGTTGATGTTGAGCTCCTTCATGAGCTGGATGTCCTGAAGCATGCGGTCGAGCGACACTACATAACCTCCGTCGGGGTCGAGCTCGTGACGGTCGGCACCCTTGAAGAGAACGGGCTGTCCGTTGACAAGAAGCTGTGAGTTCTTGATTTCAATCTTGCGGAAACCTACATTTACGGGAATAACCTCGAGGGTCTTGCCGTTTTTGGAGAATGTGGTGCGCAAAGTGTATAGGTTGGGAATTTCGGCACTCCACTTCAGCGGATTGGGGATGTCGAGAGTGCGCTTGACATTTCCCTTGGCGTTGTTGATTGTTTCGGTCTTGATAACCTTGTTGTCGGCATTGAGGAGCTCGAGGGTTATGTTGCCGCTGCCTTTCACGTCGATGTCGACACCGAGTTTACCGTCACGATAGTCGTCGGTAAGGTCGGCATTCACGCGGATGTCCTGAATGCGGTTCTTGGAACGTGCATAGAGATAGCTGTCGCGGGCGAGTCCGCTGAAACGGAAGAAGTCCTGGTCCTCAAGGTAGGTTCCGTCACACCAGCGGAAAATCTGGAATGTGATGAGGTTCTTCTGTCCGGGACGGATATAGGGGGTTATGTCAAACTCATTTTCAAGCTTGCTGTCTTCGCCATAGCCTACATACTTTCCGTTTACCCAAAGCGAGATGTTGGAAGTGGCCGAGCCGAAGTGGGCTATTACATCCTTGCCTTTCCAGTCGGCAGGGATTTCAATTTCCTTACGGTAGGTTCCCACATGGTTGTCCTTTTCGGGTACCTGAGGAGGATTGTTCTCAAAGTGATTGCGCCAGGCATATCCGTTGTTCACGTAGATGGGGTCGCCGTATCCGTTAAGCTCCCACATTCCGGGTACATTGATTTGTCCCCATGATGAATCGTCGTAGTTGACTTTCCAGAAATCGGTAGGGCGCTTGTCGGCATCGGCTACCCAGTTGAATTTCCATTTGCCGTTGAGCGACACGTAGTTGTCGCTTGATGCTTTGTCACCGTTGGAATCCTCGACCGATTCAAACGCAAAGTAGGATGAATGCATCGGAGCGCGATTCACGGCATTGACTTCAGGGTCGAGCCATTCGGGCGTTTTTGCTCCCGCCGCGAGAGCAACCGCAGCGAAAAGGCACGTAGCTGTGATTTTTTTCATTGGTGGAATGATCTGTTAATAATAATTGGATATATCTTCACAAATATAGCCAAAAAAAGCGACATAAAACGTTGTGATGCGGGATATTGTTAAATAACCTGCCACAAAACATAAAAATAGGGCCGCCGAATCGTAATGATTCATCGGCGGCCCGAAAAAGGTGGGAATAATATATCAGATTATCCTATTATTCAGTGTAGAACTTGAGGGTGTTGTTCTCGACGGGGTTATTGTTCATCAAGATGCCGATTACGTTGCCAAGCACGGCCTGTGCGCCGAGCTGCTGGCTGTAGCGGGCTGCATTCTCCTCGTAGCTGTAGGGGCGTGATTCGTTGTCAACACCGTAAACCTGGTAAACGTACACACCGTTGGTGCCCTTTACGGGACCTACGACAGCACCTTCCTTGCTGACGGGAACCTGACCGAGAAGCTCCGACTCGGTAACACCGATGCCGGGGATGAACATCTGACCGAATGTAACATCGGTAGAGTCAACCGAAGAGTTCATGAGAGCTGCATAGCCGGCAACATCGTTGGCCTTGCCTGCATACTCGGCAATGAGTCCGGCAGCCTTCTTGTTGTTACGTGCGCGCTCGGCGAGAGCAAGACGGATGTCCTCGTCGTCGGCAGGCAGATAACCGGGCTTGATGATGTCGTTAAGTGCGACAACGATGAGCTTGTCGTTCTGTCCGTCCTCGAGGATGGGAGAAATCTGTCCTTCCTTTGCATCCATAACCCACTTCACAGCGTTGCGGGTGTAGGGTACATTGCCAAGCATCGAGCTGTTGGCGGTGACCATTGCGGGCTGGAGGGTGTAGCCTGCCGAGAGAGCTCTTGTTACAGTGAGTGAATCGGCGCTGGTTACTCCGGCCATGAAGTTTTCAAGATCGGAGTTGAGCTTTGCGATTGTTTCGTCGGAGGGATATACCTTATAAGTTACGGTTGCGAAATCGTAGATGTTGACGGGAGCGCGCTTGGTGTTCACGCGGATGATGCGGGCGTCGGTTCCCATCGAATCGGCAATGAAGTAGTTGCTACCTGCGCTGAGGAGGCGATCCTTAACCTCGTTGTCGGGAGCTGAAGCGAGAGTCTGCCAGATATCGGCCTGTCCGCCTGCCACGCCGGGACGCTTGAGGGCTTCCTCGAAGGCGAGGCCCGAGTTGAGGGCATCAAGAAGTGAGTCGCGTGATGCGGCGTCGCCCTGGAATGCGATTACATCGACATTGATTGAGTCAACGGCGTTCTTTGAACCGATGAGCTTAACGATTGTAAACTCGTCGTTGATGAACGACAGCATCTTTACATCGCCGGGAGCCGCAGTGGTTACGAACTCACGGAGCTGCGGGTTGGTGATTGACGATGCGGCAGCCGAGTTGCGGTCAACGCCGAAGTTGGAGTCACCGTTAACTGCGTCAACGGCGGGAGTTGCGCTAAGGCGTGAGATTGTGGTGTCGACGAGCACTCGGCCCTGATTGATGTCGGCCTGTGAAGGAGCGATGTTTACAGCGATGAAGTGAGCGCGACGGGTTTCGTCGTTCACCTTGAAGCTGTTTTTCTCCTTGTTGTATTCGTCGCGGATGTCGGCGCTTGTCACCTCATACTGGTCGTTGGGGACATCGGCATAGTTCTTGTGAGCGTAGATTATGTGGCTTGTCGAAGCGTTGCTGTCGTAGAATGCTTTTGCGTCGAGGTCGTTGGCAACGATTGACGAGGCAAGAAGATACTGCAACTTCTGCTGCTTGAGCATTTCGGCCATCTGCTGTTCCTGACGGAGCCAAAGAGCCTGAATCTGCTGGGCCTGATCGGCGGGAACATTGTATTTAGTGGGGTTGAACGCTACATCGTAGAGCTGGTCGGGCGACTGGAAGCCCATCTGCTGTGCAAACTGGATCATTGCATAGTGGGCGTTGGGGCCGAGCATGGCTTTCGACAGCTCATTGTCGGTTACCTCGATTCCAAGGTCTTCGATTTCCTTGTTGATCAGTCGCTCCTGAATCATCTGGTTGAGGACATATTGCTGCAGAGCGGCAGGGTCCATCTTTGTGTTCTGCTGCTGGTACTGCTGGTTAACTTCCTCGTAGCGGCGCTGAAATTCCTGAATGTCGATTTTTTCTTTACCTACCTTTGCGATAGTGGTGCCGGTGCCGAACAGGGTGCGTCCCGAAGTGAAGAAGTCACCGATGATGAACGCGAGCAAAGCAGCTCCGACGACGATGAGTAGCAGTGTTGATTTACTGCGGATTTTTTCAAGTGTTGCCATTTATTGTTTTACGTTATTTTAATTTTTCAATGATAATGACTGAGCGATTTTACGCCCCGGCTCTCGCCGAATAGGGTAAAATCGCACAAAGATACTAAAATAATTCAATAGCATCGTCACTAAGTCAACATTTTATGCAATGTCGAGGATGATTATAGGCCAAATTCGTTGCGTATTGCGTCAACAGCATCGAGTTTTTCCCATGTGAAGAGCTCTACCTCTATGGTTTTGGTGGGTTCATACTTTGAAATGAACGTTTTGGTCACGGTGCGGGGTTCGCGTCCCATGTGGCCGAACGAGGCGGTTTCCTGATAGATGGGGTTGCGTAGTTTCAAGCGCTTTTCGATGGCGTGGGGACGCATGTCAAACAGCTTGGACACGTGCTGCGATATCTCGGCGTCGGTCATGTCGACATTGGCTGTTCCGCGGGTGTTGACATAGAGGCTTACAGGCTGTGCCACACCGATGGCATAGGCAACCTGGACGAGAGCTTCGCGAGCCACGCCGGCGGCAACGAGATTCTTGGCGATGTGACGGGCCGCATAGGCTGCCGAACGGTCGACCTTGGAGGGGTCCTTACCCGAGAAGGCACCGCCGCCGTGGGCTCCGCGTCCGCCGTAGGTGTCGACGATTATCTTGCGTCCGGTGAGTCCGGTGTCGCCGTGGGGACCTCCGATTACGAATTTGCCGGTGGGGTTGACATGGAGTATCAGCTTGTCGTCGAAAAGAGCCTTGACGCTGTCGGGAAGCTTGGCCTTCACGCGGGGGAGAAGGATGTCGCGGACATCGGTGCGTATCTTCTCGAGCATCATTTCATCGGCTTTTTCCTGCGACTCGGCATCTTCGGCCGGGATGAACTCGTCGTGCTGTGTCGAGATGACGATAGTGTGTATGCGCACCGGAGTGCCGTCGGGCGAGTATTCGATTGTCACCTGGCTCTTTGAGTCGGGACGGAGGTAGGGCATCAGCTCGCCTTCGCGGCGTATTGCCGAGAGCTCGCGCAGCAGTGCGTGACTGAGGTCGAGCGACAAGGGCATATAGTTGGGGGTTTCGTTGCAGGCGTAACCGAACATCATGCCTTGGTCGCCGGCTCCCTGTTCCTGCTCGTCGGCACGTTCCACACCTCGGTTGATGTCGGCGCTCTGCTCGTGGAGGGCCGAGAATACTCCGCAAGCGTTGCCGTCAAACTTCAGCTCGCTGCGGTCGTAGCCTATTTCGTTAATCACTCGTCGAGTCACATCCATCAGGTCGATGTAGGCTTTGCTCTTGACTTCGCCGGCAACGACTACCTGTCCGGTGGTGACAAGAGTTTCGCAGGCCACCTTTGAGTCGGGGTCATGAGCGAGAAATTCGTCGAGTATTGCGTCGGAGATTTGGTCGGCGACTTTGTCGGGGTGTCCTTCCGACACCGATTCCGAAGTGAAAAGATAATTGGTCATAGCTTAGTATTGCAGTTTAATTTGGTTCAAAAATAAAAATCCCCGTATCGACCTTGGTCGGGACGGAGTAAAAAACACTAAGCCGTTTTTATGATTTTAGAGCATTTTGCGGTTTTAGCATTTTTTACGGTGGTTGCAAGCAGCCAAATTTTTCCACCCGAATAAGGTTGTCACTAAAGGACGGTGCAAAGATAATACATTTTGTTGATATAATTGCAATGTATTGCATCAATTAACAATTGGCTGAACGTATTTGCTCAGATTCCGTTCCACAATATTTATTGTCGAACCGGCTCTTAAACTGCATCCCCAAAAGTTGGGCGTAAAACTTTTGGGGCGCAGGTCAGGCTTCGGTGTCGGGGATTGCAAACATTTCATGGAGCCGGTCGAATCGCGACAGGGAGTCGCTTCCATGACGCGCGATGGAGTTGCGCACGCGCGACAGCGGCTTCTTGGCCATGCTGCCGCTCTTGGAGTAGAACTTGTCGGCGTAGCAAATCAGCTTCTCGAGCATCGACTCGGGGCAGTAGTCGCCGAGGGGCAGGTCGAGTTGTTGCTGCAGGATGTCCTCCATTGTTATGCCTGTTCCGGTGTGACGCTCGGCAACAAGCGCCCATGACTCGGGAGCTCCTTCGTCGCGAAGTAGCCGGGCGCCGATCACGCCGTGACGCATATAGTGGGCGTCGCCATGGCAGTGTATGCCGGGAGCGTTGGTGGCGAAGATGCCTATGTCGTGCAACATTGCCGCGCTCTCCACTTCCACGGGGTCGAGGTTGAGGCTGCGCTCGCGGTTTATGGCGAGTGCGAGGTCGGCCACCTGGCGAGCGTGCTTCATATATATATGTCGCAGCTCGTTGTCGTCGGGGTAGTATTTGTCGATTATTTCCTGATAGGTCATTGCTGTGATTAAAAAGCCGAAAGACGCTCACCCGTGATCGGGAAGCGCCTTTCGGGTATGATGTTTCGATTGTGAGTCGTCGGGATTAGTCGATGACGGTGTTCCATCCGTGGATGTCCTCTTCCTCGCCGAGCTGTATTGCGCGCAGCTTGTTGTAGAGGGCTGTCACTACGGGGCCGGGCTGGCCGTCCTTGCTGACTACATATTTCACGCCGGTGTCGAGGTCGTCGATTTCGGCGACGGGCGAAGCCACGGCTGCTGTTCCGCAGGCTGCCGCCTCCTGGATTTCGGCAAGCTCCTCAAGTGGGATGTGGCGTCGTTCAACGGTAATGCCCATGTCCTCGGCAAGCTGCATGAGGCTCTTGTTGGTTATCGAGGGCAGAATCGATTCCGATGCGGGAGTTATATATTTGCCGTCCTTTATCGCGAAGAAGTTGGCGGGGCCGCATTCGTCGAGATATTTCTTCTCCTTGGGGTCGAGATAGAGCACGGCCGAGTAGCCGAGAGAGTGGGCGCGTTCGCCGGCTTCGAGGCTTGCGGCATAGTTTCCTCCGACTTTCCAGCGTCCTGTGCCTTTGGGGGCTACGCGGTCAAACTCGCGCATGATACATATATTGGTGGGCTTGAATCCCTCCTTGAAGTAGGGGCCCACGGGGGTTACGAGTATAAGGAAGAGGTATTCGGTGGCGGGCTTTACGCCTACTTGTGCCGAAATGCCTATCTCAAGCGGACGGATGTAGAGCGATGCTCCGCTTCCGTAGGGTGGCACGAAGCGCTCGTTGAGCTTCACTACTTTCTTTACCATTTCGGTGAAGAGCTCTACGGGGACGGGAGCCATCATGATTCCTTTGGCCGACTCGATTATGCGCTTGGCGTTCTCCTCAAGACGGAATATGCGCACTTTGCCGTCCTTACCACGGAAGGCCTTCAGACCTTCAAATATCTCTTGTCCATAATGCAATGCGGTGGCGGCAATGTGGAGATTGATTGTTTCGGATTGTGAAACTTCGATATCGCCCCATTTGCCGTCGCGATAGTAGCAACGTACGTTGTAATCGGTGGGGATGTAGCCGAAAGAGAGCTTTCCCCAATCTAATTCCTCGGTCATAGTTGAATTTATTTTGTCAATGCGCGAAATTAGTTATAATTATTTAATTCCGCATCCCAAAACCGATAAAATTTTAATCGGAGTGGGTTTAATCGGGCTTGTATTGCGTGAGCGGTCTATCGCGACGCTGTGATGTGGGTCACCGATTCGGGCAATTTCCGCTTGGGAATATTGTAGGTGGGCTTGAGGTAGAGCTTCAGGTCGATGAAGTCGATGAGCACATCCTGAGTGAAGAGGTTGAAGGGGTTCATTGCAAAGTCTTCCTCGTCGTTGTCGTAGTAGTAGGCTGTGTATGAGCCGCCTCGATCGCCGCACGACAATATGGCCGAATGGTCGACTATAGCGGGGAATTGTCCGCGTGCCGAAACCACAGTGTCGGCGTATAGCGGCCTCAATGTGCGCCTTGCTTCGCGATAGGGGAGCTTTATGCCCACTCGCTGCAGGCCGGTGTCGATGAAGTATTCGTCCTCGTCCGATTCAATTGATATGGGTATGTAGTATCTTTTGCCGAGCCAAATGCTTGTCCTCAATGCTTTTGAATAGCTTAAATCGACGCATTGGACATAGCCCGCAGGTAGTTTTACATATAGGTTGAGGGCTTTATTGTGATATTGATACTCAATCTTGAACTTCTGCAGGAAGTCTATACCGAGAACCGATAATCCGTTCTTTGAAGGTGCGAAATCCACGTTGTGTATTACGTTTATTATCTCATTATAGATCGTGGAGTCGTTTTCGTAGACCTTGTGGTGGAATGGTAGATCGATTTTATAGCGTGTTGCCGACAGCTGGATGTCGCCCATGCCGTCACGGCCCAATACGGGGTATATCTCTTTGCGCGGATGGTAGCCCATCTTTTCCAGGGTGGCGAGGGCCTCGGCGGTTATTGTGCTGAGGTCGCTTCCGGTGTCGATTTTGAACATCAGTCCCGGGGCTATCTCGGCCACGAATGGCGAGCCGCTAAGCGACATGGTGCCAACGATTCCGTCGGGGTTGTCGGAGCTGATGTCATTTTGTGATGTACGCGACAAGACAAACCCATAGCACAGGATGGCGCAAAGCAATACGACGATTAATGTTATTGTAGTTTTTGATTTCATTCTGATAGTAAGCACCCTTGTTATGCGGGGCGGCGCTTTCGGTGTGCAAATATAGGTCGAATAGCTTCAAAGAAAGTAAATGCGGCGCGGGAATTTAACTTTATTGTGACATTTATCGCAAATGTGTTATATAGATGTCGCAAATCGGTGACAAAAAGAAAGTCCCCGGCAAAAACTTGCCGAGGACTTGGGAGTGGGCGCTGAGGGATTCGAACCCCCGACCCTCTGCTTGTAAGGCAGATGCTCTGAACCAGCTGAGCTAAGCGCCCGAAAATTTTTCGGGAACTTCAACGAAGAATGGGGTTTAATATTGTGGGCGCTGAGGGATTCGAACCCCCGACCCTCTGCTTGTAAGGCAGATGCTCTGAACCAGCTGAGCTAAGCGCCCTTTCTTCGTTAAAGCGATGCAAAGTTACAACGATTTTCTGAATTGGCAAATAAAAACGGCATAAAAATCACTCAAAAAATCAAATTTATTGCGTAACTTTGTGCCTATCAATCATTATACATATATTATTTTGATATGCAACTGACTCAACTTACAGCTATTTCGCCCATTGACGGCCGTTATCGCGGCAAATGCGAGCGTCTTGACGAGTATTTTTCGGAGTTTGCGCTCATTCGTTATCGAGTGCGTGTGGAAATCGAGTATTTCATCGCCTTGTGCGAAATCCCCTTGCCTCAGCTCGCGGCTGTCAATCCGGAGATATTCCCCGAGCTGCGCAGCATATATAAAAACTTCACTTTGGCCGATGCCGAGCGCATCAAGTCGATAGAATCGGTGACCAACCACGATGTCAAGGCTGTTGAATACTTCCTTAAGGAGCGTTGGGACGCTCTTGGGCTGGAGAGCTTCAAGGAGTTCATCCATTTCGGCCTCACCTCGCAGGACATCAACAACACTTCGGTGCCCCTGTCGATCAAGGAGGCTCTTGAGCATGTGTATCGTCCGCTTCTTATGGAGCTTGTGGAGCATCTTGAGGCCCGCGCCGAAGAGTGGAAGGATCTGCCCATGCTCGCCAAGACTCACGGCCAGCCGGCTTCGCCCACTCGTCTTGGCAAGGAGATAAAGGTGTTCAGCTATCGTCTGCGCCGTCAGATAGCGCTGCTCGACGCTGTTCCCGTGAGCGGAAAGTTTGGTGGCGCCACCGGAAATTTCAACGCGCATCTCACTGCCTATCCTTCGATTGACTGGCGTGACTTTGCCGCACGTTTCCTCAACGACCGCTTAGGCATAGAGCGTGAGGAGTACACAACCCAGATTTCCAACTACGACAACATGGCTGCCATTTTCGACGCCCTGCGCCGCATCAACACTATCATCCTCGACCTTGACAAGGACATGTGGCAGTACATATCAATGGAATATTTCAAGCAGAAGATAAAGGCAGGCGAGGTAGGTTCGTCGGCAATGCCCCATAAGGTCAACCCCATCGACTTTGAGAACTCCGAGGGTAATCTCGGCATAGCCAATGCGGTGCTTGACCACCTGGCAATGAAGCTGCCTATATCGCGTCTGCAGCGTGACCTCACCGACTCAACCGTACTGCGCAATATAGGTGTGCCTCTGGGTCACATGATGATTGCCCTCAGCTCTACGCTTAAGGGACTCAACAAGCTGCTCCTCAATGAAGCCGCTATAGCCCGCGACCTCGACAACATGTGGAATGTGGTAGCCGAGGGAATCCAGACGATACTCCGTCGCGAAGGTTATCCGAAGCCCTACGAAACCTTGAAGGAGCTTACCCGCGTCAACACCACGGTTACTGCCGAGAGCATCGCATCGTTTATCGACACGCTCAATGTGAACGACGCGGTCAAGGAGGAGCTTAAGCATCTTTCGCCCCACTCCTACACAGGATATTGATAACATCGCAACCCCTCGGCCCGGTCGCAATTGCCCCGCCGACAGGTTGTAAATACTACTGATTTACGCCGCCCCGTCAGGTAAACTCCTGACGGGGCGGTCGTTTGTTTATCTTATGAGGGATAAATATTCGGGCGTGGCAATGATTAAAAAAGGTTAAAAATGCTTCGTGGGTATGATTTCACAGTGCTTTTTGATTCAATTAACGTTATGTAAATGTTGGCGCAGTCAAATAAAAAAATTAATTTTGCACAACTTAATGCACTATGACACGCAGTCGCGGGTCCTATTGCACGAGAAAAGTGTGAGGGCGTAATAATAGTAGTGACTGATTTACGATTCCAAAATGCTTATAATGAATGAGTCAACAATTTTATTAACATTTTATTAATAACAATTATCCGGTTTGTCCGGGAAATCAAACAAAACAACTAAAACGACGCCGCGAGGCAGACAACAAGCATTACTCAACCAATTTAAAAGTGACTGAATTATGGACAGTGAAGAAAAGAAACCCAAACGACCGAGAATCGGCGAAAATCGCATCGCAGCATCATCGGACGGAGATGCACAACATTACGGTAAAGTAAACTATGACCAACCGAGCGACTATCAGTCGTCGGGCGAGCATACTCAGGGAGATTACCAGCGAGAACGCAACTATCAACCCCGTCCCTACAACAACAATCGTCAGCAGGGTGGTTACGGCAACAATCGTTACAACCAGGGCGGATACCGTCAGGGCAACAACTATAACAACCGATACAATCAGGGAGGTTATCAGCCTCGTCAACAATATCAATCGCCTGCGGCATCGGAGGGCGCCGAAAGCACTACACCCGCCGAAGGCACTTCGATGAGCGAAGGTTACACTCCTTCGACTCAGCAGGAGGGCGGTTACAACAACTATCGTCAGCAGGGCGGTTACAATAACAATCGTCAGGGCGGCTATAACAACAATCGTCAGGGCGGTTACAACAACAATCGTCAGGGTGGTTACAACAACAACCGTCAGGGTGGCTACAACAATAATCGTCAGGGCGGTTACAACAACAATCGCCAGGGCGGCTACAACAACCGCCAGGGTGGTTACAACAACAACCGTCAGCAGGGTGGCTACAACAACAATCGCCAGCAGGGCGGCTATAACAACCGTCAGCAGGGTGGTTACAACAACAATCGCCAGCAGGGTCCCAACCGTCAGGGCGGTTACAACAACCGTCGTCAGCAGGGTCCCAACCGCCAGGGATTCAACGCACCCCGTCAGGGCAAGAGCTTCACTCCGCGTCCAAAGCGCATAGAGTACGAAATGCCGATACCCGATCCCAACGAACAGATTCGTCTTAACAAGTTCATGGCCAATGCCGGAATATGCTCACGCCGCGAAGCCGACGAATTTATCCAGCAGGGTCTTGTAAAGGTGAACGGAGAGGTAGTAACCGAACTCGGAACCAAGATTTCGCACAGCGATGTCGTTGAATATGATGAAAAGGTGGTGACACTGGAGAGCAAGTGCTACATCCTGCTCAACAAACCCAAGGATTGCGTGACCACAAGCGACGACCCCAACGGCCGCACAACAGTGATGGACCTCGTAAAGGGTGCTTGCAACGAGCGCATCTATCCCGTAGGTCGTCTTGACCGCAACACTACCGGTGTGCTTCTTCTCACCAACGACGGCGACCTCGCCTCGAAGCTCACACATCCCAAGTATGTGAAGAAGAAAATCTATCACGTGTGGACCGACAAGGACATCTCGGAAGATGACATGCAGGCAATCGCCGACGGAATCGAGCTTGAGGACGGCCCCATCCATGCCGACGCAATAAGCTATGCCACCGAGAACGACCGCAATCAGGCCGGTATCGAGATTCACTCGGGACGCAACCGCATCGTGCGCCGCATCTTCGAGAGCCTCGGCTATCACGTGACCAAGCTTGACCGTGTTTACTTTGCCGGACTCACCAAGAAGAATCTTCCCCGCGGTCGCTGGCGTTACCTCACCCAGGAGGAGGTCAACTTCCTCAAGATGGGATCATTTGAATAATCTACATTATTATATATAATATAGCTTGCAATGAAACGTACAAAGATAATTGACCTGTTTCGACCCGAACTGATAGGTCAGGAAGTGTGTGTCATGGGTTGGGTGCGCACCCGCCGAGGCAACAAGCATGTTCAGTTTGTGGCGTTGAACGACGGTTCGACAGTCAAGAACGTGCAGATAGTCTTCGACATGTCGCAGTTTACCGATGAGCAGCTCAAGCCCATCACCACAGGGTCGTCGATCAAGGTCGACGGTGTGCTGGTCGAGTCGATGGGCAAGGGACAATCGGTCGAGATTCAGGCTCGTGAGCTTGAGGTGTTCGGCACCGCCGACCCCGAGGCTTACCCGCTGCAGAAGAAGGGCCACACATTGGAGTTCCTGCGTGAAAAGGCGCATCTGCGTCCGCGCACCAACACCTTCGGCGCCATCCTGCGAGTGCGCAGTGCATTGGCATTTGCCATCCACAAGTTCTTCCAGGAAAAGGGATTCTTCTATCTCAACACTCCGCTCATCACGGCGAGTGACTGCGAGGGTGCCGGCGCTATGTTCCAGGTGACCACGCTCAATCTCAACAACCTCCCCAAAACCGAGGAGGGACAGGTTGACTACTCGCTCGACTTCTTCGGAAAGCCCACCGCACTTACCGTGTCGGGACAGCTTGAGGGTGAGCTTGGAGCCACCGCCCTTGGTGCCATATACACCTTCGGCCCCACATTCCGTGCCGAAAACTCCAACACTCCGCGTCACTTGTCGGAATTCTGGATGATCGAGCCTGAAATGGCGTTCTACGACATCACTGACAATATGGACCTTGCCGAGGAGTTTATCAAATACTGTATCAGCTATGCTCTTGAGCATTCGCTCGACGACATCCAATTCCTGGCCGAGCACTACGACCCCGAGCTTGTAGAGCGTCTGCGCTTCGTGCTCGACAACGAGTTTGTGCGCCTCTCCTATTCCGAAGGTGTTAAGATTCTTGAGGAGTCGGGTCACAAGTTTGAGTTCCCCGTATATTGGGGCGCCGACCTTCAGAGCGAGCATGAGCGTTATCTCGTCGAGGAGCATTTCAAGCGTCCGGTGATACTTACCGACTATCCCAAGGAGATAAAGGCCTTCTACATGAAGCTCAACGACGACGGAAAGACCGTAAGGGCCATGGATGTCCTCTTCCCGAAGATCGGAGAGATTATCGGCGGCTCGGAGCGTGAGGAGAACTACGACAAGCTTCTCGGACGCATCGAGGAGCTCGACATCCCCATGAAGGACATGTGGTGGTATCTTGACACCCGTCGTTTCGGCACCGTTCCTCATGCAGGATTCGGACTCGGATTTGAGCGTCTTGTGCTCTTCGTGACCGGTATGACCAACATTCGTGACGTCATTCCCTTCCCGCGTACACCCAACAACGCCGAGTTCTAAAACGAGGCTTGGTTTTGACATGATATCGCCGGTGCGGATTCAATTTCGCACCGGCTTTTTTTGCGGCATTCGCAATGCTTTGTCCGAAGCGTCGGGCTAAGACAAAAAACGGCGTTAAATGTTGTGTTAAATAAGCTAAATTATGTTAATTTTATGCTTATTTTATATGCTTTTACATTAGATATTACTTATTCTGCGTATTTTTGCAGCGATTCTTATAGCGATAATTGTTCAAATTGAAGCACGACTTCAAATAGGTAATACTAAAGATAGAAAATCAGCTATTTTATGTATTGATTTTAATAGCGGCTTGCCGATGCTACCTTGTTTTTTGTGCATTGGTGTGTGGGACTCCTGTCTACTTTATGTATGTTTGCCGGTTGATTGTGCCCAATGAGCGATTTAAAGAAATTGAGATAAATAAATTTAATTAATGTAAAACTAAACAAACTCTTGCATGAAGAACATTTGTTTTCAAATGACTCGGAAGGCCTGGATTGTCGCCGTGATGGTCCTGTGTTTCTCCTTCCCGGCTCTGGCACAGACGATTACAGTAACGGGTACTGTGACCGACGCTACCGGAGAACCTCTTATCGGAGCCAGTGTGATAGCTAAAGGTACCTCAGTGGGCGCTGCTACCGACTTCGACGGTAACTATTCCCTTTCGGTCGACCCTAAAGCCACGTTGATTGTGTCGTATGTCGGCTATGATACACAAGAAATACCTGTTGACGGTCGCACCAACATCAATGTTGTCCTCAAGGAGAACTCGGTGATGCTTAACGAAGTTGTGGCCATCGGTTACGGTAGCGTTAAGAAGAGCGATGCCACAGGAGCAGTTTCGGCCATCAAGCCCAGTGAGGTTCAGGCCGGTCTTGCAACATCGGCTCAGGACCTTCTCGTAGGCCGCAGCCCCGGTGTTGTCGTTACCACCAACGGTGGTCAGCCTGAAGGCGGTGCAAGCATCCAGATTCGTGGTGGTGCATCACTCAGCGCAAGCAACGAGCCGTTGATTGTTATCGACGGCGTGCCCATGGACACCAAGGGCACATTGGGTTCTTCCAACCCAATGTCACTCGTAAACCCCGAGAACATCGAGTCAATGACAATTCTTAAGGATGCCTCGGCAACTGCCATCTTCGGTAGCCGTGCATCTAACGGTGTGATCATCATCACCACCAAGAAGGGATCGTCGGGCGCTCCCGTCGTGAACTTTGCTGCCAATATGTACATCAACACTCCGCGCAACTATGTCGACATGATGAATGCTTCGGAGTTCAGCTCATTTATCCTCACCCGTTACGGTGAAGGCTCAAGCCAGGTTAACGCCCTCGGCGATGCAAACACCAACTGGCAGAAGGAAGTGCTCCGCACTACAGTGTCGAGCGACTACAACCTGAGCGTAGGCGGTACTTATAAGGTGCTTCCTTATCGTGTGTCGGTAAGCTACACCAACAACAACGGTATCGTGAATACCACCAAGATGGACCGTGCTACAGTGGGTATCAACCTTTCGCCCAAGTTCTTCGACGGCCTCCTTTCAGTTAACGCCAACGTGCGCGGCGCTTACATCAACAACCGCTTCTTCGACGGTAGTGCCCTTGGCGCATCGGTAAGCTTCAACCCCACGCTGCCCGTTTATGCTCCCGAAGGCAATGTGTTCAACAACTACACCACCTATGTGGGAACACGTGTTGCCCGTCCCACCGATGCAGGTTCAAGCATCAACACCATCCAGACACTCAACCCCGTGTCATTGATTAACGAATACAACTCTTCATCAAAGGTATATCAGAGCATAGGTAACCTTCAGCTCGACCTAGCAATGCCGTTCCTCCGCGAACTCCACGCCAACCTCAACCTCGGTTACGACTTGAGCCGCTCCAATGTCAACAACATCTGGGCAGCCAACTCTCCTATGTCGTGGAAAAACGGTAGCGACCTGCTCCTCCCCGATCCCGACAATCCTGCGGTTATGAAGATTCAGAATGTAAAGGACGGTGAAGGCCGTTACTTCCACGAACACCAGGTGAAGGCCAACCTCCTTCTCGACTTCTACCTCAACTACAAGAAGGATTTCGACGCCATCTCATCCAACCTTGACGCTACTGCAGGTTACTCTTGGCAGTCATTCCGTTGGCAGGGCAACAGCTTCACTCAGGTAAACACCGGTGAGCACAAGGGCTTCCAGGCTTATCCCACCAACTACTACCGCAACGACCTTAAGCTCGTTTCGTTCTTCGGTCGTATCAACTACACATTCATGGACCGCTATCTCGCCACCGTGACATTGCGTCAGGACGGTACTTCACGTTTCTCCAAGAATCATCGCTGGGGTACATTCCCGTCGGTTTCTCTTGCATGGCGTATCATCGACGAAGCTTTCATGGAACCCACACGCAGCGTGCTCAGCGACCTTAAGATCCGTGCCAGCTGGGGTATCACCGGTCAGCAGGATATAGGCGACGACTTCTTCCCCTACATGCCTATCTATACAATAGGTAACAACGGTAACTCGGCGCCCAACACCACTGCCTATCCCAACATCATCCCCGACGGAAAGGGCGGATTCATCAACGTTATCAAGCCTAACGGTTACAACTCCGACATCAAGTGGGAGGAAACAACCACATGGAACTTCGGTATCGACTTCGGATTCCTCAACAACCGCATCGCAGGTAACCTTGAGGTCTACAAGCGTAAGACCAAGGACCTGTTGACCTGGGCCACCGTTCCTGCAGGATCTAACCTGACCAATGCAATGAACACCAACATCGGTGACCTTGAGAACACCGGTATCGAGTTCAACATCAACACCCGTCCTATCGTGACACGTGACTTCACATGGACATCCGACTTCAACATCTCCTGGAACAAGAACAAGATCACCAAGCTTACCGACGGTGACGATCCCGGTTACTTCATCGCTACCGGTGGCATATCGGCCGGTACAGGTACCAACATCCAGGCCCACATGGTGGGACACCCCGCTTACAGCTTCTACGTTTACCAGCAGGTTTACGATGTTAACGGCGACCCCATCGAAGGTCAGTTTGTCGACCGTAACGGTGACGGCCAGATAACCGAAGCCGACAAGTACATCTATCACAGCCGCGACCCGAAGGTGGTGTTCACTTGGAACAACACGTTCAATTATAAGAACTGGGACTTCGGTATGGTACTCCGTGCCAACATCGGCAACTGGGTGTACAACGACTTTGAAGCAGCCAACACCTCTATCTCATCGACCTCATCGGCACCGTTGAGCAACCTCATGAGCAATCGCTTCCTCTTCAACGACCTTGGAGTGCGCGGCGTGCAGAGCGACTACTTCGTGCGCAATGCAAGCTTCCTCCGTTGCGACAACATCACCATTGGTTACACTTGGCCCAACCTGCTCAACGACGCACTTCGTCTGCGCCTCTACGGAGCGGTTCAGAATCCTTTCGTGATTACCAAGTACAACGGTCTTGATCCCGAGGTATTCGGCGGTATCGACAATGCCGTATATCCTCGTCCTGTCACCGTATCATTCGGTATAGTAGCTCAATTCTAATCCATTAAAACGATTATTAAAAATGATTATCAACAAACTTAAATATACAGCTATCGCTTGTGTGGCTTTAGGCATGGGACTCTCTTCGTGTGTCGACGACCTCAACATCGACCCCAAGAACCCGAGTCAGCTCACTACACTTACCAGCGGTGAACAATACTATCAGGTACTGGCCCAGGTTTATGGCGGCCTTGTGCTTTCAGGCGTTAACGGAGGCTCCGACATCACTGTCGACGACGGCGGTGCCGGTGTCTACACCCGTCAGTTGTGGAATCTTCAGGAACTTTGCACCGATGAGGCTTTCGTAGGAAAGAACTGGAACGATGCCGGTCTTGACGAGCTCGACTACGCCACTTGGTCGCCCGACAACCACTGGCTCTATGAGGCAATGTCACGTTTCACATTCCAGATCAACCTTTGCAACGAGTTCCTCCGCATCATCGATGAGGCATCTGTTGTAGCCAACCCCCTTTCAGCCGACGAAATCGCCCTCATGAAGTGTGAGGCCCGCACTCTCCGTGCCCTCTCTTACTATCACATGATGGACCTCTTCGGAAAAGGCCCTTGGGTTACCGAGGAACATGCGATAGGTACCACTCCCGAAACCATGACTCGTGCCGAGATGTTCCCTCTCGTAGTTGCCGATCTTGAGGATGCCATCAAGGGCCTTAAGCCCGCGTCGCAGACCATCTACGGTCGTGTGTCACGCGAAGGTGCCCTGATGCTTCTCGCCAAGCTCTACCTCAATGCCGAGGTCTACACCGGAACTGCAATGTGGCAGCAGTGTGCCACTGCCTGTCAGGAAATCGTAAAGACCATTCCCGACCTTGCTCCTACCTACCGTTACCTCTTCTGCGGTAGCAACGACAAGTATGTAGCTTCACAGTCGGCCGGTGGCCCGATGGAAATTCTTTGGGGTATTCCTCAGGACAACTCCAACACCCAGACCTACGGTGGTACTACCTACCTCGGACTCGGTGCCTATAACGCAAACATCGACAAGAACCTCCAGCAGCGTCTTGGCATCGAAGGTACAGGATGGGGTGGCCCGCGTGTTCGTCCCGAAGTGCCCAATGTCATCAGCGCACGTGACGAGGAGCGTTACCTCTTCTGGACCGAGGGCCTTTCCAACGACCTATCCAATATCGGTGACTGGGAAATGCCCGGTGGCAGCGGCTACATGAGCATGAAGTTCACCTATACCAACGAGAACGACTACTACAACACTTCGGGTGCCATAAAGATGAATACGTTCAATAACGCCGACTTCCCCTTGTTCCGTCTTGCCGATACATTCCTGATGCTCGCCGAGTGTCAGCTTCACGGTGTGTCATGCGACGGTCAGGCCTACTTCGACAAGGTGCGTGACCGTGCCGGAATGGAGTCACTGCCGCTCAACGAGCAGAATCTTCTCGACGAGCGTATGCGTGAGCTTTACTGGGAAGGACATCGCCGCAGCGACCTCATTCGCTTCGGAAAGTTCACCGGCGGTTCCTACCTTTGGAGCTGGAAGGGCGGTATAGAATCGGGACAGTCGATTGCCGCTACCCGCAACCTCTATGCAATTCCTACGCAGTATGTAAATACTCTTGGACAGAATGAAGGATATTGATTTAGTTAACCTTTAACAGAATAGCTTACAGTTATGAAAAAAATATTTTTGCTTTGCGCTGTATTATTGGCTGCAGTATCCTTCGTGAGCTGTGAGGATAATACCGACCCGAAGGCGAAACAACCCGTCAACAAGGACTTCCTCAATACTCCTCCGTTGGCCAATCAGACTTATGTTCTTGAAACAGCCGGTAGCGTGCAGTTTACCTGCTCTCAGCCCGACTACGATGTCGCAACTCCTCCCACCTATGCTGTTCAGGTGTCGCTCGACCCCGAGTTCAGCAAGGTGATCAGCGACTCCAAGTATCTCTATAGCGCCGAAGACGCTCTTCCTTATTCGGAAGTGGCTTACACCACCACTCACACCACTCTTGATGTTCCCGCACGCGACATAGCCGACGGTATCAGCGCATGTCTCGGTTACACCGACATTAGCCAGTATGCCGGACGCGAAGCCTATTCAGGCCCCGTGTATGTGCGTGTACGTTCGTTCTTCCCCTCGTTGACCGGTGATTTGGCCAACCTCTACTCAATCGAGTCCAACGTAGTGACTCTTCCCAATGTGATAAGCTATCCTTCGGTTCGTCAGCCGGGATGGATCTATCTCGTAGGTCAGCCTAACGGTTGGAACGAGCCGAGCGAATCCAATGCTGCAATTTATGAAGACTGGATGCTCTATGAGCCCGACAACGGTATCGGTACTCAGATTTATGTCGGAACATTCTTTATCCCCGACGGACAGTTTACGATGCGATTCTACAAGGAGTTGACCGGATGGGATGCCGATTCCTACGGTTCACAGAAGGATGACAATGCTGTAGACATCGAGTTTGACGGCGGCAAGTACTCAGGCAAGATTGGCGGCCCCGGTTACAAAGGTTATTATAACGTTCCCGGATGGACTGCCAACTGGGTTAAGTTTACTGTTAACCTCAAGGCCGGTAGCGTTGACTTCGAGATTGTCGACCCCGTTGAGTGATGACAAATAAGGTATGAACAAATAAATCTGACGATACAATGAAATTAAAACTTAATATTGCGCTTTTTGCGGCTTTCGCCCTCGGCCTTGCCGCTTGTAGCGACGATGTATATCGCGGTATTCCGCAGGTGACTCCGCAGGAACCGGTCATGCCGGCCGACGGAATCGAGGCTACCGATGTGTTGCCCGATGGAGGAGCCATCGACCTTTCGAGTGCCGAAACATTCTCGATGGTCAACATTACAAAGCTCGAGGACTTCCCTGCAACCGACGACCTCAGCGTGGTTATGCGCGTGTCGGAATCGGCCGACATGAGCAACCCCGAGGCTATGGTGCTCAACGTTGCTGACGACAATAAGACAGCTTCGGTCGCTTCAGTGAAGCTTAACGAAGTGTTCCGCAAGATGTTTGGCAAGTCGCCCAAGGCTCGCACCATCTATGTCGACTATACGGCTTATGCTCTTAACGGCACCTCTTCGGTGCTGCTCGGCGCCATCGGTGCAAAGCAGTCGCTCGTGGTGACTCCGCTTCCCGCCGACTTCGTAATCGAGGATAACTACTATCTCGTGGGTACTGCATGTGACTGGAAGATACCTCAGGCTATCGCATTCACCCACTCCGACAAGAGCCCCTACGACGATCCCGTGTTCAAGCTTATAAACATTGAGGTTACCGCCGAGCAGGCTGCTGCTGGCTGGTGGTGGAAGATAATTCCGGCATCGACATTCGAGGCAGGCGACTGGGTTCCCGGTGACAACACTCAATATGGTCCCGCCACCAACGGTGACGAGGCTATGGAAGGCAAGCTCGTGGGCGTTGACGCTCAGGCAGGTGTAATCAAGGTGGCAGGTCACTACGACATTACCATTAACATGGAAGACCTCACCTACACAATCTCCAAGACTCCGGCCGTGATGTATGTGCCCAACCAGTTTGGATGGGACAAGCACGGTATTCTCTACTCAACCGACTATGAGAACTTCCAGGGTCTTGCCGGTATCGATCCCATCTACGGATTCAAGTTCATGACCGGCGACGGTCAGTGGATAGGAGCCGGCAAAACCGAAGGCACTCTGTCGACTTCGGGCGGCAACATCCTTGAAGGCGTGCTTACAAAGGTTGGTCTGTACTATCTCACCGTTAATATGCCCGACATGAAATTCACTCAGGAGTATATCAGCAGTCTTGCCCTTATCGGTAGCGCTACTCCTAACGGATGGTCGGAAGCCGATGCGGTAGAGATGACGCCTAACTCCGACTATGAGATATGGACAATCGATGTTCATTTGGTTCCCGGCAGCTTCAAGTTCATGACCGACCATTCATGGGCTAAGCCTAATCTCGGAGGCGATGTAAACAATCTTACATTCGGAGGCGGTGACCTCAACTTCGAGGGCGAGGAAGGTGACTACATCGTAACCCTTGACCTCAGCAAGTATCCTTACTCTTGCACAGTGGTAAAGAAATAGTCTTATTGACTTTACTATATGATTTACGGGGCATGTCATGCGACATGCCCCGTACTTTTTTATCCGTTAGCTGACAAATTGTTAAATAATATCATTATGCGATAAAAACTCTGTCGTCATTATGATTTGTGAGGTCAAATGCCTATCTTTACAAATGACGGCAATGATTGAGCCGCCTGAATCAAAATTCAAGAATATATAACGATTAAGATTATGAAAACATCCTATCTTTTTCTTGCCGAAGGCTTTGAGGAAGTCGAGGCAATGACTCCGGTCGATGTTATGCGCCGTGCCGGTATGGAGGTATATACAGTATCGATAACAAAGAATCGTGAGGTCAAGGGCGCCCACGGAGTGACGGTGTTGGCCGACAAGACGATTGATGAAATAGATGCCGACGATGCCGAGTGGCTGATAACACCGGGCGGAATGCCGGGAGCTACCAATCTTGCCGCATCGGGCAAGCTCAGCGACATGTTGACCAACCAGTACCGTAAGGACGGACGCATCGCATCTATATGCGCGTCACCTGCAGTGGTGCTCGCTCCGCTTGGAATTGTACGCGGACAGAACGCCACCTGCTATCCCTCGTTCAAGGATGATCTTATAAAGGGCGGTGCCAACTATATCGACGACCGTGTAGTCATAAGCGGTAATCTCATTACCTCCAACGGCCCTTCGTCGGCTCTCTTCTTTGCTCTCGCCATCGTGTCGGAAACACTCGGCGAGGATGTGTCGGCTTCGGTAGGTGCCGGCATGCTTCTTGGCTGATCGGGCTATTTGCGATCAAGAGTTACGAAGCGGTAATTGACTCCCGAGCGGGGATCGGTTGCCGCTTCGCTTTGTTGTGTGACATCCCATTGGGTTGCGTCGATTTCGGGGAAGCGCGTGTCGGCGTCGGGAGCGTCGGCATCGATTTGCGTCAGGTAGATGCGTGACGCATGAGGCATAGCCTGACGGTAGATTTCACCGCCGCCTATTATCATTGCCTCGTCGCTTGTCGCCGTCATGTTGATTGCCTCGTTGAGCGACGTGGCTATTTCGATTCCGGGGGCGTTATATGACGCATTGCTTGTCACCACGATGTTGCGTCGGCCGGGTAACGCTCCGTTGGGAAATGACTCGAATGTCTTGCGCCCCATGATGATGGGCTTGCCCATCGTGACGGCTTTGAAATGCTTCATGTCGTCGCTTATGCGGTAGAGCAGGTTGCCCTTGTGGCCGAGGCCGCCGTCACGTGTCACAGCGGCTATTATTGAAATGCGTGTCGTCATACCGATACTTTTGCCTTTATGTGGGGATGCGGATCGTAGTCTTCGAGCTTGAAGTCGTCGTAGGTGAAGTCAAATATATTCTTCACATCGGGATTTATGACCATGCGGGGCAGCTTTCGCGGTTCGCGTGTCAGCTGCAGGTCGACCTGCTCGAGGTGGTCGTTGTAGATGTGTGCGTCACCAAGAGTGTGCACGAAGTCGCCCGCCTTTAGCCCCGTCACCTGCGCCATCATCATTAGCAGCAGCGCGTAGGAGGCGATGTTGAACGGCACGCCGAGGAAAATGTCGGCCGAACGCTGGTAGAGCTGCAGGCTCAGTCGTCCGTCGGCCACATAGAACTGGAAGAATGCGTGACATGGCGGCAGATTCATGTTTTCAAGGTCGGCGACATTCCATGCGCTCACTATTATGCGTCGTGAGTCGGGATTGTTCTTGATTGTTTCCACCGCTTCGGTTATCTGGTCAATCGACCCTCCCTTGTAGTCGGGCCATGAGCGCCACTGGAAGCCGTATATGTGTCCGAGCGATCCGTCAGGGTCGGCCCATTCGTTCCATATTCTCACTCCGTTGTCCTGCAGATACTTTACGTTAGTATCGCCTTTCAGAAACCACAATAGCTCGTATATTATGGATTTCAGGTGAAGTTTCTTGGTTGTAAGCAAGGGGAATCCCTCTTCGAGGTTGAAGCGCATCTGGTAGCCAAACACACTGCGTGTGCCTGTTCCGGTGCGGTCGCTTTTTGATACTCCGTTCTCCTTCACGTGACGGAGCAGGTCGAGATATTGTTTCATCGGTCGGTTGGTTGGTCGGTTGTAGTATCGGTTGAACATTCGGCCATGGGTGCCGCCTGTCCCTGTGCCGCGGGCGGTGCGGCCTTGGCATCGGTGCGTTGCAGCATCGGTATCGAGAGCTGCTTGCGCGTAGGGCGGTAAAATATGGCGTTGTCACGGCATGCCGTGAGGCAGTTGAAGCAGTTTACGCATCTCGAGCCGTCGACTGTGTGGTCGTCCATGTTTATGCATGATGCCTTGCACGCGTGTTCGCATCGACGGCAGTTGGTGCACAGGTCGGTGTCGATGTCTATGTGCCACAGCGACTGCTTGCTTATCAGTCCGAGCGTTGTCCCCACGGGGCAGATGGTGTTGCAGAACGTGCGTCCGTAGAACCATGCCGGAATCGTGATGGCCGTTATCGACACTATCGACAATATGACGCCGAAAGCCGATGCGGTGAACACGTGGACATAGGTTACATCCCACAGTCCGGTAGCGGTGCCCGCCTTGGCAATCAGGTTGTTGATGCATCCCCACACGGGCTTAAGCAGGTCGACCACACTGCGGGTGTATATGCTGTAGGGGGCGACTACGGTGGGAAGCAGCGTCAGTCCGCCTATGAGGCAGGCTATGATTATGGCGAGGCTTGTGTAGCGCAGCGTGGTGAGCGGCGGGGAGTAGTGGTAGTCGCGTCGCGACCCCTGACGGCTGCTTCGTCCCACTCTCGCAACGATGTCCTGCAGGGTGCCGAGCGGACATATCGATGAGCAGTATATGCGTCCGAACAGCGAAGTGAACAGCCACCAGAACACGAGAATGCCGAATGAGAATCCTATCGACACCGGGATTATCTGTATCCGCTCGATCCATCCTAATGCGTTGAGAAGCAGTGCGCTGTATTCAACCCACAGCAGCGTTACCATCGCCATGATGATAACCGACACTACAACGCGGCATATTTTCAGAGTTCTGTTCTTCATCTGTGAGTCGCACGGGGCTGTGACAAAATTACAAAAATCCCATAATTAAACACCTCTTTTATCCTAAAATGTGTTTTTATTGTTCATAAATGATTTTGTAGCAAGCTCGTTTGCCGGCGTTGTGAAGAAAAATCATTAACTTTGTGCTATGAAAGAGTTTTTTGCTATCATAAAGCGCTTCGTACCGCCCTATAAGAAGTACCTCGCACTCAACATACTGTTCAATATACTCACGGCTTTCCTGACGCTGTTCTCGTTTGCCATAGTCATTCCTATCCTTGAGATGCTCTTCGGCATCAACGAAGGACACTATGAATACATGCCTTTCAACGATTTCGAGCACATCAACGACATCCTGATCAACAACTTCTACTACTATGTGCAGGTGATGATTGCGCGTTGGGGACAGTCGGTGGCTCTTGCCGGACTTGCCGCAATTCTTGTGGTGATGACCGCCCTGAAGACGGGTACGGCCTATCTCAGCTCCTACTTCATCGTGCCGTTGCGCTCGGGAATCGTGCGTGACATACGCAACTACATGTACGACAAGATTGTGAGGCTCCCCATGGCGTTCTTCACCGACTCCCGCAAGGGCGATGTGATGGCGCGAATGACAGGCGATGTCGCCGAGATCGAGAACTCCGTGATGGCGTCGCTCGACATGATGTTCAAGAACCCCGTGATGATTATTGTGTGTCTTGTCATGATGGTGGCCATATCGTGGCAGCTGACCATATTTGTGCTCATCCTGCTTCCTATCGCCGGATTGGTCATGGGTCGAGTGGGCAAGAGGCTGAAGCGACAGTCGTTTGAGGGACAGACCCAGTGGGGCGTGCTCATGTCCAATATCGAGGAAACTCTCGGCGGACTGCGCATAATCAAGGCTTTTAACGCCGAAGAGAAGGTGCAGTCGCGCTTCCATCGTGAAAATCAGGTGTTTTACCGCATAAGCAACCGCATCGCGCGCCGCCAGTCGCTCGCACACCCCATGAGCGAGTTCCTCGGCACGCTCACGATTGCCATCGTCCTGTGGTTTGGCGGCACGTTGATTCTCAGCGGCAACGCGTCAATCACTGCCCCCAAGTTCATCTACTACATGATAATATTCTATAGCATCATAAATCCCGCCAAGGACCTGTCGAAGGCCGCTTATTCGATTCAGAAGGGTCTTGCCTCGATGGAGCGTGTCGACCGCATTCTCGATGCGCGCAATCCCATCCAGGATCCTGAGAAGCCCAAGGAGCTTGTCGACTTCAAGGGGGCTATCGACTATGAGGGCGTTACGTTCAGCTACGGCACCAATCCCGTCATAAAGGATGTGACGCTGCATGTTCCGGCCGGTGCGACGGTGGCTCTTGTGGGGCAGAGCGGTTCGGGCAAATCCACCTTGGCCGACCTGCTGCCGCGTTTCTATGATGTGGATTCGGGCAGCGTCAAGGTCGACGGCATCGACATTCGCGACCTGCGTGTGCACGACCTGCGCGGATTGATGGGCAATGTCAATCAGGAGGCCATCCTGTTTAACGACACTTTCTACAACAACATCACCTTCGGTGTGAAGGATGTGACTCCCGAGCAGGTTATCGAAGCGGCCAAGATTGCCAATGCGCATGAATTCATCATGGAGTCGGAAAACGGTTACGACACCAACATCGGTGACCGCGGATGCCGCCTTTCGGGAGGCCAGCGTCAGCGTGTGTCAATCGCCAGGGCCATCCTCAAGAATCCGCCCATCCTCATTCTCGACGAGGCCACCTCGGCTCTCGACAGCGAGAGCGAGAAGCTTGTTCAGGAGGCTCTTGACCGACTGATGCGCGACCGCACGACCGTGGTGATAGCCCACAGGCTGTCGACCATAAAGAACGCCGACATAATATGCGTCATGCATGAAGGCAGCATCGTTGAGGCCGGTACTCACGACGAGCTTATCGAAAAGAACGGCTTCTACAAGCGTCTTGTCGACATACAGAAATTCTGATTCTCGCCGAAGGCGTTGTGACGCATTTTTTTGCAGTGTGACGATAGGAATTTCGCGGTAATTATGTATCTTTGAATTCGTCTTAGATAAAAACCTAAATTTATAGAAACTATGTCAATACTTGAACCTGGCAAGAAAATTGCCATTTGCAGCGATCACGCCGGATATGAACTTAAAAGCATTGTTGAGGGATACCTGATGTCGCAGGGCATCGAGTATGAGGATTTCGGAACCGACAGCGATGCAAGCTGCGACTATGCCGACTATGCTCATCCTTGTGCCGAGGCTGTTGAAAGCGGACGCGATTACCCCGGAATCGGTATATGCGGAAGCGGCAATGGCATCAACATGACGCTCAACAAGCATCAGGGAATACGCTCGGCTCTCTGCTGGAATGTGGAGCTTGCCAAGCTTGCACGCGCCCACAACAACGCCAACGTGCTTGTGCTTCCCGCCCGTTTCATCGAGCCCGCTCTCGCGCTTGCAATTGTTGACGCATTCCTTGCAACTCCCTTCGACGGTGGTCGTCACGAGCGTCGCATCGCCAAGATTCCCGTAAAGAAATAGTGTCGGACATCATCGTTATTGCCGATGCAGCAACCTGCTTGACAGCCCTTGTCCGATTACAAGTCGGTACGGGGCTGTTAATTTTAGGTGCGTGACGATAAAAATCGCTATTCAGTTGTTATTGTTATTAAATGTTTTTGCGCAATGAAAAAGAAACTGGTTATATCGACAGGTGCAGGCATGAGCGCCGAGAGTGGAATTGCTACTTTTCGCGACAGTGGCGGACTTTGGGACAAGTATCCCGTAATGGAGGTGGCGAGTGCCGACGGCTTTGCCCGCAACCCCAAGCTTGTGCATGAATTCTACAATCAGCGTCGCCGTGAGCTTGTAAATGCCAAACCTAATGCCGGACATCTCGGTCTGGTCGACCTTGAACAGTGGTATGACACCTACATAATCACCCAGAATGTCGACAACCTGCATGAGCGTGCCGGAAGCAAAAACGTGCTGCATCTGCATGGCGAATTGATGAAAGTGCGTGCCATCGACGATGAAACAAAGGTGTATGAGCTTAAGCCTGACGCACTTGCAACGACTCCCGACACCGTTATCGACGGACACCGGGTGCGCCCCCACATTGTATTCTTTCAGGAGGCCGTGCCCAACATCGAGCCGGCCATCGAGCTTGCACAGGAGGCCGATGTATTTGTGGTGATAGGCACCTCGCTTAACGTTTATCCGGCGGCGAGTCTGCTCCATTTTGTAAGGAAAGGCGTGCCTGTTTACTATATCGACCCCAATCCGGCCGCTGTGCCTCAGGGTGTTACGGTGCTTAAAATGAAGGCGAGCGAGGGAGTGGCCAAACTTGCCGAACTGTTAAAACCTAAAAGTTAATTTACAATTGTAAATTCTGCGTTTTGTCGCTGTGTGCTGCCGGAATTAGTTGTAGTGCTGACTGTTAGGCCAATGTTGATAACTTTGCTAAAAATTGCTTGAAAAAAGTTTAAATTTGTGGATGTAAATTTTGGATAAAATCGCTAACTTTACAACCTAATTGGCGCGCACTATGGAACAGGAAGTTTACCACATACCGGCATTGCTTGATGAAACACTGCAAGGGCTTGATATTAAGCCCGATGGCATCTATGTGGATGTCACATTCGGTGGTGGCGGACATTCTCGTGCGATAATTCAGCGACTTAACGGGGATGGTCGCCTTTATGGATTTGATCAGGACGCCGATGCTATGAACAACGCAATCGACGACAGTCGATTTACATTTGTATACAGCAACTTCCGTTTTTTGCGTAATTTCCTCCGCTATTACGGTGTCGAGAGTGTCGACGGTATTCTTGGCGACCTCGGTGTGTCGTTTCATCATTTCGATGACCCCGAGCGTGGCTTTTCATTCCGTTGGGACGGCCCGCTCGACATGCGTATGAACCGTAACGCCACACGCACAGCCGCTTGGTACGTAGCCAATTATACCGAGCAGGAGCTTGCCGACGCCTTCTATCTCTATGGCGAGCTGAAGACGGCACGCCGCATTGCCGCTGCAATAGTCAAGGCGCGTCAGGAGTCGCCCATAACCACTGTGGAGCAGCTCCTTGCCGTAGTGAAGCCGTTCATAAATCCGCGCAAGGAGAAGAAGGAGCTGGCTCAAGTGTTTCAGGCTCTGCGCATAGTCGTCAACGGCGAAATCGAGGCGTTGAGCGACTTCCTGCAGCAGGCTCTCACCATGCTCAAGCCCGGCGGACGACTTGTCGTCATCACCTATCATTCGCTTGAGGACCGACTTGTAAAGAACTTCATGCGCACCGGCAATCTTAACGGAGAGCCGGCTCAGGACTTCTTCGGCCGCAACCTGTCGCCGTTCAAGCTCCTGACATCGAAACCCATTGTGCCCTCGGAGGCCGAGGTCGAGCGGAATCCGCGAGCACGAAGCGCCAAGCTGAGAGTGGCCGAGAAACTTCCGACCGACGATTAGCCGGCATGAGATATCAATTCACATTATGCGTCAAATCAAAAAATAAATCATAATAATCACACATGGCACAGGCCGCAGGCAAAAGCAAGAAAATTAAAGACGACAATCTGTTGGTGAAGCTCATCAACGGACGGTTGCTTTCCAGTGACTTTTTCGCTCGTCACTGGAAGTCGGTTCTGTTGGCCATTCTGATGGTGCTTATCTACATCACCAACCGCTATCAGTGCCTGACCCGAATGGAGGAGATACGCCGACTCGAGCAGGAGCTTGAAGAGGTGGAAACCGAGCGCATCCGCGTCCGCAGCACTTACATGAGCCGTATACGCGAGTCGTCGATGCAGGAGATGGTCGACACCATGCACCTTAACCTGCGCATTCAGGATAAGCCCCCTTACAAATTAAGCAAACATTAACCTCTCATCCTTGAAATGAAAAAAGAGAATCGATCACATATACTGCTGCGTTACGCTCTGGTGATAGGCTGCATCCTTGTCTTCGCCTCGTTTATTGTCTATAAGGCATTTGACACTACCGTCATATCGGCCTCGCGATGGAACGAGAAGGCGATGAAGGAGCTGTCGCGCGTCGACACTATACGCCCCGAACGCGGTAACATCCTTGCCAGCAACGGCTCGATACTTGCCACCAACCTCTGCTACTACAATGTGCGCATCGACTTCCGCAGCGAGCGTTTCATGGAGGGCCGTTACCTGCTTGCCGTCGACAGCCTTGCCGACAGCCTCGCGTTGCACTTCCCCATACGCGACAGGGCAGGGTGGAAGAAGCGTCTTCTCTCGCCGCTCGACAAGCCGCGTGAAAAGCGCCCCCGCGCCTTCAAGATTCTCGGCAACATATCCTACGCCGATTATCAGCTGCTGCGCACATTCCCCTTCTTCAACATCCGCAACGCCAACAAGACCGGTCTGACCAAGGAGAAGGTGATGCGTCGTGTCAACCCTTACGGAGCGATGGCGCGTCGTAGTGTGGGCGGTGTGGGCATCGATTCTATAACCGGCGAAACTCACGGAATATCGGGACTCGAACGCGCACTTGACTCCCTGCTTTACGGAAAGCCCGGCCTCGCCAAGAAGGTGCCGCTTACCAAGGACATCGTCAACTGGACCGATGTAGAGCCGGTTCCCGGCTACAACATAAAGACCACCATCGACATTAACATGCAGGACATCGTGGAGAACGAGCTCAACAATGTTCTCACCACCTGCAATGCCGACTGGGGAGTGGCAGTGCTTATGGAGGTGAGCACCGGCAACATCAAGGCCATCTCCAATCTTGAGAAGAGCCCGTCGTCCGATGAATACATCGAGGGCATGAACCGTGCCGTGCTCGGTTATGAGCCGGGTTCGGTGGTGAAGACCCTCTCGATGATGATAGCTGTCGAGGACGGAATCGTTAAGGATGTCGAGGAGGTGATAACCACCGGTCACGGATTTGCTTATGCCGGAGGCCGCCCCATTACCGACTCCCACGGTGTGGCGTCGATGCCCGTGCGCGAGGTGATCGAGCGCTCCTCCAACATCGGTATGGCTAAAATCATCACGTCACGCTACGGCGACAATCCCGGTGCATTCTATACCCGACTTAAGAAGCTCGGATTCCTCGACCCGATGAATACCGGAATCGCCGGTGAACGCCCTCCTCGCATCGACAGCGTTGCCAGCAACCGTGGCGGACGAATAGCCTTGTCACGCATGTGCTACGGTTACTCTACCGAAATTCCACCGCTCTATACGCTCTCCATATATAACGCCATAGCCAACGACGGCAAGTATGTGCGTCCGCGCCTTGTGGAGCGGCTGCTTGGCGAAGGCATCGACTCGGTGCTGCCTGTAAGCTATGTGCGTGACACAATGGCCTGCAGTCCGCGCACTGCCGAGATTATGCGCATGATGCTCACCAATGTAGTGTGGGGCGACCACGGCACCGGAAAGCTGTTGCGCAACGACAAGGTGCGCATTGCCGGAAAGACCGGTACATGCTACATCATCGAGAACGGAGCCTACAATACCGGCAAGAAGCGTCTTGCATTCTGCGGCTTCTTCCCCGCCGAAAAGCCTCTCTACTCATGCATCGTGCTCACATGCTATCCCAAGCAGAACATGTTTGGAGCGGCAAGTACGAGCGGCACAGTGTTGAAGAATATCGCGCTCAAGATGTTTTCGCGCGGAATGTTGAACAACAGTTCCGATTACCGCGAAGGCGAGCACGCTCCCACCAGGCCCACTTTCTTTGCATCGGGCGGTCAGCGCCGCATAAAGAACGTGCGCGACAATCTCGGCATGGGAAGCGTGAAATACTTCGAGCCGGGCAACCACAAGTCGGGCGTGCCGAGCGTACTCGGTTACAATCTTCGCGATGCCATCAATGTGCTTGAGAGCGCAGGGCTGGAAGTCGACTTCAACGGCACCGGCTATGTCGTGGCACAATCGCTCTCACCGGGCAGCACGTTACGCCCCGGCTCACGTGTAAGGCTCACATTAAATCAATAATCCAACGAAACCTAATTAAACCGCATAGGCAATATGAAATCCCTCTCACAACTCCTTTCACCATTGATGGTTGAAGAAATAATCGGCAGCGATGACAAAATCATCACCGATGTAGTAAGTGACTCACGTAAAGTTACCACAGGCTCGCTGTTTGTGGCTGTGCGCGGTACTACCGTCGACGGCCACTCGTTCATTCCTTTGCTTCAGTACAGCGGTGTAGCCGCCATTGTGTGTGAGGAGTTTCCCGAGTTCATCGAGTCGTCGATCACCTATATCAAGGTGAGCGACAGCGCCGTGGCTCTCGGATATCTTGCCTCGGAATGGTGGGACAACCCTTCGCGCAAATTGAATCTCGTAGGCGTGACGGGTACAAACGGAAAAACCACCACCGCCACTCTTATCTATGAGATGGCACGACTCATGGGATATAAGGCCGGACTGCTCTCGACGGTGTGCAACTATGTCGAGGACGAGGCCATACCTACCAATCAGACAACTCCCGACCCGCTTACAATAAACGCGCTGCTGCACCGCATGGTGGAAGCCGGATGCGATTACGCGTCGATGGAAGTGAGCTCACATGCCGCTCATCAGCATCGCATCGCCGGACTGCACTTCGCCGGCGGCGTGTTCTCCAACCTCACCCGCGACCACCTTGACTATCACAAGACCGTCGAGGCCTATCTTGCAGCCAAGAAGTCGTTCTTTGACGGACTGCCGTCGACGGCTTTCGCTCTCACCAACATCGACGATAAGGTGGGCGAGGTAATTGTGCAGAACACCAAGGCCCGTAAGTACACCTACTCGTTGCGCTCGCGCGCCGATTTCACCGGACGCATAATCGAGAGCCGACTCGACGGAACCACTATGTCGTTCAACGGCCGTGATGTGGAGGTGCTGTTTACTGGCAAGTTCAACGCCTACAACCTTACGGCAGTCTACGGCGTGTCGATTCTTCTCGGTTGGCCGCTTGAGGAGGTGCTCGTAGGCATGAGCCGCCTTGTGCCCGTGGCGGGACGCTTCCAGGCTTTCCACTCGCCCAAGGGCTATACAGCGATTGTCGACTATGCCCACACTCCCGATGCCGTTGTCAACGTGCTTCAGGCTATACGCGAGGTGATAGGCAACCGTGGCTCCATCATCACCGTGGTTGGTGCCGGCGGTAACCGTGACAAGGGCAAGCGACCCATAATGGCGCGTGAGGCCGCATTGCGCAGCGACCGGCTCATCCTCACTTCCGACAATCCCCGCTTTGAGGAGCCTGGCGACATACTCCGTGACATGGAGGAGGGACTCGACATCGAGGGTCGCAAGAAGTCGCTCAGCATCGTCGACCGTCGCGAGGCCATACGCGCTGCAGCCGCTTTCGCTCAGCCGGGCGATGTGATACTTATTGCCGGAAAGGGCCATGAGGACTATCAGGAAATAAAAGGGGTGAAGCATCACTTTGACGACCGTGAAGTTGTCAAGGAGGTGTTTGCCTGTGAATCATAACCTCACTTAATTTAAGGAGATGCTCTACTATCTGTTTGACTATCTTGAAAAGTTTGACATTCCCGGTGCAAGGTTGATGGACTACATCACCTTCCGCTCCGGTGCCGCTCTTGTATTGTCGTTGTTTATTGCCATCGTTTTCGGCCGTCGCATAATCGACCGTCTGCAGCTGATGCAGGTAGGCGAGATAATTCGTGACCTCGGCCTTGAAGGGCAGATGAAGAAGACGGGAACCCCCACTATGGGAGGCGTCATCATAATAATGTCGATTCTGATTCCCTGCCTGCTCATCGGTAATCTCTCCAATGTCTACATGATATTGATGATTGTCGCTACGCTGTGGCTCGGAACTCTTGGATTCCTTGACGACTATATAAAGGTGGCGCGTCGCGACAAGGACGGCCTTAAGGGCAAATTCAAGATAGTGGGACAGGTGGGCCTCGGACTCATCGTGGGCCTCACGATGGTGTTCAGCCCCGAAGTGGTAATGCGCGAAAACATCGAGGTGGAGAATGTGGAAAATCACGAAGTGGTGATAACCTACGAGCCTGAGAATGTTAAGTCGGCGCAGACGACCATCCCCTTTGTTAAAAACAACAACTTCGACTATGCCTATCTCACGCAGTGGATGGGCAAGTATGCCGTTACAGGCGGTTGGATTCTGTTTGTGCTCGTGACGATATTCGTTGTCACTGCGACATCCAACGGCGCCAACCTCACCGACGGCCTTGACGGCCTTGCCACAGGCACATCGGCGATTATTGGTGTGGCCCTTGCCATTATGGCCTATCTCGGCGGTAACATCATCTACTCCTCCTACCTTAATATAATGTATATTCCGGGGTCGGAGGAGCTTGTGGTCTACATGGCCGCATTCATCGGAGCCTTGATAGGCTTCCTATGGTATAACGCCTATCCCGCCCAGGTATTTATGGGCGATACGGGCAGCCTCACTTTGGGAGGTATAATAGCGGTCTTTGCAATTCTCATTCGCAAGGAGCTGCTGTTGCCCATCCTTTGCGCTATATTCTTCATCGAGGATCTCTCGGTGATAATTCAGGTGGCTTACTTCAAGCTGACCAAGCGCAAATACGGTGAAGGTCGCAGGGTGTTCAAGATGACGCCTCTGCATCATCACTATCAGAAGGCCGGCAATACGGTTCCGGCGCTGATTCAGCGGCCTTTCATCCCCATTCCCGAGTCCAAGATTGTAACCCGATTCTGGATTGTGGGCATAATGCTTGCCGTTATAACTTTTGTGACATTGAAAATACGATAGAAGAACTTTAATACAAGACTATGAATAAAAAGATTGTAGTTCTCGGTGGTGGTGAAAGCGGTGTCGGAGCCGCAATTCTTGCCAAGGATAAAGGAATGGATGTGTTTTTGTCGGACTACGGCAAAATCGCGCCTCACTATAAGCAACAGCTGATCGACGAGGGAATCGCCTGGGAAGAGGGCGGTCATGATGAGTCGCGCATACTTGCGGCCGATGAGGTGATCAAGAGCCCCGGAATCGCTCCCACGGCTCCCATAATGGTGAAGATTGCCGAGCGCGGCATACCGGTAATTTCGGAAATCGAGTTTGCCGGACGATACACCGATGCCAAGATGGTGTGCATAACGGGAAGTAACGGTAAGACTACCACAACGCTTCTCACCTACCACATTCTCAAGAACGCCGGTATCAATGTCGGCCTTGCGGGAAATGTGGGTAGCAGCCTCGCCCTTCAGGTGGCCCGCGAGCATCATGATGTCTACGTGATTGAGCTGAGCAGCTTCCAGCTTGAGAATATGTATGAATTCAAGGCCAATATCGCCGTGATGCTTAACATAACGCCCGACCATCTCGACCGCTACGACTATAAGATGCAGAACTATGTCAACGCCAAGTTCCGCATAATCCGAAACCTCACTCCCGAGGATGCCTTCATCTTCTGGCAGGACGACCCCGTGATTCAGGCTCAGCTGCGTCAGGTGACTACCGAGGCCCGGATGTATCCCTTCAGCGAACATCTCGAAAAGGATGTCGACGCATATATCGACGCTGACGACGAACTGGTACTCAATACTTCCCACACTTCGTTGAAAATGCCTCGCAATCATCTTGCCTTGCACGGATTGCACAATCTCTACAACTCCATGGCGGCAGGTCTGTCGGCCTGTCTGCTCGACATACGCAAGGAGGACATACGCCGCGCTCTTGAGGACTTTGAGGGCGTTGAGCATCGCCTTGAATATGTAGCCACTGTCAACGGTGTGCGTTACATAAACGACTCAAAGGCTACCAATGTCAACTCATGCTGGTATGCTCTTGAAAGCATGCCCAAGGGCGTAGTGCTCATCCTTGGCGGCAAGGACAAGGGCAATGATTATACCGAGATAGAGTCTCTCGTAAAGGAGAAGGTGAAGGCCATCGTGTGCATGGGCAAGGACAATGCCAAGCTGCTCGATTTCTTCACTGGCAAGGTCGATGCCATATACGACACCCACTCACTGCAGGATGCCGTCGACACTTGTGCCGCTATAGCCGCATCGGGCGACACGGTGCTGCTGTCGCCCTGCTGTGCAAGCTTCGACCTGTTCAGCAGCTACGAGGACCGAGGCCGTCAGTTCAAGGATGCCGTAAAACGCCTCAAATAAACTATAAACCCTACTCTCTCACGCTTAACACCTTAAAAAATGGAAGCCACTGAATCAGCCCCCGCATCAGGTGCTCATGTAGCCGAGGCAAAGCCTGCGATAACCTATAAACGACACGGCGACAAGTCGATATGGGGTATATTCATAACATTGTGTATCATCTCGGTAATCGAGCTCTACAGCGCATCGAGCCGTGAGGTCGCCGCAGCCGGAGTCTACGGCCCCATAATGCGTCACTGTTTCCTGTTGGGAATGGGTGTGTGCATCGTGTTGCTGCTTGAGAGGCTGCATTACAAGGCATTTTTTGCCTGTGCATGGGTCATCGCGTTCCTGAGTATGGGCATGATGCTCTATGTCACTCTTTTCGGAGAGATTGTCAACGGTGCGCGGCGTAGTTTCAGTCTTATGGGTATAACGATTCAGCCGTCGGAGTTCATCAAGTTGTCGGCCGTGCTCGTTATCGCTCAGATAATGTCGAAGTCGCAGCGACCCAAGGCCATCGGTGTGCGCACACAGGGCGTTGTCCTGTCGGCCATCATGGTGCTGCTGTTCGGCGGATTGCTGTTCAAGCAGGGATTGACCAATACTATCCTGCTCATGTCAATCAGTATGGCCATGATTGCCATCGGAGGCACCGAGCTTAAGAAGATGCTGTGTGTCGGCCTCGTATATGCCGTTATAGGCGGCGGCGTGGTGTTCGCCAAGTTCATGTCGGAGGGCGACAGCAAGGCAAAGGGCGATGAGATAGCCACTACCGAGCAGGCGCTTACCACCGATAAGCGACACGGCACATGGCAGGCGCGTCTTGACCGATTCTTCTCGGATGTGCCTAAATATGAGGAGGAGATTACGGCCAAGAACCGTCAGGAGATGTACTCCTACATGGCTCAGGCCAACGGCGGCGTATTCGGCGTCTTCCCCGGCAATTCGCGTGAAACGGCCCGCTTGCCGCTTGCTTTTTCCGACTATATATTCTCGATTATAATCGAGGACCTCGGATTTGTGGGCGGGGTGGGATTGCTCATCCTCTATCTGTGGCTGTTGGCTCGTGCCGGAATCATTGCCAAGAAGTGTCACCGCGCCTTCCCCGTGCTTCTTGTCATGGGTATGGCTGTGATGATAGTGCTCCAGGCGCTGTTCCACATGGCCATCACTACCGGCACATTCCCCGTTTCGGGACAGCCGTTGCCGCTTATATCCAAGGGCGGTACATCGATCATCGTGACATCGATAGCCATAGGCGCGATGTTGAGCGTGAGCCGCACCGCCGTGCAGAACGGTAACCGTCAGGAGGTAAAGGAGGAGCTGAACGCACTTCCCGAGGAGCTGCGTGCCGAGAATCCGGTTCAGTTGTAAAAAACAAGATATTTTATCCGTTATGGAACAAAAACATTATAACGTGCTTATAAGCGGAGGGGGCACCGGAGGACACATCTTCCCGGCTCTCTCCATTGCCAACGCCTTGAAGCGCAGGGATAAGCTCACCAATATACTTTTCGTAGGAGCCGAAGGCCGCATGGAGATGGAGAGGGTGCCGGCTGCCGGATATGAGATTGTGGGACTCCCCGTCAGCGGATTCAACCGCAAGAACATGTTGAGCAATGTTAAGGTGCTCTTCAAGCTCATGAAGAGCATGATGAAGGCCAAGCGCGTGCTCAAGGATTTCAAGCCCGACATTGCTGTGGGGGTAGGCGGATATGCCAGCGGTCCCATGCTGAAGGAGGCTCAGAAGTGCGGCGTGCCCACGCTGTTGCAGGAGCAGAACTCCTATGCGGGCGTCACCAACAAGCTTCTTGCCAAGAAGGCCGATGCAATATGCGTGGCCTACTCGGGCATGGAGCGTTTCTTTCCCGCCGACAAGATAATTCTCACAGGAAATCCCGTGCGAGCCGACCTGCTTAATGTCACGGCGACAAAGGAGGAGGCTCGAAAGAGCCTTGGCGTGCCTGTTGACCGCAAGTTAGTGCTTGTGGTGGGTGGAAGCCTCGGCGCACGCACCATCAATGAAAGCATTGCCGCCGCGCTCGACAAGATTGAGTATGAAGGAGCATTTGTGCTGTGGCAGACAGGAAAACTCTACGATGAGGAGTGTCAGGCTATCGCAAAGCGTCACCCCGGAGTGGTGAAGGCTGTGCCGTTCATTTCCGACATGGCGCTGGCCTACCGTGCCGCCGACATTGTGGTGTCACGTGCCGGAGCGGGTACCATCTCCGAGCTGCAGCTTATCGGTCTTCCCGTTGTGCTGATTCCGTCGCCCAATGTGGCCGAGGATCATCAGCGCAAGAATGCCGAGGCTCTCGTACAATGCGATGCCGCAGTGATGATTCTCGATGCCGATGCCCGTGAGAAACTCGGCGACGAGGTAGTGGCACTGCTCGGCGACGAGAAGCGTTGCAACCTCCTTGCCGAAAACGTGCGCCGCATGGCGTTACGTGACTCCGACGAGGTAATTGTCGATACTATCTACAAGATATTGAATAATCCGAAATAACGATGTCACATAAAAAGATATACTTTGCAGGTGCCGGAGGTATAGGCATGGCCGCCCTTGAGCGTTACTTCCTTGCCAAAGGGTGCCGGGTTGCGGGTTATGACCGCACTCCCACCGACCTTACACGCGCACTGCAGGACGAAGGGGTTGAGATAACGTTTGACGAGTCGGTCGAGGCCATTCCCGCCGACTTCAAAGGCTGCCCCGAGGAGGTGCTTGTCGTCTACACTCCCGCGTTGCCCGACATGCATCCTGGATTGAGCTATTTCCGTGAAAACGGTTACGAAGTTGTGAAGCGTGCCGCGGTGCTCGGCAACATAACGCGTGACACCAAGGGACTCTGTTTCGCGGGAACTCACGGCAAGACCACTACATCGTCAATGGCCGCACACATCCTGAATACCTGCAAGGTGGGATGTAACGCATTTCTCGGCGGCATCTTGCGCAACTACAACAGCAATCTGCTGCTCAGCGCCACTTCGCCCTATTCGGTGATAGAGGCCGATGAATACGACCGTTCGTTCCACCATCTGCGCCCCTACATCGCCGTCATCACCGCCACCGATCCCGACCATCTCGACATATACGGCACCGAGGAGGCTTATCTGGAGAGCTTCGCCCACTTCACCGAGCTGATAAAGCCGGGCGGCATGCTTGTGGTTCACGAGGACCTGAAGCTGAAGCCGAGAGTGCCCGAAGGAGTGAAGATCTACACCTATTCGCGTGACAAGGGCGATTTTCATGCTGAAAACATTCGTCGTGGCAACGGTGAGATAACGTTTGACATCGTGACGCCTTCGGAAACCGTGCGTGACATAACGCTCGGCGTCCCTGTCGAAATCAACATCGAGAATGCTATCGCCGCATTTGCCGCCTGTTACCTTACAGGCGACATCGAGATCGATGCCGCACGCGATGCCATCGCCTCCTTCATGGGCCCCAAGCGGCGATTCGAGTTCTGGCTTAAGGAGCCGGGTGCCGAGGGACGCGCCATAATCGACGACTACGCCCATCATCCCGATGAGCTGAGGGCATCGATAATGTCGGTGAAGTCGCTCTATCCGGGTCGCAGGCTCACGGTGGCGTTCCAGCCCCATCTCTATTCGCGCACACGTGACTTCGCTCCTGAATTTGCCGCGTCATTGTCGCTTGCCGACGAGGTTATACTGCTTGACATATATCCCGCCCGCGAGGAACCGATTCCCGGAGTTACTTCCGAAATCATATTCAATGACATAAAATGCAAGGATAAAGTCATGATTGATAAGCAACATTTGACAGAAACAATAAAAAATCGTAACTTTGAAATCCTGCTGACTGTTGGTGCAGGGGACATTTGCAACTATTTACCCGAAATTGTTAAAAACGTTAATCTCCGTTGATGAAGAAGTTTCTTAAGTGCTTGATTTCGATATTGCTGTTATGTTATCTCATCGGTGCCGTCGCCTGGTCGCGATTGCAGGCACGCGATGTGATGTGCAGCGGTGTCGCCATTGTAGTGCTTGACTCTTTGAATTCCAACTTCGTCACCGCTCATGAGATAGCGCGCGAGCTCGGCGATTTCAGCAACGATGCTCCCTCGATGAAGCTCACCGACATCGACACCGACAGCATTGAGCGACGCCTCGGCCTCATCGATAAGATCGAGAGCGTCCAGTGTCGCATATACACCGACAACACCGTGCGCATCGACATTGATCCGCTTCACCCGGTGCTGCGAGTGTTTGACCGCAATAAATCCTACTACATCAACAAGGATGGAAAGCGCATTTCGGCTACGGCGCGTTACCACACCGACCTGCCTGTCGTTTCGGGACATTTCGACTCGACATTCCGGGCCGTGTCGCTGCTGCCGCTTGTGCGTTACATAAACTCCGATTCGACATGGAATGCGCTCGTGACGCAAATTAAAGTCGACGGCCCCAACAATATAATACTTGTCCCCGTAATTCACGGCCATGTCATAAATATAGGCGACATGGAACACCTTGACAGCAAGTTTGATCGTATACGGATGGCCTATACCGATATTCTTCCGGTGAAAGGCTGGAACTATTACGACACTATTTCTGTTAAATGGGGAGGACAGATTGTTGCCACGCGACGCGCCAAGGCTCTTCATCACACCGTGAGCGCGGTCGATCTTGAAGCCGAGCACGAGGAGCCCGATTTGGGCACGATGCTTGCCGGCGATACGGCAGGAGTGGTGTCATCCAATGCGAAAAGGAGTAATTAATTGAAAAAGAATATAATAAATACCTCGTTCAAAACAATATGGAACAAAAATACATAGTTGCCTTGGAAATCGGCAGTTCCCACATCAGGGCTGCTGTCGGCGTAGTCGATGAGTCGGGAGTGCTGACCATACTTGCCGTAGAGGATGAAAACGCAATAAATGTAGTGCGTTACGGCTGGATACAGAATGTCGAGGAGGTGAGCAACCGCATAAACAAGCTCATCAAGAAGCTCGAGAACTATCAGAGCATCTCTCCCCGTAAAATCAAGTCGGTGTATGTTTCTATAGGCGGACGCTCGACTATGGCCACTTCGCGCCAGATTGTGCGTCACTTTGACGACGGGGTTGACATAACCGATAAAATCATTCAGCAGATAAAGGACGAAGCCCGTCAGATGGTGGTTTCCGACCGCAAGGTTATCGAGGTGCTTCCGCGTGAATTTGCCGTCGACAATCTCGACTGTCCAAATCCCGTGGGAACGGTGGGCCGAAATATAAAGGCCGAGATAAATCTTGTGACATGCAAGCCCGTCATCGGCTACAGCAACATTCAGCGTGCCGTGACCGAGCGTCAGCAGCTCAATATAAAGGGTGAGATTGTGCGTCAGTCGGCCATCGCCGACCTCGTGCTAACTTCCGATGAGAAGAAGCTCGGCTGCATGCTTGTCGATTTCGGTGCCGAAACCACAACCGTGTCGATGTACAAGAACGGAACGTTGCGTTATTTTGAAACCCTTCCGCTCGGTTCGCGCAACATAACGCGCGACATCATGTCGCTCAATCACACCGAGGAGAATGCCGAACAGCTCAAGAAGGTGCTCGGCGATGTGGTCAACGTAGAGCCCAACTACCGCAAGCATGACTTCGACGGTGACGCAACCGAGGTCAACAACTATGTGCGCGCACGTGCCGGCGAGATAATCGTCAACATAATCGAGCAGCCCAAGTATGCAGGCTACAAGATTTCGAGCGACTTGCCCGGCGGAATAATCATCGTCGGAGCAGGAGCCAAGCTTAAGGGATTCACCGACCAGCTTGCATCGCAGAGCGGATTGAACGTGCGTCTTGGTAACATCCCCGGAACTATACGCATCTCCGATCCCAAGCTGCAGTCGCTTGATTTTATCGATGTCATAGCACTGTTGAACGCCGCAGCCCGCCGCAATCCTCAGGAGTGTACCGAAGTGCCCGTTCAGGTTAATGTCACCTACGATTACGATGACAGCTACGACGAAGATGACGACGACGAACCCGGCCCCCGTCCCATAAAAGGCAAAGAAAAGAAGGAGAAGAAAGAGAAGAAACCCAAGGTTGAGGAGAAGCGCGAGCCCAAGGGCCCGAGCAAGCTCTCACAGTGGAAGGATCGACTCGCTACAATGCTCTTCAATGAGGCCGACGAAAATGATGAGTAACTTAAATTGAAAACTTAATAACGATAACAAGATATATGGCACCCGAAGATATACCCGCACCCAACGAGATAGGATTTACCGATAGAGAACCTACCGATGACATCATTAAAGTAATCGGCGTAGGCGGTGGTGGAAACAATGCCGTGTCCCACATGTATGAGCAAGGCATCAAGAATGTGTCGTTTGTTATATGCAACACCGACCGGCAGGCGTTGAAAAATTCGCCTGTGCCCACCCGTGTGGAGATAGGAAACGGCCTTGGTGCCGGAAACAAGCCTGAAATCGCCCGCGAGGCTGCCGAAGCGGCTGTCGACAAGATAAATCAGCTCTTTGACGACCACACCAAGATGGTGTTCATCACTGCCGGAATGGGTGGCGGCACAGGTACCGGAGCTGCCCCTGTAGTGGCTCGTCTGGCCAAGGAGCACGGATTGCTTACCATAGGCATTGTCACTATACCGTTCCTCTTTGAGGGCGAGCGCAAGATTCTCAAGGCTCTGAACGGAGCCGACGAGATGAGCAAGTATGTCGATGCGCTGCTCGTAATCAACAACCAGCGACTGACCGACATATACCCCGACCTCAACTTCGTTAACGCATTCGGTAAGGCCGACGACACTCTCACCACCGCGGCCCGCTCGATATCGGAGCTTATAACCTGCGACGGAAAAATCAACCTCGACTTCAACGATGTCGACACTACCTTGCGCGACGGTGGAGCCGCCATAATCTCTACCGGATACGGCGAGGGCGAGCAGCGTGTTACCAAGGCAATCGACGATGCCCTTAACTCGCCTCTGTTGAAGAACCGTGACATCCTGACTTCCAAGAAGTTGCTTTTCAACATCTACTTCTCGCCCGAGGCCGAGCAGGAGTTCAAGATGGAGGAAACCGAGGAGCTCACATCGTTCATCAGCAGCATCGACTCGGATGTCGATGTTATATGGGGTGCATCCTACGACCGCACTCTCGGCGACAAGGTGAAAATTACCATTCTCGCTGCCGGATTTGATGTTACGATCGACGAGAGCAAGAGCCGCGGCACCCGCAGCCGTGTGGTCAACTTCAACCGCAACAAGAAGGAAGAGGAGCATGACGCCACACAGCGTCTTGGCGACGAGTATGGCAAGGAGGCTGTTCTGCGCATGCAGGGCGACAAGGCCAAGGCGCGTTACATCGTGCTTACGCCTTCGCAGATGGACGACGAGCGTTCAATCGAGGCGATAGAGAAGAGCCCCACCTACAACCGCGACAAGAAGACCTCCGACGAGATAAAGGAGATGGGTAAGAGCTCATCGGGCAATGCCGACGAACCTCGACCCAACAATGCCGCATCCAACAACTCGGGATTCAGCATTCAGTTCTAAGTCAAAGCATTATAACTTATAAATGGAGGGCGTGACAATGGTGTCATGCCCTCACAATTGATTACCCCTCAAAACGTGGCCGCAAAAATAGTAGAAACTCCGCTGATGAAGCAGTACATCGAGATGAAGCAAAAGCATCCCGATGCCATATTGCTGTTTCGTGTCGGCGACTTTTATGAAACATTTTCCGATGATGCCATAGTGGCTTCCGAGATACTCGGCATAACGCTGACGCGTCGTGCCAACGGTGTGTCGCAGTATGTCGAGCTTGCCGGATTTCCTCACCATGCCCTTGATTCCTACCTTCCCAAGCTCGTAAGGGCCGGAAAGCGTGTTGCGATATGTGAGCAGCTTGAGGATCCCAAGCTCACCAAGAAACTTGTGAAGCGAGGCATAACGGAGCTTGTCACACCAGGAGTTTCGGTAAATGACGCGGTGCTGAATCATCGCGAAAACAACTTCGTGTCGGCTCTGCACTTCACCCGCAGCGGACTCATAGGCGTGGCTTTCCTTGACATATCGACCGGTGAGTTCCTCACCGCCGAGGGAAATGCCGACTACGTTGACAAGCTGCTTAACAACTTCGCGCCCAAAGAGGTGCTTGTCGAGAGGGGCAATCGCAAGCGTGTCGACGAAACCTTTTCGTCGCGTTATCTTGTCTTTGAGCTCGACGACTGGATATTCACCGACGAGGCAGCCAACGACAAGCTGCTGAAACAGTTTGAAACACGCAACCTCAAGGGCTTTGGAATACACTCCCTCCATGCCGCCATCATCGCCTCGGGTGCGGTGCTGCACTATCTCGACATAACCAAGCATACGATGACGAGCCACATAACGCGTCTGTCGCGCATCGAGGAGGAGAGTTACGTGCGTCTTGACAAGTTCACCGTGCGCAATCTCGAGCTGGTCGAGGGAATGGGCGACGAAGGCAAGAGCCTGCTTGATGTCATCGACCGCACTATAAGTCCGATGGGCGCGCGACTGCTGCGTCGCTGGCTGTTGTTCCCGTTGAAGGATGTGAAGGCCATAAACGCCAGGCTCGATGTCGTGGAGTATTTCTTCCGCCACCCCGAGCAGCACGATGAGGTGAAGTCACTTCTTGAGCATGTGGGCGACATGGAGCGCATAATCTCCAAGGTGGCCGTGGGGCGCATATCGCCGCGTGAGGTGGTGCAGCTGCGCAATGCGCTCAATGTCATGGAACCGCTCAAAAAGCTGTGTTGCGATGCCGACCTTGAAGCGTTACGTTCGATCGGCGAGCAGCTCAATCCCTGTTCATTGATTCGCGACCGCATTGCCCGCGAGATTGTCGATGACGCTCCTATTGCTCTCAACAGGGGAGCCGTCATAAAGGACGGTGTCGATGCCGAGCTCGACGAACTGCGTGAAATAGCCTTCAAGGGCAAGGACTACCTGCTGAAGATACAGGCGCGTGAGATTGAGGCCACCGGAATTTCAAGCCTTAAGATAGGATATAATAACGTGTTCGGTTACTATATCGAAGTGACCAATACGCACAAGTCGAAAGTGCCCACTGACTGGATACGCAAGCAGACCCTCGTAAATGCCGAGCGTTATATAACGCAGGAACTGAAGGACTATGAGGAGAAGATACTCGGAGCGCAGGAGAAGATTGCGATAATCGAAACGCGGCTCTACAACGACCTCGTGGCGCGTCTTGCCGAATACATTCCGGCCATACAGCTTGACTCGGCGCTCGTGGCGCGTCTTGATGTGCTGGCCGCATTTACGCGTGTGGCAAAGGAGAATCACTACAATCGTCCGGTGGTCGACGACTCGTTGTGCATCGACATTGTGGAGGGGCGTCACCCTGTCATCGAGCGTCAGCTGCCTCCCGGCGAGCCATATATCACCAACAGTGTGCATCTCGACAACGCGTCGACTCAGGTGATGATGATAACGGGCCCCAACATGTCGGGTAAGTCGGCGCTGCTGCGTCAAACCGCCCTCAATGTCATCATGGCGCAGATAGGCTGTTTCGTTGCTGCCGACAGCGCTCGTGTGGGCATCGTCGACAAGGTGTTTACGCGTGTAGGCGCAAGCGACAACATTTCGCTCGGCGAGTCAACTTTCATGGTCGAGATGAACGAGGCGGCTTCGATTCTCAACAACATGAGCGAGCGCAGCCTCATCCTGTTTGACGAGTTGGGCCGAGGCACATCGACCTACGACGGCATCTCAATAGCATGGGCCATCGTGGAGCATATACATGAGTATGGTAACATGCATCCCAAGACCCTCTTTGCCACCCATTACCATGAATTGAATGAGATGGAGGCGAGCTTCAAGCGCGTGGCCAATTACAATGTGTCGGTGAAGGAGATCAACGGCAAGGTGGTGTTTCTGCGCAAGCTTGCACGCGGAGGCAGCGAACATAGTTTCGGTATCCATGTGGCCAAGCTGGCCGGTATGCCGCAGTCGATAGTGAAGCGTGCCGATGAGGTGCTGCATCATCTTGAAACCAACAACCGTCAGGAGGCCATAGGCAAGGACTTGAGCAGCGTCGCCGATAATCGAAGCGGCGTGCAGCTGTCGTTTTTCCAGCTCGATGACCCTGTGCTGACTCAGATAAGGGACGAGATACTCAACATCGACATAAACAATCTCACGCCTATGGCGGCGTTGAACAAGCTGAATGACATACGCTCGATAATCACCGGCAAGGCATGATGCTGACGACGAGGTGTTGTCAAATGCTGAAAAATTCTGTTGAAAATTAATTGAGCGACGATTCGTCGATTACGCGGCGTGCGCCTATGTAACGTCGCGAGTAGTAGGGCTCCGATGAGTCGCTTATCGTTATGCCCGAACTGATGGCTGAATGGATGAACTTGAATGTTCCGGCATCGGCGTCGACATCAACCACCATTCCCACATGACCCACTCTTGAAGTGCCTGCACGGCGTCCGTTGAAAAACACCAGGTCGCCGGGACGCAGGTCGTCGGTCACTACGGGTGTTCCCTGGGTGTACTGTGAGCTTGACGATGCCTTTAGCGATATTCCGAATTGCTTGAAGATGTAGCCGGTGAATCCCGAGCAGTCAAATCCTTTGGGAGTCTTGCCGCCTCGACGGTAGCGCAATCCCATAAACTCCTTGGCGTGGTTTATCATGTCGAGCACCATCTGGGGTGTCTTGTACTCTTCGACGGCTTCGACGGGAGTAAGCACGGGCAACTCGGGCTTCCATGAGTTTATGTAAGCCAGATATTTTGGAGTTTCGGGAGTGGTCATCAGCTTTAGAGGCTCGGCTGCCGACATAGGCACGGCCATTGCCGTAAGCATGAGGATCCCAAGCAGGAAACGCATTATATAGGTCATCGCGTGATGTGAAACAGTAATTAAATGAAGGTTAAGAAAAAATCGTCATTACAAATTTATTAAAAAATAGCTAATCCCGACAAGTCCTGCCCGGAATTTAGGGTTTATTAGGATTGCGGGCCTGTTGACGACCGTGTTTTTGGTTAAATTCACATTTTGCGGGGCCGATGTCGCTATTGGAGCGAGCGACGGGTCTTAAGGTCGGCGGTCTTTTCCCATTTGAACATCTTGTCGCTCGGGCGTATCTTCGTGTCGGTCTTTATTGAGAAGCGGTCGCCTTTCACGGCTTTATCAACCGGCTTCAGGTCGACACGTATTTCATCGACCGTCATTATCACGGCTCCCGTTGTGGGACCGGTTATCACGACTTCGTCGCCGGTGTGCAGCTCTCCGTTTTCCATCACGAACTCGGCCACGCCTATGTTGGAGAAGTAACGCACTCCCTTGGCCGCATACACTTTGGTACGTGTGGCCGATGAGCCATACTTCGAGGTCCACTCTCCGAGTCGTTGTCCCAGGTAATATCCGTTCCAGAATCCACGGTTGAATATGCGGTTGAGGCTGTCGTCCCACTGCGCAATGCGTTCCTCGGTGAATGTGCCGTCGCACACCGCCTTTATCGCTTCGTCGTAGCACTGCACGGCTATCTTCACATATTCGGCACCGCGTGCGCGGCCCTCGATTTTGAACACTCTCACTCCCGCATCGATCATCTTGTTGAGGAAGTGGATTGTCTTGAGGTCCTTGGGCGACATGATGTACTGGTTTTCGATGTCGAGCGAGTCGCCTGTTTCGCGGTCGGTTACGGTGTAGCCGCGGCGGCATATCTGGGTGCAGGCGCCACGGTTGGCGCTTGAGTTCATCTCGTGCAGGCTCAGATAACATTTGCCCGAAACGGCCATGCACAACGCTCCGTGACAGAACATCTCTATTCTCACCGGTTTTCCGTGGGGGCCGCAGATGTTTTCGGCGATAATCGCCTGATGTATTGCGCTCACCTGATCGAGATTGAGCTCGCGGGCGAGTACCACGACATCGGCCCACTGCGAGTAAAATCGCACGGCCTCGATGTTGGTTATGTTGACCTGTGTCGAAATGTGTACCTCGACCCCTATCGAGCGTGCATAGAGTATAGCGGCTATGTCGCTTGCTATTATGGCGGTGATCGATGCCTCCTTTGCCGCATCGATTATGGCGTGACACTTCTCGATGTCGGTGTCAAATATTATGGTGTTGACCGTGAGGTATGTCTTTACCCCATGTGACGCACAGGTGTGTGCTATGTTGTGGAGGTCGTCGATGGTGAAGTTGTTGGATGAGCGGGCGCGCATGTTGAGCCCCTCGATGCCGAAGTACACGGCGTCGGCTCCTGCGTCAATGGCCGCATATAGCGACTCATAGCTCCCTACGGGAGCCATTATCTCGAAATCGTTGCGTTTCATAATTCTGCAAAGTTACTAATTATTTTCCTTTTATGTCGGCGTATTAGAGCTGGTTCGACAATAAATATTAACGGCAGGGGCGCATAGTGCGGAGCGATTTTTGGTCTGCGAGGAAGGAGTGTACTGGATGTACACGACTGACAAACAGACAGAAAAGCGCCCGCGATATGCGAGGCGATGGTAATTTCGGTTCAACCAATCGCCTCGGCCACTCGTTGGCGCTTTTCTTCATCTCTTTCGGTCACGATGGAGCCCCATCGCTCCCTCAAGAGCTAAAGAAAATCACTCAACAATTGACCGCCCTGCCGTTAATATTTAATGTCGTACCGGCTCTAAATTGGCCTGCGGGATATGAAATAGTGAAAAAAGGGTGAATTTTCTATAAATATATGCTTTGAAACGGCTATGAGCCACACTAAGAAATGAATTAGTTTTGTTAATATTATAAATTAATATAACTTTGTAGAACTAAAATTGACCCTAAAGCGGAAAAATGAGAGTAAAAATACATCGCGAAGGCCTGAATATATTGGTCGTATTGCTGTTCATCCTGCTGGTGATAAATATCCCGGCATGGCTGTTCATGCGACCTGTGGCCATTCCCGTTACATTTACCGTTATTTCGGCTGTCGTTTATCTGCTTGTATTGAACTTCTTCCGTTCGCCCCGCCGCTCGTTCAAGGGCAACCGCGACAATGTGGTGGTCGCTTCGGCCGACGGCAAGGTTGTGGCGCTTGAGGAAACCTACGAGGATGAGTTTCTGCACTGCAGGTGCATCCAGCTGTCGGTGTTCATGAGCGTTCTCAACGTTCACGCCAATTGGTTCCCGGTCGATGGCAAGGTACTCTACGTGAAGCACCATTCCGGACGATTCATGTCGGCCTACCTGCCCAAGTCGAGCACCGAGAATGAGCGTTCGACCGTAGCGATTGAGGCACGTAACGGACAGACGATAGTTATGCGTCAGGTGGCCGGTGCTCTTGCACGCCGCATTGTCACTTATGCCGCTCCGGGCGAGCCGGCATCGATTGAGGATCACATGGGTTTCATAAAGTTTGGCTCGCGAGTCGATCTTTATCTCCCTCTCGGCACTGAAATCTATGTGAAGCTCGGCGACAAGACAATAGGCGGAGTAACCACGGTGGGACGCCTTGCCGATAAGCCTACGGCTGAGTCAATTAAAAAATCCTGAATTGAAAAATGCTTAAGATAATAAAGTCCAACATCCCCAACACAATTACGTGCATGAGCCTTGTGTGCGGTTGTGTGGCATGTATCATGTCGTTCAACTACAACGTGATGTCGGGAGGTCTTTACGGTTACCAATGGGCGTTCATATTCATCGGTATCGCCGCTCTGTTTGATTTTTGTGACGGAGCCGCCGCACGATTGCTCCATGCCTACTCCAATCTCGGAAAGGAGCTTGACTCGCTGAGCGACCTCGTGAGCTTCGGCGTGGCACCGGGCATGTTGATCTACAACACAATCTCGGCCTTCTCCGACTGTCACTGGGTGGCCTATCTGGCCATACTTATTCCGGTGATGGGCGAATTGAGGCTCGCGCGATTCAATATCGACGACCGTCAGACAACATCTTTTCTCGGAATGCCTATTCCGGCCAATGCCATTTTCTGGATAGGATTTACGGCGTGGATTCATCGTTACGGTTATCCCGGCGACATTGTTATGGCGCTGTTGGTAGTAGTGGTGTCGCTTCTGATGGTGATGACACGCATGAAGATGTTCTCTTTGAAATTCAAGAATTTCGATATCCGTGAGAATCTGCGCAGGTATATAATAATCATTGCGGCGATATTCTTTGTTGTTATGTACGGAGTCGCCGGATTTGCCTACGCAATACTTTTCTATGTGGTTTTGTCGCTTGTAAGAACCAAGTACAGCGCATAACCGGTAGCGCCGGCAAAGCCCAACAAATCTCCTTATTATTTCGTTAATATATAGTTATGTCAGTATTTGCATTCATAATATTTTTACTGTTCATTTTTATTATATGGCCCATAGTGCGTGTAGCCGGAGCCATATCAAAAGCGCGCCGTCAGTTCTACGACAGGCAGGAGGCTTTCCGACAAGCCTATGGCGCTAATACTCAGAACAATAATTCCCGACAGAATCAGCCTCACAAAGGCAAGCGCAAGATATTCGGCCGCAATGATGGTGAGTATGTTGAGTTTGAGGAGGTCACCACTGCTTCATCCTATACCGAAACCAAGAAGAACGGCTATGAGGAGGAGCGATATACCGTAGAGCAACAGGTGACCGATGCCGAGTGGGAGGATATAAAATAGTGACGCTATGAGTTATTACATTTCCCGACTGTATGATTTTCTGAGGGAGCTGCAGGCCAACAACAATAGGGAGTGGTTTGCGGCCCACAAGGAGGAGTATGACAGTTTGCGGAGTCTGTGGCTTGACGACGTTGACCGCCTCATTGGACTGATGAGCCAATGGGAGCCGCAGCTCAGGGCGCTGAAGGCCAAGGACTGCGTGTATCGCATATATCGTGACACGCGTTTTTCGACCGACAAGACACCTTATAAGGTGTATTTCTCGGCCGCGTTCAGCCCTTACGGAAGGAAGACTCACCATGCGGCATATTATATGCAGATAGATGTGCGTGACGCCGAGAGCGGATTGTATGGCGGCGTGTGGTGCCCCGAGGCCGCCGTCCTGCGCAAGTTGCGTAACGCCATCGTTGACAATATCGAGGAGTTCAGGGCTATAATCGATGCTCCCGACATGAAGCGTTACTATCCGGGATGGATAAGCGAGTCGCTTAAAAGCGCTCCCAAGGGGTGGCCTAAGGATCACCCCGACATAGATTTGCTAAGGCTTAAGGATTACGGGAAGTTCTGCCGTTGCGACGAGAAGTTCTTCGATACTCCCGATTGGCCTGCCAAAGTTGCCGAGAGATTCAGGATTCTAAAGCCGATGGTCGACTTCCTGAACTACTCAATTGATGAAGAGATTTAGATGATAATACATCAATATTTCCTATTTATTTAACTAAAACAACATTTAACATGAAGAAGTATTTAGCAGAGGGTATCGGAACAATGTTTCTCGTTCTTCTCGCCTGTGGTAGCGCAGTTCTTGCCGGTCCGTCGATAGGCGGTTACGGTGTAGGCGTATGTTTTGGACTCGTCCTCATTTGTCTTTGCTATTGCATAGGCAACATTTCGGGATGTCATGTCAATCCCGCAGTGTCGTTTGCTATGTGGATCAGCGGAAAGCTTAACAGCAAGGATTTCGCAGGCTATGTAGTGTCGCAGCTTATCGGTGCCGTGATTGGTGCAGGTTTCCTCTATTGGTTTGTCGACATGTCGCCCGAGTTTAACTTCGGAGGCGTGACCGGTGCCAATAATCTTGCCACCAATGTGCTTCAGCCCGGTGCAACTTCCGGTATGGCTCTTCTTACCGAGATTTTGCTGACATTCTTTTTTGTATTCATCATTCTCGGTGCTACTGACGAGAACCACGGATTCGGTAAGTTTGCAGGTCTTGCAATCGGTATTGCTCTCGGACTCGTAAACATCGTGGGTATTCCTGTCGACAACTGCTCGGTTAACCCTGCCCGCAGCTTCGGTCCCGCAGTATTCTCGCCCGATGCATTCGGCGACTTCTGGATTATGGTCGTAGGTCCCCTTGTAGGTGCCGCTATCGCCGTTGTAGCATGGCGTGCCGTTGTTCCTTACCTGACAAAGAAGGCATAATACGCATTTAAACGAAAAAAGCAGGACGTACCGAAATCGATCGGCACGCCCTGTAATTTTTAGGATAGATACTGATTTTTGTGAGAACGAGAATCAATAAGTGATTGTGGGAGGCAGGGTAGCGGCCTCTTCAATCATTTTCTGAAGTTCGGTAACGCTGGGCACGCGACGAGTCAGGTGCTTTTCGTTGTTGACCTCTTCCATCTTTGCTGCGAGGTTCTCGGCATTGCGATGGCGGAGTTCCTTTACGGTGTCGACACCGGCTGCCTCAAGAAGTTCGGCAAATTGCGGACCGATGCCGTTGATGCGGAACAGGTCGGCGTGGTTGGCCCATTTCAGGATAAGTTTGGGAGAGATGCCTGTGGTTTCGGCAAGTTCCTTGCGGCCTTTGGGTGTAACGCAACGTTCGAGAAGTTGGTCGACGGTGTTAACGCCGGCTTCGGTAAGCTTCTGTGCGTAGGATTCACCAACACCTTCGATGTCAATAACTTTGTAGGTCATAATGGTAAATTTAAGTTAAGTTGTAAAGTAATAACGTTTAAACGCTACCAAATATAGGATTTTTTATTAATAAAAAATGTTAAATGGAGTTTATTCTGCGTATTGCCCTGATTATCTCACGTTTTCCTCCCGGAGGGCCTGGGAGTCGCTCTACTGAAAAGCCGATGGCTGAGAGCATTCGCCTTATGCAGCCCTTTGCGCAGTAGGTGGTGAGCACTCCGCCGGGATTCATGGCATGGAAAATGCGCCTGAACAGCTCGGGCGACCACATTTCGGGTTGCTTTTCGGGTGCGAATGCGTCGAAGTAGACAACATCGATTCCCGAGGGAAGGTCACACTGCGTGAAGTCGCAACGGCGTTTTTCGAGCGTGAAAGCGGGCGTCAGCTGCCGGGGTCCGTCCCATGGACATTGATGTAGGTCACGCAACAGTCGGGGGTCGACGAATCGGTCGAGTTGCATGCTGTCGACCTCTTCAAGCGACAGTGGATAGAGCTCCAGGGCTATGTAACGCACCGGCGACAGGTCGTTTGCGGCCATTGCGGTGACGGCGGCGTTCATTCCGGTACCGAGCCCGATTTCGAGGATGGTGACGGGGCCCGGCGATTGTGACGCACGGAACAGGTAGCCGCAGTCGCGGTAGATGTGACGGCTTTCGGTGATTGCCCCCTTGACCGAGTGGTAGTGTTCGTCGAGTTGCGGCAGGTAGAGTGTCGCGCTGCCGTCGTCGGTTATCTGTATCTCACGCTGCGGAGCGGGCTTCTCAGTGCACATTGAACGATAGATTTACCTTGTCGGGCGTTATGTCGAGCATAACGGGTGCGCTCTCTATCATGGGGAGATTGTGGTCGATGTGTCCTATGGGGAAGTTGTAGGCCACGGGGATGTTCAGGTCGGCGGTCATGTCACGCACCATGTCGAGCATGTCGGAATAGTTGCGGTCGGGGTGGTATTCTGTGAATTGTCCCACGATCAATCCTTTTATGCGGTCGAGCACTCCCGAGAGCCGGAGTTGGTAGAGCTGTCGCTCCACCTTGTAGATGGGTTCGGCTATGTCCTCGAGAAAGAGTATAGCGTCATCATGAGCGAACATGTCGTAGGGAGTTCCTATGAGTGCGCCTAAAACGGCGAGGTTGCCGCCGAATAGCTGCCCGGTGGCAGTGCCGGGTTTGTTGTTGTCATGTCGCACCTCGATGGAGTAGGTGGGGAGTGAGCCGCGCAGGATGTTGAAGAGCGTTACGTTGTCGGGGTCGTCAGCTCCGAACTCGGCCAGATGCTTGCACATCGAGGCGTGCAGGCTTGCGATGCCGAGCGATGACATGAATGCGTGTAGAGCCGAGATGTCGCTGAAGCCTATAAGCCATTTTGGATCGGCCTTTATGGCATCGGCAGGGAGGCTGTCGAGCAGATGCACTGCGCCGTACCCTCCGCGGCTGCATATTACGGCGCGTATCGTGGGGTCGCACAACGCTTCGGTCAGGTCGTTGAGGCGCTCCAGGCGTGAGGCGCTGTAGCTGCCGTGACTTCCGAGAGCCGATGGCATCACTACGGGAGTCCATCCTTGCGACATGATTACGGGTATGGCTTCGTCGACGAGGCGGTTGTCGATGCTACTTGCGGGCGACACGATTGCTATGCGGTCGCCTTCGCGCAGGGGTGCGGGGAATGTGACTCTCTTCATGTCAGCTGACCTGTACTTTTATTCCTTCGCCGCGCATGCGGTCGGCAATTTTTTCAAGTTCGTCCTTCTCCACCTTCTGCAGGTCGCTTTCGGGTGTTGCGCGGTCAATGGAGTAGAGCATCACCTCGGCGGGGCGTATTGTCTTGTAGGCCTCGATAAGTGCATCGACCTCTTCGGGAGTAGTGTTGTCGATGTGCTTTCCGTTGTGGTTGCCGCGCAGCATCATGGTCTGTATTATGCATTGGTCGCCGAATTGGGCAAGCTGGGGTATGAGGCGTTCGCAGGTGAACTGCGGCGAGCCGGGCTGGTCGATGAGCCTCATTGTGGGCGTGAGCGCCGAGTCGAGCTTGAGGATGCAGTTGTCGACACGCCTCAGGGCGCGGTTTACATCGGGACGGTCGAGGCGGGTTGAGTTGCACAGCACACTCACCTTGGCCGAGGGATAGTAACGGTCGCGCACCTCGATGGTGTCGTTTATTATATCCTCAAAGCAGGGATGCAGGGTGGGTTCGCCGTTTCCCGAGAATGTTATCACATCAAGTCGGTCGCCTGCCTGTGACATGGATTTCAGCTTCTCTTCAAGCTGCTTCTTTACATCGTCACGTGCCGGAAATCCCGTTGTGCCGGGGCCTTGTGAATTATAGCCGGCTTCGCAGTAAACGCAGTCAAATGAACATATCTTGCCGTCGTTGGGCGACAGGTTCACTCCAAGCGAAGTGCCGAGGCGACGACTGTGTATGGGGCCGAATATGGTTGAGTGAAAAAGTATGGTTACCATGATGTATTGAATATCTTATTGTTGTATAACAATCGGGGAGCCGATTAGTGCTGAAGTATTCGGTTAAAAAGAGCTATGTAGCGTCGGGCGACAGCCTCGGCCGAGAAGCGCGTCACCACCTCGTCATGGAGGCGGTTGCGCGTTATGTCGTGCTTCAATGCCCACAGGATGCCCTCGGCCACGCTTTGCGGCGACTTGTACTGCGCCATGTAGCCGGTGTCGAGGTGGGTGAATATGTCGGCTTGCCCTCCTTGCGCGAATGACACGGGAATGCATCCTCCGGCCATGCCTTCGATGAGGGTTCCTGGCAATGTTTCATAGAGCGATGTCGACAGGATGACGCGTGACGCTGCATAGAGGTCGCTGACAAGCCGGCTGTCGGTTATCATGCCAAGGTGACGATAGGGAAACTCCAGGCGGTCGAGCAGCTGTGGGTTGCGTATCGCCCCGAAGAACACTGCTTCGCACTCGGCTGCAACCTCGGGATGGGCGCGAGCTATGATGTTGAGCGCGTCGATGGCGTAGTCAAGCCCCTTTATGGGATCGTCGAGGCGTGCGGCACCCATCAGTATGATATTCCGGCCGGGCGTGACAGGCAGTTTGTCGCCCGGGCGTGACGGCGTGACATTGAAGTCGGCTGTGGGGAAAGCGTTGGGAATTACCGTCACATCGGCCGATTGCAGCAGTGAGCTTTCGCGGCACTTTCCCGCAAGCCAGTTGCTCACCGGCACAAAGTGAATGGGAACCGCCGCATAGAGGCGTGACTTGCGCTTCCACACCGTGCGCGACAGGTCGCGGTCGCGGCGTCCGTCATGCAGGTAGGGGCAATGTCCGCAGCGATCGGTGTAACGGGTGCACCGGTGGGCGTGATGACACACTCCGGTGAGGCACCACATGTCGTGCATGGTCCACACAATCTTTTTTCCGGCGCGGTGCAGCCGCTTGATGTCGTTGAGCGAGAGCATGCCCTGGTTTATCCAGTTGAGCGCGACGATGTCGGCTTCGCGTATCCAGGGATGTCGGGAGATGTCACATCCCGTGTCGGCCAGCGACACCTTGAAAAGGTCACGGCGGTTGAAACCGTTACCTGCCATTATGCGCAGTCGCTCAAGGGCGAAGTCGATAAATCGTCGTGTCTTTCCGCAGCATTGTGCCACGGCGGGATCGTCGGTGCTCTTGTTCAACACGAGCATGCGAGTGTCGACTCCTGCGTCACGCAGGGCATGCATGAGCCGTCGCGACACTATCGCGGCACCTCCGAGCGAGTCGCTGTTGTTGACGATTACGACCTTCATTGCGCGTTATCTTTTCTTCGACGGGAGCGAGGTGCTCAACACGATGTTGATGTCCTTTATCTGCAGTCGGGCTTCGAGATACTCCTTGAATTTCTTGGCCTGAGCCGACGACATTGCGGCGCTGTACTGGACGAGGGCGAGGTTTACGGTGTCGAGTTTTCCGTCGTAAACGTTGCTGACGATGCCTCGCGTCACGGCAATATCACGCACCTGCGGGAAGAGCACCTTCAGCTCGGGCGCTATTACGGCACCCATGGAGTCGTTACGTGCTATTTGCGCGTTGATGTTACGCAGAGAGTCGATTGTCGTCTGCTGTCGTGTTATGGTGGCCTGCGTCACCTGATACATGTCACGCAGCATTGTTGATGTGGCCTGGGCGGCGTCAAACTCAGTGTTGCTGTTGTAGCCCTGGCTTATTTTTAGCTTTGTCCCGGCAAGATGATACTGAGGCAGCTTGTCGGTCATGGCGAGCATGAGCGAGTCGTGGGGAATGGTGCGTCCGATGAGGTTGACGGTGAGCGTGCCGTTGCCGTTGTGGTAGGATGGCTTGAAGCTGAGCACCTGAGTGTCGGGGAAGGTGAACTCGTTGTCGACAAACTTGTTGCAGTTGGACATGAAGTTGTTCTCCTTAAACATGTTGTAGGTGAGGTAGGCCGCCGGAATTATCGTCAGGAACGCTATAGTGTAGATTGTAGTGCGCACTTTGCGGGCGCGCTCGGAATTGGCGAAGTCCTTGACCTTGTATTTCATGAGCCTTACGCCGAGTGTCGTAGCACAGGCGATGAACACCGAGTTGATGAAGAAGAGGTAGAATGCTCCGATGAAGTAGGTCCACTGCATTGTGGCGAGTCCGTAGCCCACGGTACACAACGGCGGCATAAGAGCGGTGGCAATGGCCACACCCGGAATCACATTGCCCTTGACGCGGCTGCCTATGGCGAGGATGCCAGCCGTTCCGCCGAAGAAGCCTATGAATACATCATAGATTGTCGGGGATGTGCGCGCAAGCAGCTCGCTGTGACCTTCGTTTACCGGCGAGATGAGGAAATAGATGCATGATGCGGCGATACTGAACATCGTAGCCATGAACAGGTTGCGGAACGAACGCTTCATCAGCTCGAAATCCTGAATGCCGACAGCAAGCCCCATACCGATTATAGGCCCCATGAGCGGCGAGATGAGCATCGCACCTATTATGACAGCGGTAGAGTTGACATTCAATCCAAGTGACGCTATGAATATGGCCACAATCAGGATTATGATGTTGATGCCGCGAAATGACACGCCTTCGCGTATTTCGGTTTCAGCCTCCTCCTGCGGAATGAGGAATCCTGTCAGGTCGAAGTAGCCGAAAAGGCTTGTCTTTAGTTTTTGGAGATTGAAGTTTGTCATATTACATCATTTATTTGTCGGTGTTTTTACAGGCCGGTTGCGGCGCAGGATTGCAAGCGGATTGATTGACTCGCGTCGGCACACGATGTAGACATAACCGGCGAGCAGCACAGTGCGGAAAAGCAGCCGGGCCCATTCGGGTTCTATCTTAACAAGCGAGGCCGTGACATAGAGCACGATTGCTATGACGAAGTAGCTGAAGATGCCTTTTATGTCGTAGCCTATGGGATATTTCGACCGTCCGATGAAGTAGCTTGCGAGCATCATTGTGCCGTAGCTTGCAAATGCGGCCCAGGCGCATGCCATGTAACCGAACCTCGGCACAAACAGCACGTTGAGCACCACCGTCACAAGCAGTCCGAGCAGCGAGAACCACATGCCCCAGGTGGTTTTGTCGGTGAGCTTGTACCACAGCGATAGGTTGAAGAATATGCCGAAGAAGAGCTCGGCCATCATGAGCACCGGCACAACTTTAAGTCCCGAGAAGTAGTTCTTATCGATGAAGTACTTTATTATGTCGAGGTAGAACATGACGCCAAGGAAGATGAAGAGCGCGAATATGATGAAATACTTCATGGCATCGCGGTAGGCCTGCAGCTTGCTGTCGCCGCTCTCGCGGTTCTGTGCGAATATGAAGGGCTCGTAGGCGAAGCGGAAAGCCTGGATGAACATCACCATCACTATCGCTATCTTGTAGTTGGCGCTGTAGATGCCGACCTGCCTCATGGCCTCGGCCTTGTCGTCAAACAGATCGGGGAACAGCAGCGTGGAGATGGTCTGATTCATTATTCCGGCCACACCCAGCACGAGCAGCGGCCACGAGTAGCGGAGCATCTCACGCAGCAGGCGGCCATTGAAGAGCAGCGGCACATTTACCGTGTCGGGCAGCAGGAGCAGCAGTGTCGCAATCGATGCGATGAGGTTGGCCGTGAAGATATAGCCTATTCCGTAGTCGGGCGCATAGAACCAGTCGATGAGCCACGGCGCAACGTTCATGATTTTGGGGCACAGGAGCAGGAAGAATAGGTTAAGACCTATGTTAAGCCCTATGTTGATGAGCTTTATAGTGGCGAAGCGGAGGGGGCGTTTCTTGTAACGCAGGTAGGCGAAGGGGAGCGAGGTGTAGGCATCGATGGCCACCGCGAGGGCAAGCGTCCACACGTAGGACTTGTGGCCGGCACACATCAGCAGTTCGGAGATGGGCGAGAGGAAAATCATCACGGCGGCGAAGAACATCGTCGAGGTGAATCCGAGCGACACAAGCGATGTGGAGTAGACCTCGTCGGGATTGGAGTAACGCTCATGGTTGGCAAACCGGAAGAATCCCGTTTCCATGCCGTAGGTGATTATTATCAGCACCACAGCCACAGCGTTGTAGAGGTAGCTGACTATTCCATATTCGGCCGGTACAAACATGTAGGTGTACAGCGGCACAAGGCACCAGTTGAGAAAGCGTCCGATTATGCTGCTCAACCCGTAGATTGCCGTATCCTTTACCAAACTTTTAATTCCTGCCATTGCTTACTATATACGTTGGTGAATCGTGTAGGGGAGAGAGGGTTTCAGGGCCTTGCCCGGGTGACGCGGATCAGAAGAGCGAACCCATGCCCCGTCCCTCGGGCGAGTGTCCGAGATGTATCCATGCAAGTTCGGTTACCTCGCGTCCGCGCGGAGTGCGTTTGATGAATCCCTCCTTGATGAGGAACGGCTCATATACCTCCTCGATGGTTCCGGGATCTTCGCCCAGTGCGGTGGCTATGGTGGTGAGTCCCACGGGGCCGCCTTTGAACTTGGTTATTATCGTTGTGAGAATCTTGTTGTCGATTTCGTCGAGGCCATAGCGGTCGATGTTCAGCGCCTCAAGCGCGTAACGTGCTATTTCGGGTTCCACCACTCCGCTGCCCTTGACCTGCGCGAAGTCACGCACACGGCGCAGCAGCGCGTTGGCAATACGAGGGGTGCCGCGGCTGCGTAACGCAATCTCGTGGGCCGCCTCGGCCGTGCACTTCACCCCGAGCAGACGCGCCGAACGCAACACGATGCGCTCGAGCACTTCGTGGTCGTAGTACTCAAGGTGACAGTTTATGCCGAATCGGGCACGCAGGGGCGATGTGAGCAGTCCGCTTCGCGTGGTGGCTCCGATGAGCGTGAAGGGCGACAGACTCAGCTGTACCGAGCGCGCACCGGGTCCCTTGTCGATCATGATGTCGATGCGGAAATCCTCCATGGCCGAGTAGAGATACTCCTCGACGATGGGGCTGAGGCGGTGAATCTCGTCGATGAAGAGCACATCGTTCTCTTCGAGCGAGGTGAGTATGCCGGCAAGGTCGCCGGGCTTGTCGAGCACGGGGCCCGACGTGATTTTTATGCCCACGCCGAGCTCGTTGGCCACAATCTGCGACAAGGTTGTCTTGCCGAGGCCGGGAGGGCCGTGCAGCAGCACGTGGTCGAGCGACTCGCCTCGCATGCGGGCGGCCGCCACAAACACCCTCAGGTTCTCGATTATCTTGTCCTGACCGCTGAACGAGTCAAACTCCGACGGACGCAACGCCTTTTCAAAGTCGGAGTCGCGGTCCTTGCCGCTCTGCGAGGCGCGTATGTCAAAGTCTTCACTCATTTGGGGGCGACGGGGGAATTATTGATTTTACTTTGGTTACTATCATTTGCGGTGGTATGCCGGCAAGGCAGTGGTAGTCGCCGCGTGAGCATGGCTTGTTGCCAAACACCGAGCAGGGGCGGCAAGTCATGGGCAGCTGCACGATGTCGGCCTCTTTCTGCCTGAAGCCCTTGAATCCGCAGTAGGGGTGGGTGGCGCCCCACACGCTCACCACTCTCACCCCGACGAGCGAGGCGAGGTGCATGTTGGCCGAGTCCATCGACACCATTGTGTCGAGATGGCTCAGCAGGGCGAGTTCCACGGCAAATCCGTGACGGGTCTCGGCAAGTGATGTCACTCCGTTGTAGCGCGACGCCCATTCGCCGAGAATCTTGCGCTCATAGTCGCCTCCGCCGAAGAGGAATATCTTGGTCGAAGGCATGGCAGCCAGTTCGGCCACGACTTTCTCCATCAGTTCGGGGGGATATATCTTACCCTTGTGCTTAGCAAACGGTGCGATGCCTATCCAGCGTTCACCCTCGGCCTTAGGCGGCGTTATGTCGGCAAACATGGCAGGGTCGCCCTTGTCCGAGCCGTAGAGGCTGGTGAATTTCTCTTCAAGAGCAAATCCGAACCGATAGAATACCTCGCGGTAGCGTGCGCGTGACGAGATGAGCGGCAGCATCACCTTGTTGCGCGGGCGGGTGAGTGCGCGCTTGTGCATGCGCCCCTTGTGTATCGAGTGACATTTCATGCCGTGCAGCGTACACACTGCGCGCAGGAAAAATGAGCGCAGCACGCCGTGGAGATCGGCAAATGCGTCGATCGAGTATTGTGCGCGAAGCTCCTTGAAGAGTCGCCACAGGTCGCGCGGTGTCTTGTACTCGTTTTTCACATCGACCCCTATCACCACGAGGTTTTCGGGGGGATTGATGAAGAGCGACTCCTGCACCGGCTTGGTTATGAAGATGAAGCGCGTGTCGGGGTTGCAGCGACATGCCGAGTAGACCACCGGAATGGTCATGGCCACATCGCCGAGCGCCGAGAAACGCGCCACGAGCAGATTCCTGGGCAGCCCGTTACTTGCTGGCATAGAGTACCGGGTTGGTGTCGGGGTCGTTGTACATCTTCATCTGTCGGTAGACCTTCATGTACTTGCGTCCGGCGGCAATGTCGTCGAGGAGCTGATTGATGGCCGTGATGAGGTCGCTGCGCTGTTCAAGCAGCACGTTGAGCTTGGCTTGGCACTTGGCTATGTGCTCGGGCGACGCATCGGTGCGGGCCACTTCCACCTCCATGTGATAGATCTTCAGGGCGAGAATCGAGAGGCGGTCGAGGGCCCACGCGGGGCTTTCGGTGTTGATTGTCGCGCCGTCGAGAGGCTTCACATCCTTGTAGGTTTCGCGGAAGTAGGTGTCGAGCTCCTCAACCATGTCGGTGCGGTCCTGATTGGAGCGGTCGATGCGACGCTTCAGGGCCAGTGCGGCCACAGGGTCGATTTCGGGGTCGCGTATGATATCCTCAAGATGCCATTGCACGGCATCGATCCAGTTCTTGGCGAAGAGTGTGTGCTCGATAGAGCCGTTCTCGTAGGGGTTGTCTACCTTGGCGTCAACATTGTCATACTCGTGATAGAGTCGTGTAGTGTCGTCGAATACGCGGTAGCACTTGTCAGCAAAATCCATAATCATTGGGGTTATTGTTGTTACTAAGACACAAAGATAGCGTTTGCCCTCCTAATTTGCAATTCATGAAATGTGTTTTAGCCGTTTTTGTGCCGTTTTTTGGTTTGTAACGGGCTGAAAAAGTCAGGGGCGCGGACCTAAGTTCGCGCCCCTGCCGGGAATACCTGTTATAAACTAATCTTAATTACCTGTTTTCTGATATTTGGAATTGCCTGAGGATTACTTTTCAGCCGGCTTTCCTGCAACGAGGGGCCAGTAAGGATTCTGGTAGAGTACCGATTCCGAGGGGCTTGCTCCATCGGGTGAGGTGAGCATAAGCTCGTTGATGGGCAGCGGGTTCAGGTAGTGAGCCATGCGCCATGTACAGCCGTTGTAGGCAGCCTGACCTTCGGTGCGTTCAAATGGACGGAGGTATTCGCTCTTTTCAGGTGCCGAAACGTTGGCATTGGCTTCGTTCCAAACCAAATCGGTGTACCAATTCTGCATCGGAGTGTTCCAGAGGTGCATACCTTCAAGGTGAGCGGGTGAGGTGATGAGCTGATCGTAAGAACGCCAGCGCTTGAGGTCGGCATCACGGAAACCTTCAGAGAGAAGCTCGCAACGACGCTCGCGACGGATGTTGTAGAGCGTACGGTCGGTCAACAGTGCGCCTGCGCTGTAGGCACCCCAGTCGTTCTCGGCCTCCTTGTTCATGTCGGTGAGCGAGATGGTCTTGTTGTAGTCGGGATCTACTTTTGCACGTGTGCGTATTGCGCGCCAGTAAGAGTCGGCTGTACCGTCGATTGTGTGGTTGAGCTCGTAGGAAGCCTCCATGTAGTTAAGGAGAGCCTCAACGGCGCGGAAACAGGGAGCTGCGGTGTAGCCGCCACCGTTGGCATAGTACTTGCGGTTGAAGTTGCCGCCCTTGCGGAGTGCATAGCCTGTAGCGTAGCCGCGCTCGTCATCACCGAGGGTGATAAGGGGATAGGGCTCAACGGGAACAACTTCGGTACCCTGTCCGTTGTCGGGCTCAAAGAGGATGTTCTTCTGTCCGGGCTCCTTAAGGAATACGCTAAGACGAGAGTCGCGGTTGACGCGTACATCGGCAATTGTCTTGTCGCCCATGTAGTATCCGTCGCCGTCGGCATAGGTTCCATGGGTGTAGACGGGAGTACCGTCGGCCATGAGGAAGTTCTGAACATAGCCACGGGTAAGACCTGTGCGCTGGTTGCCACGACCGGCTGCTGCATTGACATTGTGAGTTACAAGTCCGCGGCCGTATTGACGCCAGAGAAGAACTTCGGGATAGCCCGACAAATCTTCGTCGCAGAACATGTTGTAGTAGGGGTTGGCGGGCTCGTCGGCTGACTGCTGAACTTTACCGGTGTTGGCGGTGAGGTTGCCTACATACTTGTCGCCTACCTCCTTGGCAGCCGCCATGGCCTGCTGGAAGAAGAACTTGATTTCCTCGTCGATTGAGCCTGAGGGATAAGAGAAGTCGGGGTTGTAGCTTGCTCCGGGCCATCCTTCACCGCCGGGCACGAATGCAGTGCCCTTGAAGTATTTCAGCCAGGTGGCTTCGTAGAGAGCCACGCGTGACTTGAAGAGCAGAGCGAGGTCGCGGTTGATGTACTGAGAGCTGTAGTTGGTTTCGCTCATCAACAGGGCGGCCTTGTCGAGGTCCTCAAGGATGAAGCGGGCCACCATGTTGCGGGGTGCACGCTTGCTGGCCTCGGTAAGGGTAGCCATGTCGTCGGGCAGCGGCTCGGTGATGATGGGGAAGTCGCCGAATGTCTTCAGACGGTTGAAGTACTGGTAGGCACGGAGGAAGTAGCCTTCGCCGAGCGCATGCTTTATTTCGCTGAGGTTTCCGTAGATGGTGTTCTCCGATCCGTTGATGTCCTCACCGTAACGTGCAAGCGCGTTTGTGAGCATGAAGTTGATGTAGTAGATGCGGGTGAAGCTCCATGTTCCGTGGGTGTTGGCTACGAGCCAGCGGTCGGTGGTGTATTTGTTGTCGGCAGTGACATATATCTGGTTGTCAGTGCCTGAGTCACCTCCAAACAATCCATAGCTCCAGTTGCCGTGGCTCGGGAGAGTATTGGGATACTCGTCAAGCACTACGGCACGTATCTGAGCCAGAGTCGAGTAGTATTTTTCGGGAGAAATCTGCGACATCGGCTCCTTTTCAAGGAAGTCGGAGCAAGATGAGAACATCATCAATCCTCCCACGGCCAATGCTGCCGAAAGATGTGATATTTTATTGTATTTCATGATTGTTACTGTGATTTAATGATTAGAGAGTAAGTGATAATCCGAATGCCCAAGTGCGAGAAAGGGGATATGCGTTACCGTAGCTTCCGTTGTAACCGCCTTTGATTGTTTCGGGATCAAATACCTTGGAGAGCTTGGTGTGCGTCCAGAGGTTGTCGACCGATACATAAAGACGGAGATTCTGAACGAAGAACTTGCGGCTCAACTCCTGAGGAATGGTGTAGCCTACCTGGAGGTTCTTCAGACGGATGTAGGATGCATCCTGGAGGTAGCGGGTCTGTGCCTTCTGGTTCTTGTCCTGATCAAATACGGGACGGGGATAGTAAGCGTCGGTATTTGCCGGAATTATACGATCGGGCAGACCGAGATCCTTGCCGCGGTAGTAGTCCTGATGTTCACCGAGAGCTGCCGACCACCACATGTTGCTGGTGACACCCCAGAAGATGGGTGAGTAGGAGAAGAAGTCACGCTTGCCTACGCCCTGGAAGAATGCGCGGATGTCGAATCCCTTGTAGCTTGCGTTAAGGTCGATACCGTAGAACAAGCGGGGAGTCTCGTTACCGATAACCTTTAAGTCGCCGTGGTCGTCAAGAGTTTCAGCTCCTGAATTGATGCCTGGGTTTCCGTCGAGGTCGCGGTACATGATGTCGCCTTCGCCCCAGTCCCAACCAAGGGACTCCTGTCCGCCAACGGCTTCAAGGTGTGCTTCCATTTCAGCGTTGCTCTTGGCTATACCGATGGTTTCATAACCCCATATTTCGTTGATTTCGCGGCCGTTATTGTGACTCCATATAGACCGGGTTGCATTGCCGGGATAATTGCGGATATAGGTGCGTGCGTCAGAGAGGTTGAATGATACACCGTAATTGAGGCCGAATGCGGTGCGGTCGCGCCATGCGAGGGTAAGTTCCCATCCGTTGGTCTTGAGGTCGCAGTTGTTGGCCGAGGGAGGATTAAGACCGAGAGTTGCGGGCAGCTGTACTGCGGGGCCCACCATGTCGTCGGTGTAGCGGATGAAGGCATCGAATGTACCTGTGAGTCGGTTGTTGAACAAGCCCCAGTCAAGAGCTATGTTCCATGTGCGCACCTTTTCCCAGGTAAGGCTCGAGCTTACAAGGCCGTTTACCTAAGTGGTAGCCGGACGCTTGCCGTTGATGAGCCAGTTACCGTTGGCCTGGCCGATTGACATTGTGCGATAGGTGGGATACCACACATTGGTGTTCTGGTTGGCGAGGCTACCGTAGGATGCACGGAGCTTCAGGAGGTTGCAGTAGGGAGTGAAGTCACGCCAGAACTCCTCCTGGGCGATGTTCCAACCGAGAGAGAATGAAGGAGCCCATGTCCAGCGACGGCCTGAGCGGAAACGTGATGAACCGTCGTAACGGAGGTTGCCTTCTACAAGGTAACGGCCCTTGTAGTCGTAGTTGACACGGCCGAAGAAGCCCATAATCGACCACTGGTTGCGCTGACCTCCTACTGAAGGCTGCTGCTCGCTGCCGTTGCCGCGAAGACCGGTGATGAGGTCGAGTTCGGGAAGGTCTTCGTCCTGAAGTCCGTAACCGGTAGCGTTAAATTTGGTCTGACGCATCTCTTCCGACTGGAAACCGAGCATAACTTTGAAGTTGTGGTTCTCTTTCATTGTCCAGCTGTAGTCGGTGTAGATGTTCCAGTTCATATAGTTGTTCTTGGCAAGTGACTGTTCAAGACGGGAGTCACCCTGAGTGTCATCGACCGAACCATCGACTTTGTGGTTGTAGTAGGGGAGGAAAGTGGAACGGCGTTCGGAATTGTCGGTAGAGTAGTTGAACTCAACGTGGGTAACCCAGTTCTTGATGGGCTCGATAACTACTCCGGCCTGCTGATAGAGCTGGTCGCGTTGAACGGTGCGCACTCCACCGAGAGCAAGTGACATTGCGGGGGTGTCGGCGTTGGAGTTGAAGTAGTAGCCGTTTTCGTCATATACGGGGAGGTTAGGCCATGTCTGGCGACCGATCTTATCGTATAGACCGTTGTCAAATCGGCTTGGGCGGTCGAGGTCGGTGCGAACGAAGCGTGCGCTGTAGTTGAATGTCACCCAAGAGGCGAGCTTTGCCGAAAATTTACCGGCCGCGTTGTAGCGCTTCTGCCCGTCGTGACCGTGACGGAGCATACCGTTATAGTCGAGGTAGCCGATTGATGCGAAGTAGTTTACATTGCCGTTACCGCCGCTTATGCTTGCATTGTGCTCCTGCGAGAAGGCGTTGTCACGGTATAGTTCAGAGTACCAGTCGGTGTTGGCGTATGCTCTTGTGAAGGGGTCCCCGGCGGGCTTTCCCCATACCTCGCCGTTGGTGGGAAGACCTCCCATGTTGCTGCCGCCGTTTTCCTGGAACTCGATCATGTTCTTAAGAGTGGCGTCGTCAAACTGAACGCCCCAATTAGCGTTGGCAGCGGCTTCGTTATAGTACACAGCAAAGTCGTAGCTGTTCATGCTCGACGGCATGCCGATGGGCGATGCCCAGCGGAAGCTGTTGCTGTAGTTTACGACAACTTTGCCTTCCGAACCCTTCTTGGTGGTAATCATGATTACACCGAAGGCAGCGCGGCTACCGTAAATTGAAGAAGATGCCGCATCCTTAAGAACCGAAATGGTTTCGATGTCCTGGGGATTGACGGTGTTGATATCGCCTTCCATACCGTCGATGAGTACGAGCGGCTCTCCGCTTGAACCTTCGCCGATTGTTCCGACACCACGAATGTTGATTGACATGTTGGTTTCAACATCACCTGCATTACGAGTGAGCTGAAGACCGGGGATAAGACCTTGCAGGGCTTCGGTTGCGTTCTTTACCGGGCGGGCTGCGATGTCCTTTGCTGTGGCTACGCCCACGGCACCGGTAAGGTTTACTTTCTTCTGAGTACCGAATCCCACTACGACAACGTCGTCAAGTACATGGGAGTCCTCTTTGAGGGTTGTTTCAACGCCTTCGCCGGCCTTTAAAACTGCAGTTTCACATCCCACGAAGGAGATTTCGAGTTCCGCACCGGGGCGCACCTTATAAGGTGTAGTTACCGTCGAGGTCGGTGGCGCAAGCATTGCTTGGATTGCCTTTTTCTCGTACAGTGGCTCCGATTAACGGATCGCCGAATGAATCAAACACTGTGCCCGTGGCTGTTACCAGGGATTGCTGTGTGTCGGTCGCCGTTTGGGGCTGACCCGCCGCATTTACGTGGGGTGCTCCTGTTACGAGAGCCATGCCCAACAATGTGGCCACAAGAATTCTGTTGAATGTCATTTGGTAATTTAAGGAATTAATTTGACCTGATATTTAAGGATAACTTAAATTTCGTTTGTTTTGGGGGCATTAGAACCTGATTGATTAGGTTTTTCATGCTGATTGGTTTTGTAGCTGTGCAAATTTACGTTAAAAAATTACCCCCCCAATTATTTAACACATATTAACCAAATTAACGTGAATAAATGCTTGATTTTTACAATTGGCCTCTCGCTTGGTGGATACACGTTTGGGCATATCCTTGGTTGTAGTGGGTTATTGGGCAGCTACGCAGCCCTCGGGGATGGTGGGAGGCGCGACATGACCTCACGCTGCACGCACCTAAAGGCGCGTTTGCATGAGGCTAACCTTATTGGGCAGCTAACGCAGCCCTTGCGCTAACGCGGGGGTTCACGGGTGACGCTTCGCTCACCCGCGGTTACGCACATGTAATGCCTCCGGCATACCATCCCCACTCATGCTATGTATTAAAAAAAATTAGAAAAAATTTGGAGATGTGAAATAAAGGATATACCTTTGCGGTATGGTAGTGATGTATATGACTACACTACTACATCACGCTGAACTTATAAACATTAATTATATAGCAATATGAAAAAGTTATTTTTGACATTAGCAGTGATTGTAGCATCGATGAGCTGCAACGCACAATTGTTATGGAAAGTTTCAGGCAACGGAGTAAAGGGCGATTCCTATCTCTTCGGCACTCACCACGTGGCACCCGTCGACATGCTCGACAAGACCCCCGGCTTTAATGACGCTTTGAAAGGAGTCGATGCCGTTTACGGTGAAATCGACATGGCTCTCATGGTATCGCCCGAGGCCCAGCAGTCGATTTTGTCGCTGGCCATGGCACCTGCCGACAGTACTCTCAACAAGCTTTACACCACTGAGCAGTATGACTCGATAAATGCCGTGTTGAAGAAATATACCAGCGGCATGGCTACGCTTGACCAACTCAATATGCTTAAGCCCTCGATGGTTGCCACTCAGATAGCAATGTTCCAAAACATGGTGGCTTTCCCCGGCTTCAACGCTTCGCAGCAGCTCGACCAGACGGTACAGCTGAAGGCCAAGGAACTTGGCAAGGCCATCAAGGACTTTGAAACAGTTGAATTCCAGATGAATCTGCTGTTTGGCGACCCTATCGCCGACCAAGCCGAGGGACTTCTCAAGGCAGCACGTACCGATGAAGAGGCCATAGGCCATGTGAAGGAATTGGCACGCGCCTACACCGAAGGCGATCTTGCCGCTATAGAGAAGGTGATGTTTGCCCCTGAAATAGGCATGGACGAGGAAACTGCAAAGCACATGCTCTATGACCGCAACGACAACTGGATCAAGACCATCAAGGATGCCGTGGGCCACGAATCGATAATGGTAGCCGTGGGTATAGGTCATCTCGTGGGCGAGCGCGGACTCATCAAGCAGCTTCAGGATGCCGGTTACACCGTGACTCCGGTTAAATAAATGACATTACAGCTTCATACTTACAATTCATACTTACACTTGTAGTTAAAAAATCACATTACATGTTAGAACTGAGAAGGCTTAAATTTGCTTACCGCAAGGGTGCCGAGGCGTTGACCAACGCCTCGGCCTCGATTGGCGGGGGTGTCTATCTGCTCCTTGGAGAGAACGGAGCCGGAAAGACGACATTGCTGCACCTGATGGCCGGATTGCTCTATCCCGGCAGTGGTGAGTGTTTGCTCAACGGCGACCCGATAGCGTCGCGACGCCCTTCCGACATGCAGCGGATATTTTTCCTTGGCGACAACATGCCGTTTCCGGGGCGCACGATCGACGAGTTTGTGAAGATGCACGCTCAATTTTTCCCGACCTTTGACCCTCAGCTGCTTGCCGACATACTTGGCCGTTTTGGTATAAACCCGGCGGAGCGCCTTGACGGCATGTCGCTCGGAACGCGCAAGAAGGCACAGCTTGCCTATGCTCTTTCGCTGCGCACGCAGGTGCTCCTTCTCGACGAACCGGCCAACGGGCTCGACATATCGTCGAAGAAACTGCTGCAGGAGATAATCGTAGAGAACATCACCGAGGAGCAGACGATAATCGTGTCGACCCACACCGTGTGGGATTTCAAGAACCTATTTGACGGGCTTTTGGTGCTGAATCACGGACAACTCCTAGTGGCGTCGACTGTCGACGAGATTCTCGGCCGCATTGCCTTTGTGAGCGCTTCGGAGCCGCCGGTGGGTGCGCTCTACATCGAGCGTGTTGCCGGACGATTCAACGCCATCGTGAAAAATGACGGCGACACCGATACCGACATCGACTATGTGCTGCTCTACTCGGCGTTGATGAACGCCGACGCGCGTGACAATATTGTAAAACTTCTAAATGATTAACCGAGATGGACGCTAAATGTGATTGCATGGATTCGTTTTCATGGAGAAGGGTAGGCCGCGTGGCCCGCTTCTATTTTCCTTATATAAAGAAGCAGCTGATAATCTATCCCGCTTTTTCGATTTTGGGGATGGTGATTGTGATACTATCGGAAAGAGTAGCAGGACTGGGCTATGGATTGTTCCTGGCTGTTAAGGGGGCATTGTCGATGATGCTTGTGTTTGCGCCCACGATATTTGCGTCACGCAACGGACTTGATGTTGAAACCGTGCTGCCGGCTACCGGTGCCGAAAAGTCGACATTCATCATAGGCTATGTATGCATTGTGGTTCCTATACTTCTCTATCTTCCCGTTTTTGGGGGCATGCCATGTGACATGCTTAAGGATAATGCCGACATAGCGCGTGTTTTGGCGTTACGTAGCAGTCTTTCCGCTTCTACCTACGGGTTTACAATTATCGAAAACCTGTTTCCGATATCGGTGTGCCTCTATGTTGTCATGAAGCGCACAACCAACCGCATACTGCTTGGTATGGTTTGGTCGGTTGTTGCACTTATATCGATGAGTTTCGTAGGAGGCATCTACGGTATGGTTATGGCCATCTACGGACGATTCTGGGAAAAAAGCAGCAGCGATGTCGAAAGCGTCATGAAGCTGGTGACTGAAGGTATGGAATCTTTCGTCATAGTACTTGGGGTTATATTGCTTATTTGTAGTATCTTTGTACTATATCGCACCCATAAGGTGATAAGCAATCGTCAAATATAACAGTCAATGGACTTCAAGAACAATAAACCGATATATAAGCAGATAATTGACTACTGTTTCGGCAACATCATGTCGGGAGAGTGGGCTGTCGACGGGCGAGTTCCTTCGATAAAGGAGCTTTCGGTTGAGCTTGCTGTCAATAACCGCACTGTTATAAAGGCTTACGAGTATATGCAGATGAAGGAGATAATCTACGTGAAGCGCGGCTTGGGTTACTTTGTGTCGCCCGACGCGCGTGACATAATCGTCGAGGAGCGTCGTGACGAGTTTTTCCATGACACGCTCGACGATGTGTTCAGGGAAATGGATATACTCGGAATCTCAATCGATGATGTGGTGAAGCGCTACCGCGATCACATCACTTCGTGACGGTAATCGTAGGTGTTGCGCAGCTGCTCAAACCTCTCGGGATTTTCTTTCAACGATAAAGTGTCGGCCGCCGGAGTGTAGCTCTCGGCTATGGCTTCCAATGTAACGCTCTCGGCTGCGCCGGGAGCGACTTTTTCGTGCATCTCCACTTGTGGGAGGTTGAAGTGGGCCGTGAGCGCGTTTACCGCCATGGTGGTAGCGCGTATTTTGCCTTCGCGCGAATATCCCGCTATGTGGGGAGTGGCTATGAGCGCTTTTTCAAGGAGCGGGCGTGATATTGTCGGCTCGTTTTCCCAGCAGTCGATGGCTGCGGCTCCTATCGCACCGCTGTCGAGTGCGTCGATCAGCGATTGTGTATCGGTCACGGGGCCTCGCGAAGAGTTTATTACAAGCGGCTTGCGGCCAAGCTCAGCTGTGGAGGAGCCGTCGAGCAGGTGGAAGGTGGGGTGCGCTCCCTGTCGGGCCATGGGTGTGTGAAATGTTATCACATCGGCCAGGCGTGCTATGGATGCCATGTCGGTGAACATCGCGTCGCCTTCGCGCTCGGCTCTCGGAGGGTCGCAGAGCAGAACCTTCATTCCCAACTGCCGTGCCCATCGCTCCACGATTGAACCTACGTGACCTACGCCCACTATGCCTATGGTGAGCGACGACAGCGGTCGGCGGTCGTCGACTGCCTTACGCCATATTGCGATGGAGCCGAACACGTATTGCGCTACGGCGGGAGCGTTACATCCCGGAGCGTTGGCCACGGTTATGCCGTTGGTCTTGCAGTAGTCGAGGTCGATGTGGTCGGTGCCTATGGTGGCGGTGGCTATGAACTTGCACGTGGTGCCGTCGAGCAGCCGGGCGTCACATCGTGTGCGTGTGCGCGTTATCAGCGCGTCGGCGTCACGTAACGCTTCGTTGGTGATTTCATCGGGCGACAGGTAGGTTACGTTGTCGACAATGGGCTCAAGCAGCCCCTTGATGAAGGGTATCTTGTTTTCGATGATGACTTTCATATAGAGATGATGACTTTCATATAGAGATGATGACTTTCATATAGATATGCTCCAGATGTAGAGTGCGGTGTAGGTTCCTATTATACAGAGGATGGGAATGTAACTGCGCAGCTGGTTGTTAAACCTGAAGAAGTGGCCTATCTGCAGGGCCGAGCAGCAGTTAAGTATGGGCAGATAGATTATGAGATTGTTGTAGTCGACGAAAATGAGCACAACCGTAATCAGCGACACTACGAGCCAGAATCCGTTGTAGGCGCGTGTGCGGGCGTTGTAACGGTAGATTCGCATAAGGTTAAGTGTGCCGAACCCGAATCCGAGGAACAGCGTCACGCCCGTGTAGACGATAATCTGCGCAAGCTCTCGGCCTTCAAGTGCGTTGAACAGGCTCACAAACTCGGGTAGCGTGAAGTTGGACGGCGATATGATGCCGAATCCCCACAGAATCCAATAGGGCGTTACGATGCCGATAGCGGCCGCCATCAGTCCGCGCATTGTGAACGAGCGCATCTGCAGGCATCCCACCAGGAAGGCCACAATGTATATGGCATAGGCGTAACTTGTCAGCGAACCTATGCTGATGAGGAAGAAGGTGAGGAATATGCGGCGCGTGAGGTCGGGATTCTGGAAGGTTGAGAAGAGGGGTATTATGGCGAATAGAAGTATCGCGCACATGACGGTGCCGTCGTAGAACTGCCCCATGATGGAGGGGAGTCCCCCTGCATGATCATGAACATGCCCACAAACAGGTGTGACATGGTGCGCAGCACGTTGAATCGCCTGTTCATGTAGGAGAGGAGCAGGGCGAGCAGTACATTGACGGCGATTCCGGCCCACAGCGAGGCGTAACGGTCGGTAATCCATTCGTTGGCCGATGGAAGTCCGAATCCGTTGTTGCCCGTTATGTAGACGATGTCGCCGTTGCGATAGGCAATAATGGTGCCGATGACGGCTGCGGCCATCATCAGCATCATGCCATAGCGTGAGTGCAGATATCGTGTGATTTCCTGCTCCTTCACAGCCTGTAGGGATTATTTCTGTTGTAGAGCCATGAGGTCGCGGCCTATGTCGCGACGGAAATAATGGCCGTCAAAGTCGATGAGCGCGATTGAGGCGTAGCTGTTGGCAAGTGCGTCAGCTATGCTGTCGCCGTAGGAGCTTACCGAAAGAACTCGTCCGCCCGATGTCACGACATTGCCCTCGGCGTCACGCTTGGTACCGGCGTGGAACACGGTGCTTTGCGTCACCTTGTCGAGGCCGCTGATGAGTTTGCCCTTTTCGTAGCTTCCGGGGTATCCGCCCGACACCATCATCACGGTCACTGCCGTGCGCGGGTCCTGACGGAGCTCGAGGTCGCCGAGGTTGCCTCGGGCGGCTGCCTGCATCAGCTCGACGAGGTCGCTGTCGATGCGCAGCATTACTGCTTCGGTTTCGGGGTCGCCCATGCGCACGTTGTACTCGATTACCATAGGCTCGCCCTCAACGTTGATGAGGCCGAGGAATATGAATCCGCGATAAGTGATGCCTTCCGATGCAAGTCCCTTGACGGTGGGCTCGATTATGCGAGTGCGCACCTTCTCCATGAAGGTGTCGTCGGCAAACGGTACTGGGCTTACTGCGCCCATTCCGCCGGTGTTGAGTCCGGTGTCACCTTCGCCTATGCGCTTGTAGTCCTTGGCTACGGGGAGCACGCGGTAGTCGTTGCCGTCGGTGAGCACGAATACCGAACATTCGATGCCCGAGAGGAACTCCTCGATTACCACTGTGGCCGATGATGCTCCGAACATTCCCGAAAGCATCTCCTTAAGCGACTCGCGGGCCTCCTCGATGGTGGGGAGTATGAGCACGCCCTTTCCGGCAGCCAGTCCGTCGGCTTTGAGCACGTAGGGCGGCTTCAGCTCTTCAAGGAAGCGGTATCCCTCCTCGATGTTGTCGGCAGTGAAGCTGCGGTAGCGTGCGGTGGGGATGTTGTGACGCACCATGAACTGCTTGGCGAAGTCCTTGCTGCCTTCAAGCGCGGCACCTGCACGGCTTGGGCCTACGACAAGTATGTCACTGTCGGCAAATCGGTCGTAGATGCCCTTTACAAGCGGGTCTTCGTTGCCTACGACAATCATCTTGATGCCGTTGTCGGTTACAAATTTATCGATTGCGTCGAAGTCGGTAGGCGACATGTCGACATTGGTACCATACTGGGTAGTGCCTCCGTTTCCGGGGGCTATGTATAACTTGCCGAGAAGCGGGCTTTGGCTGATTTTCCATGCGAGAGCCGATTCACGGCCTCCCGAACCAAGAAGCAGAATGTCGATGGGTTGCTGCATATTCACGGGTTGTTAAGTGGTTACTACGTTATTTGTTTTCGTTGGATGATGAGTCGTTGTTTTCGTCGTTGCGCTTCCATCCGCGGCGGCGCATTACGGGAAGGGTGGGCTTGCGTCCGAGTATTGACTTCAGCGCCTTTTCGTTGCGGCGTATTGCCAGCGGGTTTTCCGAAGGTTCCTGAGTCGGCTCCACTTCGGGCTTGTTTGACGGATATTTCTTGCGACCGAGCGGTTTCGGCTTATATTTTTCCTTGAGCGCGTTGTGTTTCTCGCCACGCTTTTCGGGGCGGTCGCCTTTCTTGCCTCCGAATCCCTTGCGGCGTGCGTTGTTGCGCCATTCGTCGTCGGTGAGGCGGCGCTTGGGCTTGCTCTCCTTGGGCGAGGAGTTGCTCTCGGGATCCTTCAGCGAGTGACCTTCGCGACGGAAGCTCTTGTAGTCGCCCTCGAAGATGATGTATTCGCGGAGCTCACACTCGAGCGAACCGTTAAGCAGGGGCATCTTCAATGAGGGTGCCAGTCCTATGCGACGGAAATACTCGTCCTGATATCCGATAATCCAGGCGTGGTAGCCCTTGAACACGTTTTTGAGCTTGTTGCCTATCATCTCGTAGAGGCCGTCCATGTCGTTGACCGAGATGCGCTCGCCGTAGGGGGGATTGGTTACGAGCACTCCGTCGGCGGGAGCCTCAGTCCACTGCGACAGGGGCTTTATGCTGAGGTCGATGTAGCGTCCCACGCCGGCCTGCTTGATGTTTTGCTCGGCGATGGCGATTGCCTTGGGCGATATGTCGCTTCCGTAGATCTTGTAGTCGAATGTGCGCTCCTGCGAGTCGTCGTTGTAGAGGCTTTCAAAGAGTTCTTCGTCGAAGTCCTTCCACTGCTCGAATGCAAAGCGCTTGCGATAGACTCCGGGATTGATGTTGGCGGCGATGAGGGCGGCTTCGATAAGGAATGTGCCCGAGCCGCACATGGGGTCGACGAGCGGACACTCGCCTTTCCATCCGCTCTTGAGCAGAATGCCGGCGGCCAGCACTTCGTTGATGGGAGCCTCGGTCTGTGCCACGCGATAGCCGCGCTTATGTAGTGACTCGCCCGATGAGTCGAGCGACAGCGTGACGCGGTTGCCGTCGATGTGCACGTTTATCATTACATCGGCATCCTGCAGGCGCACGCCGGGACGCTTGTCGGCACCGAAACGGTCCTTGAAGAAGTCGACGATGCCATCCTTGACGCGGTAGGTGACATAACGCGAGTGGGTGAACTGCTCGGAGTTGACAACTGAATCAATGGAGAATGTCTTGTCGATTGATAGCACCGAAGTCCAGTCAAACTCCTTTGTCATCTCATAGAGCGCGTCGGGGTCCGATGCCGTGAATTTGTAGATGGGCTTCAGGATGCGCAGGGCGGTGCGGCAGCACAGGTTGGCCTTGTAGAGAGTGGCGAGGTCGCCCTCAAACGCTACCATGCGGCGTCCGGGCTGTACGTTCAGGGCGCCGATTCCGCGAAGCTCGTCGGCCAGGATCTCTTCCAGTCCTTGGAAGGTCTTTGCTACCATTTCAAATTTTTCAGTATTCATCACTGCTTGATTCTTAAAACGTTGTTGGCTTTTGCTTGAATGAGTCGTTCTCCCGGGGCTACATTCTGGGTTACCCAGATGTTACCTCCTATGATGGCGTTGTCGCCGATTGTTATGCGTCCCAGGATGGAGGCGTTGGAGTATATGATTACGTTGTTTCCTATGATGGGGTGACGCGGTATTCCCTTGATGGGGTTGCCGTCGGGATCCATGTCAAAGCTCTTTGCTCCGAGTGTCACACCCTGATACAGCTTGACATTGTTTCCGAGTATGGCGGTAGCGCCGATCACCACGCCGGTTCCGTGGTCGATGGTAAAGCCTTCGCCAATGGTGGCTGCGGGGTGTATGTCGATACCCGTTTCGCTATGGGCCTGCTCGCTTATCATGCGGGGTATTATAGGCACATCGAGCTTTATCAGCTCATGGGCTATGCGGTAGTTGCAGATGGCGCGTATGCCGGGATAGCAATATATCACCTCCTGGGTGGAGGTTGCCGCAGGGTCGCCTCGGTGGGTGGCGTAGACATCGGTGTTGAGGAGTCGGCGCAGATTGGGGAGCTGCTTGATGAACTCGGCCGCTTTTTCGGCAGCCTTGTGCTCCATCTCATCGTAATCGGGGGCTGTGTCGGTGCATATATCCATCGACAATCCGGCGTGAATCTGGTCAACGAGCAGGTGATAGAGCTTTTCGGCCCACAATCCGGTGAAGTAAGTCACATTGTTGCGTGTCACATCGCTGTCGCCGAAGAATCCGGGAAAAATCAGGGCTCGCGAAAGGTAGATGATTTCCTTGACCGCCTGCTGCGAGGGAAGCGGTTGGCCCTGCCACTGCGAGGGGCAGATGTTGGTCAGGTTGTCGGTGTCCGACAGTCGCCTGACAGTGTCGCGAAGCGTTGCTTCATGTTGCTGATTCAATCCCATCGTTGTACTTGTGAATGCCGGCATATAGTGCTCCCCGGCCTATTCGTTGCAAAATTAGCCAAAAATCCCCATATTCACAATTGTGACACTCTTATTTACTCATTTTCATCCTTTTCGGTCGTTTCTTCATTATCGCCCAGACGGAAGAGCGAGAAATTTACCGATCCGTAGGTGCGGTGGTCGAAGAATCCGGGAAGCGACGAGAAGTCGTAGGCCTTGGAGTGCTCGACTATTACAATGGTGTCGGGCGACAGCATCCGTGAGCCGAGTATGCGTGAGGGAACCTCGCCGAAGTTGGGCAGGTCGTAAGGGGGATCGGCGAAGATTATGTCGAATTTGGTTGCGCAACTCTCGATAAACTTGAATGCGTCACCTTTGATGAGGTTGAGGTTCTTGCAGTTGAGCTGCTGCGCCACCTGCTTGATGAACTTGTATTGCGTGGCGGCCTTTTCAACCGATGTCACTTCGGCGCATCCGCGTGAAAGGAACTCAAATGTTATGGCACCCGTTCCGGCAAACAGGTCGAGAGCCTTCAATCCGTCGAAGTCGACCATGTTTTCAAGCACGTTGAATATGTTTTCACGCGCAAAGTCGGTAGTAGGGCGTGCTGAAATGTTGGTGGGCACGTCAAATCGGCGACGGCCGAATTTTCCTCTTATTATTCGCATAGCGGCAGTATTATTAAGTCAAACGGAGCTTTTCCCCATTGCTCGTCGTCCTTGAGAATGTAGGCGGGCGGGACCACCGGCATTACATATCCGAGGAATTTGCGCAGAATGGGGGTGATTTCATCGCGCAACGCTTCATCGCCGGCTATGAGGAGCTCGTTGCCGGCAGGGTCGAGGTCGAGCATGTCACGGCAGGCCATGATGTAGTAGACGGCGTCCATGATGTCACGGAACCGGAATGTGTTGGCCATGCGCAACGAGTCATTGCCAAGCACGATGATGTCCATCGCATCGCGGCGCAGGTTGACATACATCTTGCCGGCGTTGTCAATGCGGTTCTTGTCGAAGAAGTAGCGGCATTGCGGCGACAGGTTATGTCTTATCACGGGATTGTTGAACGTGCGGCGCAGGAAAGCCGTTATGTTGTTGTCGACCGACATGACAATCGTAGCTCCGATGTGCGTCATGTCGTCGACAATCACTTCGCCCGAAGCCGCTTCCTCGCCGATGGCCTTGATGAGGAGCGCCCGCGGCATGTCACTGTCGCCGGCTATGATGTCGTCGGGTACTATCGCAAACCGAGGCGTGTCGATCAATATGTCAATCTGCAGGAAGTCGCTCAGCAGCACGGGATTGTCGTAGACCACCTCCTCGAGCGATTTCATCAGCGATGCCGATGACGCTTCGAGCGGCAGGCGGCGGTAGATCGCCGATGCTATGTCGTCGGGATTGTAGACGAGTGCATGAAGCGAGTCGTGTCCGAGCCGCAGGGCCAGCCGGCTGCTCCGGGGCTCTTTTATGGTTTCCTTGTCAAGAACGCATATTCCCATACCTGACAGTCGGTTAGCGGCGCAGATTGCGCAGGTTGTTCTGGTTGTTCATGTTGCCTATGTTGCTCGAGCCGTTGGGGTTGCCGGGACCGAAGAAGTTGGTGTCGTCGTAGTAGCCGTCCTCATCTTCATCGCGGTTGCGGTTGTCGTTCTCATCCTCGACAAATGTTCCGTCGGGATTGCGACGGCGCTTCTTCTCCTTGGGCTTGTTCTTCTTTATTTCCTGAGGCTTCTGAAGGTCGATGGGAGTTTCATATATGTCCCAGCTTTGCTCGACATCCCAGTTCTTTTTCAGAACTATCTTCTTGGGGTAGTAATATACCTCCTCGGGCTGTATGGAGTCGAGAAGATTGCCGGTGTCATACTCACCGTTGCCGTTGCGGTCGATATATAGTCGGGCGTAGTAGGTGCCGGGTTGCAGATAGGGGAACTCTGCAACACCGTCCTTCAACGGAGCTATTGCAACGGGATTGTCGTCGGAGCCGAGCACCTCGACAATAGCCGAGTCACGCACACCCGTGACATTGAATGCGAGCAGCGAGTAGTCCTCCAGGGCACGGGCGGTGAACTCATGCTTGAACGGTTTGTTCCACTCGTTGTAGATGCCTACTATCGATGCCGAGTCGGCTGAGAATCGGTATTTTACACCGGGCTCCCACTTGTATTCCACTTTGTAGCGCATGGTGTTGAATGGGTCGACCCTCACGAGTTCCGGCACGGCAAGGGTGTCGAATATCGTGTCGCGTATCATCTCAAGATGCAGTCCTTCGGGGATGATGGTGTCGAGGGGCTGGTTCATCTCAAATATTATAGGCAGGTATATCTCCTGGGTGTTGCTTGTCTTTGCCGATATGTTCAGGAAGGTGAGCTGAGGCCCGACGATGGAGTCGCTGTTTTCCTCGTCGTCTTTTTTCTTCTTTACCTTCTTTTCCTTGGTTTTGTTGGCTTTGGGTTCGCGATAGAGCACCCTTATCGTGTCGTCGCCCCACGACAGTTGTTGCAGTGTGTCGGTGCGCAGGAAGTGCAGTGCAAGCATCATTGTGTCCTGGGCCATAAGGGCGGTGTCGGTTATGAAATATTCGAGTGTGTCGCGTGTCATACCCGTGTTTAGTATCGCAAGCTCGTCGATGCGCTTTCCTGCTGCCGGGCCGTTGAGCAGTGTGATGGTGGGGAATGTGTCGCTCGGAGCCGCGAGGTTGAGCAGAAGACGACGGCGGTCGGGACGGGTATAGTCCTTGAGGTACTGCGCCTTATATCCTTCGTTGAACCATGTGAGCAGAATGTCGTTGGGGAAGTAGTTGGTGCCCGGATGGGTGACGATGGAGTCGCGTCCGTCGAGTGTTATGAGTGTGTCGTTAACCGTAGTAGGTTCGGCATATGGTGACACTGTCACATCGTAGAACGCCACATCCTCGGAACGGTCCCAATGGTAGTCGCGGTTGATGTCGTTGAGCGCGTAAATGCGATAGTTGCCGGGCTTAAGGCCTCTTATTATGAACTGGCCGAGCTGGTTGGTGCGTCCGATACGTTCAAGCGGCAGTGTAGTTATTGCAGTGTCGGAGAGGTTGCTGTAGACACCCACGAGCATATTCTGCGCGGGTTCAAGCGTACGCGCCTCGAAAACCATACCGGCTATTCGCAACGAGTCGATCGAGTCGCCGGTCGAGAAGTCGATTGCAAATCCGTCGAGCGTGTTTCCCTCGTTCAGGTCCTTTATCGCGTCGGAAAAGTCGATGGTATAGGTGGTATTGTCCAGCATGGAGTCACGCAATTCGGCCGTGACACGTTTGCCGTTTGCCGTAATCGACGGGATGTTCTTCTGAGGAGGCGACACTACGACCTTGTTCATCACATCCTCTACCTGCACATTCTCATTAAAGTCGATGGTGATGTGATTCTTTTTGAAGTTCACAGAGCCGATAGCGGGGTTGCTCTGAACGTAAACCGGTGGGTCGACATCGTATTCGCCTCCGGTAGGACGGCCCATTGAAGCGCATGCGGCGAGGATAAACGCCGCAACTGCTGCCAATATCAGCCTCATATATGTAACATCGTTTAATTTCATGTTGACAAAGATACGAATAAGTCGAGTGCAATGCCAAATTTATTTGAGCATTGCCGAGCGAGAGTATCTAAGAAGTATTCAAAGATACGAATAAGTTGAGAGCAAAAGCAAAATTTATTTGAGCATTGTCGAGCGTGAGTATCTAAGACTACAGTCAAAGATACGAATAAGTTGAGAGCAAAAGCAAAATTTATTTTGATTTTGCCGAGCGGAAGTATCTAAGACAGAGTCAAAGATACGAATAAGTTGAGAGCAAAAGCCAAATTTATTTTGATTTTGCCGAATGTAAGTATCTAAGATGCAATCAAAGATAAGCAAAAAATAAATTGTGGCACATTTTTAGTTGATGATTTATAAAAAAGCATTATCTTTGTGGTCGCAAATCGCGCTCGGGGTGTAGCACAGTTGGCAGCGCGCCACGTTCGGGACGTGGAGGTCGGAAGTTCGAGTCTTCTCACCCCGACATTCAGGACTACCTGACATTCAGGTAGCCCTGAATTTTTTTATACCTCCCCGTTCATGAATCCGAGTTGTGGTTACACACAAAAATTCAATAGATTGAACATTATATGCTGTGAAAAAGTTTCTTATATAGGAAACTTTTCATATATTTGCAATATGAACACTAAATTGAAAAAAATAGGAGAGCTCCTTAACATTTGCCGAAAAAATAGAGGACTGACCCAGGAGGAGGTCGGTTCGATGATTGGTGTTCAAAAGGCTATGGTATCGAAAGTTGAAAATGGCTTATGTGTCAATTTCGACACTATCAGTCGTATTGCTGCGGCTCTTGAAGTTGAACCTATGGTGGAATTGAAGCCGGTGAAAAAAGCGGATAAGAACATTATCGACTATGTGATGACGGCAATAATAGAATTTGCCAAGAGGCACAGACTTACAATCAAGGAGGCAAGCAATTATCTCAATCGTTTCAAGGGAATCGATTTCTTGATGGAATTTTATGATGTTGAACATACATTGTCATTCAACGACTGTGTTGACGACTTGACGGTTGTATGCCAAAACAACGGAGGGGAGATAAGATGATACTGTATCACGGCTCAAATGTTTCGATTGATAAGATAGATCTTGCGAAATGCCGCCCTTACAAGGACTTTGGAAAGGGTTTCTATCTGACCGATATTCGCAATCAAGCAGAAAGGATGGCTGCGAGAACGGCAAAGATGTTCCGAGGCGAACCTATATTGACGAGTTTTGAGTTTGATTTGGATTCAGCTTTAAGGCACGGCCTGAAGATAAAGATTTTCGACTCTCCAAATGAAGAGTGGGCGCGCTTCGTCATGGTAAATCGTGACATAAATACTAAGCAGCCGGGACATGATTACGATATAGTGATAGGCCCGGTTGCCGATGACACAATTGCCAGACTACTGCGTATGTTCACTGAGCATTTCATCAGTGAACGGCAACTTGTCGAGGAACTGACATTTTCTGAAGTTACATCACAATATTTCTTTCACACTAAGGCAGCGATAAAGATGCTGAAAAAGATATGAACGATAACACTGCACGATATTTATTTGAAGGTATTTCGGCCGATGTTGTTCGCTATCTTGTGGAGCGTGACGGCATGGAGTTGCCTGACGCAATCTCGGTGTTTCACAATTCGGAAACATTTTCCAAACTGGAGGATTTCGATACGGGGCTTTACATAGAGAGTCCGGCCTATGTATACGATTTACTTCAATCGGAGTTGGAAAACGGCCGGCTTGTGCCTTGAGGATTTATTCAGCCATCAATGTGTGGGTGCGAAAAAGGGGCGCCGCTGCAGAGGTAAGCGGCGCCCCTTTATAATTATGTGGGAATGGAAAATGTATAGGACTACAGTTTTACCGATGTGGCATTGCCGTCGTAGCTTACGGTGCGTGTCACCTTGTGGGCCGCTATATCACCGGCTTCGGTGTCGGGATTTACGACAACGATGTTGAAGCTGCGGTTGTTGAGCATTCCGGGATATGAACCGTTGCGCTGACCGATGTGCAGAGTGCGGGTGGCATCGTCCCAACGGAAAGGAATTTCAGCAAACATTCCCTTCTCGTAGTCGTAGCTTTCGCCGTCGTCCTCATAGAGGATGAATTCGCCGTCGTCACCGGGATATACGCGCAGCTCAAGGCTGTCCCAAGGCTTTTCGGTAGTGTACTGCACCGCAGGGCCAAACGGGATGATGCTGCCGCTCTTTACATATACCGGCATGCGGTCGATGGGGGCGAGGCACTGCACATTCTTGCCGCCGTCGCTCACCTCGTTGCTCCAGAAGTTATACCACTTGCTGCCTTCGGGCAGATAAACGTTGACGGGCGCTGCCGCCTTGGTTATGTCGGGGTATATGGTATGGCCGTTCTTGTCGGCGTCAAGATAGGTGTATAGAGGATCGGTGACGGGCTTTACGAGAAGCGCCTTGCCAAACATATACTGGTCGTCGAGCGTAATCGCCTTGCGGTCGGCGGGGAAGTCCATTACGAGCGGACGCATCATTGTGCCCGAACGCTGCACCACATCGCCTGCGAGGCTGTAGATGTAAGGCATGAGGCGGTAGCGAAGCTCGATGGCTTTCTTCTGGGCGTCAAATGCCCAGTCGCCGGGATTGCCGAAGTTGTAGAGCTCGCTTACCATAGGCGACGAGCAGTGGTTGCGCATCATGGGCATGAAGCATCCCCATTGCATCCAACGCACTTGGAGCTCCTGCATGGCAGGACTCTTGGGATCGTTTTTGTAGTCCCAGCCGAAGAATCCGCCTATGTCTGTGTTCCAGAACGGGATTCCGCAGATAACGTAGTTCAGTCCTGAAGGAATTTGGTTTTTCATCACGTTCCAGTTGGAAACCACATCACCGCTCCAGCTGAATGTGCCGTAGTGCTGCAGGCCAAATGTTCCGCAGCGTGTCATCTGCACCGAGCGGCGGTTGTTGCCCTTCATTTTGCGCTGATGCTCGTAGATTCCCTTGTTGGTCATCAATGCGAATGCATTCTTGACACTGCGCCACGAGCCGTCGTGGGTCATGTAGTCGGCATCGCCCGGAGCCTCGAAGTGGTCGGGTTCGGTGGAGTCGGTCCACCATGCGTCGATGCCCATCTTGTAGAGGTTGGTGAGATATTTCCAGTAGATGTCACGCGCCTTGGGGTTGAACGGGTCGTAGGGACGCACACCGCGGTTGCGCGGCCATGTTTCAAACGGCAACAGCGCGCCTATCTTGTCGAGCTCGCGGTATTGGTCGGTCCACGGGCCGAAATTGGCCCAGATGGATATCATCAGCTTCGAGTTGTTGTCGTGAACGTAGCTCACCATCTCCTCGGGCGACTTTATGCGCGGGTCGGGATACACAGCGTTGGGGTCTTCGTCGTTGGGCAGGTAACGCATCCATTTGGCATCGCCCATCTTGTTGATGTAGTGGGGATTAACAAATTTCATCGCGTTCCAGTTGGAGTCGCAGCCCCAGTATTGCCAGTCCTGCACCATTCCGTCGAGAGGAATCTCGAGGGCGCGGTAACGGTCGAGTACATCACAGAGTTCGTCGCTGCTCTTGTAGCGTTCGCGGCACTGCCAGTGTCCCAGGGTCCAGATGGGGAACATGGTAGCTTCGCCGGTAAGCGAGCGTATGCCGGCAATAACGCCGTCCTGAGTGCCGTCGCGATAGATGAAGTAGTAGTCGATCGAGGGTGCTACCTCCGATGTGAACGATGCAATGTTGTCAATGTCGGTAAACCTTGAGTCGCCGGCATTGTCCCAGTACAGTCCGTAGCCTTTGTCGGATGTGAAGTAGGGTATCGTGATGTTGGTGTTGCCACACCACATCCTTACATCCTGACCGCGCTGGTTGAGAACCGGAGATTGGCGCTGACCGAGTCCGAATATCACCTCGGTTGAGTCAAGATTGTAGGACTGGCTCACTTTGAACCGTCCTTCATCGACCTTGTTGACACAGGGAGCGTGGCTCGATGCGCTTTCACTCAGCAGGAGATTGCCTTTGGAGTCGGAGAAGCGCACATTACCGTCGGCTCCTATTGAGGCTGTCAGCGACGACGACTTCAATGTCACGCCGTTGGCCTTGCGCTCAGTGCCGAGCGTCACGCTCTCGGGCTGCATGATTACCGAGTAGCTCTTCTTGTCGGGAGCCGTTGCGCCCGGATATTTGCTTACTCTTACGATTGAAGGTGAATAGAATGTGACACGGGTGGTCCACTGTCCGTCGGGGGTGACGGTGGCTCCTCCATTGTCCACACTCACGCTTTGAGCCGTGAGTGTGGATGAGATGGATAGGATTGCCAGCCTAAAACTAAATTTTTTATCATAGAAAATGGATATATGGTTGGTTGACATTAATATCCGGGGTTCTGGTGCAGCTTGCTGTTGGTAAGCAGTACCTTGTTGGGTATCGGGTAGAGGTTCTTGTCGGCGTTGCTCTTGTCGTGGGAGAACCATGACTTGGTGGTGAACGCGTTGAAGCGTACCATGTCCTGACGGCGACGGCCTTCCTGACAGAATTCCCATCCGAGCTCGTCGAGGAAGCGGCCGTAGGTTATGTCGGCACCGCCTTCCGATGAGGTGGCATACTCGTCGCGGCGACCATAGTCATAGACGCTGCCGCCCTTGAGTTGCTCGTCGGTCACGACTGCCTTCTCGGGGTTGTTGGGGAATGCGCGTGAGCGCACCATTGTCACGAGCTCGCCTGCGCCCGGCTTGCCGTCACGCATCAATGCCTCGGCCTTCATCATGAGAATGTCGGCGTAACGGAAGAGAGGGAAGTCGTTGCTGAGGCGGTTGGTGATTCCGTGGGCATACTCAAACTTGCCCCAGCGGAAACCGTCGTCGACATCCGATGCGTCGATTGAGGGAACATCCACTTCATATATGAGAGGATTGCCGTCGGAGCTGCGCAGGAGGATGTTGCCCGATGCGTCATATTGTTGTCCCTGGATGTACCACTCGGCAAGACGCTTGTCGTCGGGGTCGAAGCTATTGATGAACTGAGGAATTGCGCATACACCACCCCAAGGACGGTCGGTGAAGCCGTAGGTGGCCTGGTTCTCGGGTGCGAGAGTGTAGAGGTGGAAGTCAAATGCATTCCAGTCGGTCACGTAGATTTCATCGAACGGAAGGGCAAATATTATCTCCTTTGAATTTTCGTTGGCGGTGACAAAGGGGGCGTTGATGTCGGATTCAAGACCGTAGTCGCCGGTGGCCTTGGCATGTTCGATGACAGCGTTGCAGTGGGTAACACATTCGTTCCACATGGCTTGTCCAGTCCACACTTCGGCGTTGAGATACATCTTGGCAAGCAGGGTGTGGGCGGCCCACTTGTTGAAACGTGCATAATAGTATCCGCGTGCCTGGTCGGAGAGGAGGGGAAGATTGTCGTTAACCTCCTTCACGATGAAGTCAAACACCTGCTTGCGGGTTGACTGTTCGGGCAGCTCGACATCCTTGAAGTCGGTGATGATGGGCACATTGCCGTAGAGGTCGATGAGCACGTAATAGTAGGATGCGCGAAGCACTTTCAACTCGGCGATAAGACGCTCTCGTGCATCGCCCTGAATGTCGATGACATTGTCCTCAATCTGCGACAGCACTCGGTTGCAGGCGGTGACACCGTTGAACGTGCGCTCCCAGCCGTTGAGCACGCCTTCATCCTCGGTGGTCCAAGTGTGCTGATGCCAGCGCTTGTAGATGTATCCGTCGACCCATCCTATACCGAGTCGGGCCGGAATGACATCCTGGTCGGCCGACAACTCCTGCGACCTCACTACACCCTGCCACAGCAGCATTGTCTGTCGCCAGGGGATGTAGGCGGCGTTGACCACATAGCTTATATCGGCTTCGGTTTTGGGTTCATATTGCGATGACACGATTGAGCCGTAGCTCTCGTCCTTGAGTTCGGTGCATGATGCCGATGCAAGCAGCAGAGCCGCCATGCCAAATGCTTTGAATATATTATGTTTTTTCATCGTTGTATTCATTTATCAGGTTAGAAACTTACGTTGACTCCGAATGTGAACGAGCGTACCTGCGGATAACGGTCGCGGGTGTCGTAGCCGGGGGTGAGTCCGTCGGTCGACACTTCGGGGTCGATGCCCTTGTAGTGGGTGAATGTGAAGGCGTTGAGTACCGAGCCGTAGAGTCGCAGCGACTGGATGTATTTGCCTATCTTGCCGAATGTGTAGCCGAGCGTTATGTTGTCGATTTTCCAGTAGTCGCCGTCCTCGATATAGTAGCTGTTGAACTCGGGCTCTACCTCCTTGCTTAGAGGCACTTTGCCAAACACGGGGTCAAACACTGTCTTCAGTCGGTTCTCGAAGCGGCTGTTTTTGGTGTTCTCGTAGTTGAGGCGGGCACCGTTGATAACCTGGAATCCGAATGCGCCGCGCATTGTCACGTTGAGGTCCCAGCGGCGATAGCGCAGGGTGTTGTTCCATCCGGCATACCATTTAGGTAGACCGTTGCCTATCACGTGCTTGTCCTCGGGAGCGTGGGTGAAGTCCTTGTAGTTGACGAGCTCGCCGTTGCGGTCCTCGTAGATCCATCGTCCTTCATCGTCGACATCCACTACCTTGAATCCGTAGAAGTTACCGATGCTCTCGCCTACCTGCACACGGTGTGACGAAGTCACCTGACCCGAATATTCGGCTGTACCGGTGTCGAAGAAGTCATATTCGGTCTTGAACACGCTGCCCGAGAGGCTCTTCAGCTTGTTGGAGTTGATCGAGAAGCTTGCCGAGGTGGTCCACTCAAAGTCACGCATCTGAACAGGAACCACGTTTACGAGCACCTCGACACCTCGGTTCTCCATTGTACCTCCGTTGGCTGTTGTAACGTTATAAAGGTTGGGAGGTGTGGGCACTGAGTAATCGTAGATAAGGCCGTCGATGCGACGGTTGTAGAAGTCGATTGAACCGTTGACGCGGCTGTTCCACGACATGAAGTCGATACCTACGTTGAACTCCTTCTTCTCTTCCCACTTAAGGTCGGGGTTGGGGTTTGACGCCGGAACGATGGTCTGAATCCACTGTCCGTCGAGGTAGGCGTAGGAGCCGTAGCGCAACATTGCCACTCCGAGGAATGACGCACGCGGCTGTGAGCCTGTGACACCGTAACCCACACGGAGCTTCAAGTCGTCAAATATGTTCTGGTCCTGCATGAACTTCTCCTGGGTTATGCGCCATCCGAGTGATACCGACGGGAATAGACCCCATGCGTTGTCGGTGCCCCACAGCTGGCTTGCGCCCTCGTAACGCAGGGCGGCCATGAGCAGGTATTTGTTGTCGTAGGAGTAGGTGGCGCGGCCGAAGAAGCCGATGAGGTTGGTGATTGACTTGGAGGAGCCTACATTGGCCTTTCCGTCCTTAAGTGCCGAACCGATGCCGATGTTGTGCCATCCGCCGAAGTAGTCGTCCTGGAATCCCCAGTTATCCACCCAGATGTTTTCGTAATTGTTTTCGTTATAGCTGTAACCGCCAAGTATGGTGAACTTGTTGCGTCCTATCGATGCGTCATATTGAGCGGTGAGTTCGAGAAGCTTCTCGACTGAGATCGACGAGCCTACCGATGACCATCCTTTGTAGCCGTCGCGACGGGCCGATATGTGGTTGAGCGTTTCGCTGTAACCACGGTTCATCACAAATCGGTTGTAGGAGTAGTTGGCCTGAAGGGTGAGGTCGCGTATGGGGTTGTAGGTGATGCCGGCGTTATAGCGCAGCTGGGTGTTCTTTACATCGCCGTCGGCCTCGGTGAGAAGTGCCACGGGATTTTCATACTCAAACTTGCTGAGGTTCTCGTACCATGAGCCGTCCTCGTTGCGCACGGGTTCGGTGGGGTTGCGTCGGGTTGCCTGGCTGTAGGCCACGCCGCGGAAGCTGCCGCCGTTGACGGTCGATTCGCGCCAGTCGGAGCGGCCGAGAAGCCCGAAACGCAGACGCACTTTGTCGTCAAAGAGTCGCTGCGTCACCTCGATGCGTGCGCGGAAATTCTCAAAATTGGAGCGCTTCATGATACCTTGGCGCGAAGCATAGTTCACGTTGGCTATATAGTTGGCGCGTGATGTTCCTCCCGATAGCGAAAGGTTGTGCACATGGCTCACCGGGGTGCGGGTTATCTCGTCGACCCAGTCGGTGTCGTAGCCTTGGTCATAGTCGGGATATAGCTGAGCAAACTCCGATGCATTGAGCATGTCGTGCTTCTTGGAGATGTGTGATGTGCTGATGTAGCCGCTGTAGTCGACTCTCAGAATCTCGGAGCCGCGAGCCTGCTTGGTGGTGATCAGGATTACGCCGTTGGTGCCTCGTGTACCGTAGATGGCTGCCGCCGATCCGTCCTTGAGCACGTCGATGCTCTCGACATCCTCGGGTGCAACGGTGTTGAAGTCGCCGGGTATTCCGTCAATTAGAATAAGAGGTGCTGTGTTGGCGCCGCCGATTGTGCTTGTACCGCGCAGGCGAATCTGGGTGTTGCCTGTCGGGTCGCCTGAGGGATTGGTGATTGCAAGTCCTGCGACTTTGCCTTGAATGAGCTGACCCACATCCTTTACGGCGCCTTTGACGAAGTTCTCCGACTTGACGCTGGCGACGGAGCTTGTTACATCGCCTTTACGCTGCGTGCCGTATCCGATTACGACAACTTCGTCAAGATTCTGTGAATCTTCAATCATCTTAATGGTCAGTTCTTCAGTCGATTTTAGTGTTATAGTCTGCGGAACGTAGCCTATATAGCTGACTTGCAGCTGCTTACCCTCGATAGGGGGGGGTAATGTGATAGAGAACCGTCCGTCGATGTCGGTCGAGGTTCCTATTGACATTCCTTTTACCATTACGGTAACTCCGGGAAGCGGTTCGCCCGATTGCGAATCCACTACGTTTCCATGGATGCTTTGTTGAGCGTAGGATGATAATGTAAAGCTCAATAAAAGCAAAAGTTGAAACAATTTTTTCATGTAAGATAATTTTAGGTTAATGAAAATGATTGGTTCAACAAAATTATAAAAGAGGTCCGTCACCGTGACAACACGGATGTTGAATAAAAGGATATGGATGTTGATTTTATTGTTGATTCCTGGCGGCGCGTTGAGCGTATTCGCTTGGTTTGCAGCCGTATTCCTCCACGAAGCATCGGCTCATGTGACTTGTGGAGCTGAAGCCTGTGCGGTCGGCTATTTCGGCCATGGTCAGTCGCCCTTCCTTGACCATTGCAGCTGCATGGTTGAGACGGATGCTGCGTATAAATGAGCTGGGCGACTTGTCGAGCAGGAATGTCATCTTCTTGTATAATCCCGTGCGTTCCATGCACAGCTTCTCGCTCAGTTGCTTTACCGAAAAGCCTCTCTCGCCTATGTTGGCCTCGACAAGGTTTATGGCCTTAGCTATGAACTCCCTGTCCTGCGGCGAAATTGCCGGCTCGGCCTCTTCGCTGCCCGTGACGCTGCACTCGGGGTCAGGCTCCGGCTTGTCGTCGGCCGCCCTGTCGGCTTGTCCGCGCTCGTAGGAGTCACATCGCTCGATGAGGTTGTGTATACGCATCAACAGCATCTCTTCGCGATGCTTGCGCTTCAGCCTGTTGCGCGTAATGTGCTGATATATGGCAAATGACGCTACAATCAACGCTATTGCCACAAGGATGTAAACGATTATGGCGCCACGGGTGAACCACCACGGGGGAGTGATGACAAATTGCAGTGAGTTTACGGGAGCGTCGTCAAGTGTCGACGCGTCGGTGGCGGCGGCAACCTGCACTGTGTATCGGCCCGGAGGCTGATTCATGAATTTCAGGTGCATGAATCCGTTGCGGTCGACGATGCCGTTGTCGTCCGACGCCGAATAGACGGTCCACGGCGCGTCGTTGTCGATGTCGGTGAGTATGCGCACCTTGAATGTCGTCATCATTGGCCGCGCGTAGTTGAGCGACGCTATGTCGAGCGACAGGTTGTTGTCGTGAAACGGCAACGTGACGGTGGCACCGGGGTAGATGTCGATGCGCCGGTTATTGGCCGTGAGTCGGGTGAACACGGGATTGAACGTGTCGGGCTCCACCGACATCGAATCGGGATGGAATACGGTCCACCCGTTCTGACCCTGGAATACGAGAAAACCGTTATCGAGCCGCAGGGCACGCTGCTGTATGTATTCGTCGGAAAGTGCGCCGTCATTTATGTCAAAGCTGCGCACGGTGAATCCTCCGTCACTCTCGGGCCTCACCGACGATATTCCGTAGGCCGTTCCCGTCCACATTGTGCCGTCGGCGGCTTCGACAAGCGACTTCACGTTGTTGTTGACGAGTCCGTTTTCGGTGTAGAGGATTACGCTGTCGCCGGTGTTGCGTGTCACTTTCAGTCCGTCGGAAGTCGCGCTCCACAGCCATCCCCGCGAGTCGGTGATTGTGTCGTTGATTCTCAATGCCGTGCCGTGTCGTTCTCCGAAGCTGAATGTCGTGGGCAGCATTTCAGACCGCTCCTCCGAAGAGTGCATCCTGAATCTCAGCGGGTGGGAGTAGAGCAGCCCCGAATGATAGGTGCCTATCCACACTCCGCCGTGGTTGTCGATGAATATCGTGTTGAAATTGTCGGTCTTTATCGGGCCGTCGGGAGTCTTTATCCCCTCAATAAGCCTCGGCTCGAGCGAATGTCGGTCGACATGCCACAACCCGCCCTGACTCGTTATGAGAAGGTCGCCGTGAGGGGTCATCGCGAGAGTGTGCAATATATAAGGAGTGCGCATTATTTGGCGCCACGACAGGGTGCGCGGGTCAAACTGCAGCAGTATCGAATTGCCGAAATTGGTGCGTATCTGATAGATTTTTCCGTCGGGAAAGTACCTTACGAGCGATGAGCCCCTGAACTTTCCGGCGATGTCGTCGCCGTAGGCTCGCGATTCAAACAGGGTGGCCGATGTGTTGCGGTCGAGGCCGCGCACCAATCCGGTGCTGTAGAATAGCATCACCGTGTCGCCCGTCACCTCCAGGTCCTGAAGGTTGCCGCTATCCTTTACCAACGGCAGGTGACGCTGACGCTCCACATCCCACAGCCCGGCGGAGTCAACAAGCCAGATGTCGCTCCTGCGGTCGAGGAAGAGGTCGTTGACGCGCCCTCCCGAGGGCTTCATCGTCGTGAACATCCCCTCAAGGTCGTTTACATAACCCATGCGGTTTACATCGAGGCACTGCATGTTGTGACGCTCCTTTATCCAGAGCCGGTTGTCGCGTCCCGCATACACGTGATAGGCGCCGTCGTAATCGGCAAGCCTGTACATGCTTGAGTCAACGTAGTGAACATAGTCGAATCCCCCGCCGTTGTAGATGTTGACATTCCCCGAAGTGGTCACGGCCATGCGTCCGTCATGCAGCTGCAGCAGATGAAGCACTTCGTTGTCGCTAAGTCCGTCACGTGTGCCGATGCGTGTAAACACAAGGCCGTCGACCCGTATCGAGGCACTTGATGTGACGATGACGGCAAGAAGCGTGATGATTGCGGCAATCAGGCGATGGTAGCGTTTCATGATGTTGCAAAATTATTCATTTTTCGGAATAAAAAACTTCAAAATGTCATGAAAAAATATTTTGTCATCCAAAGTGGCGTTTTTGTGTTGAATGTCATTTTTATTAATTAACTTTGCGTCAACTATTAGTATACGGTAACTTTAAAAATATTGCATAGAGATGAATCACGTGTCAAATCGCGTTCAATCGCTTGCACCGTCGCAGACACTTGCGATGTCGCAGAAGAGCAATGAGCTTAAGGCTCAGGGTGTGGATGTAATAAACCTGTCGGTAGGAGAACCCGACTTCAACACTCCCGAGCACATAAAGGAGGCCGCCAAGCGTGCCGTCGACGAGAACTACACTTTCTACACTCCCGTGCCGGGTTACATGACCTTGCGCAAGGCCATTTCGGAGAAACTGAAGAAGGAGAACGGCGTGGATTTCGCTCCCGAGCAGATTGTGGTTTCGGGCGGTGCAAAGCAGTCGCTGTGCAATGTCGTGCTGTCAGTTATCAACCCCGGCGACGAAGTTATCATTCCCACTCCGGCTTGGGTGAGCTACGTTGAGATGGTGCATCTCGCCGAGGGCAAGAACGTTCTCGTTCCCGCCACCATCGAGCAGGATTTCAAGATTACTCCCGAGCAGCTGCGTGCCGCTTTGACCGAGCGCACCCGCCTCATCATCTTCTGCTCGCCATCCAACCCCACCGGCAGCGTCTACAGCCGCGAGGAGCTCGCCGAGCTCGTAAAGGTGCTTGCCGACTATCCCGACGTGCTTGTGCTCGCCGACGAGATATATGAGCACATCAACTTCACCGGAAGCTTCACCTCGCTCGCCTCGTTCCCCGAAATCGCCGACCGCGTGTGCATCGTCAACGGCGTGTCAAAGGCTTATGCCATGACAGGATGGCGCATCGGATTCCTTGCCGCCCCGCTGTGGCTGGCACGTGCCACCAACAAGCTCCAGAGCCAGTACACCTCAGGCGCTTCGTCAATAGCACAGAAGGCCGCCGAGGCTGCCTACACCGGTTCGCAGGAGTGTGTCGAGGAGATGCGCAAGGCATTTGAGCGCCGCCGCGACCTCGTTGTGGGACTCGCACGCACCATCCCCGGATGGAAGGTCAACAATCCTCAGGGAGCTTTCTACCTCTTCCCCGAGGTGTCGAGCTACTTCGGCAAGCGTTACGGCGACACAGTGATCAACAACGACTCCGACCTCGCAATGTATCTGCTCGAGGAGGGACACGTGGCCACAGTTGCCGGCTCGGCATTCTGCACTCCCGGCTACATACGCCTCAGCTACGCTACCAGCGACGACAACATCCGTGAAGCCATGCGTCGCATCGAGGCCGCTCTCGCCAAGCTCGTGTGATGCCGGGGCGTTAAACCAAATTTACAAGTATAAGCAATAACTACAGGATATCCTAATGAAGCCTATCGAGGGTAAATCGGACTGTGTGGTGATTATTCCCACCTACAATGAGCGTGAAAACGCCGCCGCCATCATCGAGGCGGTCATGAACCAGCCTCACGAAATGGATGTGCTCGTGGTCGATGACGGTTCGCCCGACGGCACCGCCGCCATTGTGCGAGGAAAGATGGAGGAGCATCCCGGACGAGTGCATCTGCTTGAACGAAGCGGAAAGCTCGGACTCGGCACCGCCTACATCACCGGGTTCAAGTGGGCCATCGAGCGCAAGTATGAATACATATTCGAGATGGACGCCGACTTTTCCCACAACCCCGACGACCTCATGGCTCTATACAAAGCGTGTGCCGAAGGTGGCGCCGATGTGGCCATCGGTTCCCGTTACGTGACGGGGGTGAATGTGGTCAACTGGCCCATGGGGCGCGTGCTCATGTCCTACTACGCATCCAAATATGTGCGCATAGTGACCGGAATGCCCATCCGCGACACCACCGCGGGATTTGTGTGCTATCGCCGCCGCGTGCTCGAAACAATCAGGCTCGACGATGTGCGCTTCAAGGGCTATGCATTCCAGATTGAGATGAAGTTCACCGCCTACAAGTGCCGGTTCAAGATTGTCGAGGTGCCCATCGTGTTTGTCAACCGGGTGCTCGGCGAGAGCAAGATGAGCTCGGGCATATTCTCGGAAGCGGTGTTTGGAGTGGTGCGCCTCAAGGTGTGGAGCTGGTTTCACAAATATCCCGATTGCAGTAAAAAATAGTCATATATCCCCGTGAACGATACTATCATCTACAATGCTCTGCTTATCAACGAGGGCGAGAAATTCAAGGGTTACGTGGTGACCGACGGCCCGGTCATAGCCCGTGTGGGGCGTGGTGACGCGCCTGCCGATCTCATTGCAGCCTGCCGCGAGGCTGTCGACGCCCGAGGCTCCTATCTGCTCCCCGGAGTGATCGACGACCAGGTACACTTCCGTGACCCCGGACTGGTGCATAAGGGCGACATTGCCACCGAGTCGATTGCCGCAGTGGCGGGAGGTGTGACATCGTTCATGGACATGCCCAATACCAAGCCGCCAACAGTGACCCAGAAGGCGCTTCGCGAGAAGCTGCAGCATGCGTCGGAGGTGTCGGCGGCCAACTACTCATTCTTCATCGGAGCTACCAACGACAACATGCGTGAGCTCCTTGAGTGTGACTATAAAATCACTCCCGGCGTGAAGCTGTTTCTGGGTTCGTCGACAGGCAATATGCTCGTCGACGAGGAGTCGGCGCGTGACCGCATATTCAGCGAAGTGCCGGCCATAATAGCCGTGCACTCCGAGGACGAGGCAACCATACGCGCCAATCGTCAGCGTTACGAAAGCGAGTGTGGAGGCAGCGTGCCGGTTGAGATGCATCCGCTCATCCGCAGTCGTGAGGCTTGCGTGCTGTCGACACGAAGGGCCATCGAGCGCGCCGAGCGATGCAACACGAGGCTTCATGTGCTGCATGTGTCGACCGCCGATGAAGTGGCCATGTTTTCCGATGCACCGCTCCCCGAGAAGCGCATAACGGCCGAGGTGTGTGTGCACCACCTTTGGTTCTGCGACGAGGACTATGCCCGGCTTGGATCGAGGATAAAGATGAATCCCGCGGTCAAGAGCCGTGCCGACCGCGATGCTCTCCGTCAGGGATTGCGCGACGGCCGCATCGACATCGTGGCCACCGACCATGCTCCGCATCTGCCTGCCGAAAAGGAGGGCGATGCCCTCACTGCCGCTTCGGGGGCGCCTATGGTGCAGTTCTCGCTTCCCGTGATGCTGGAGCTTGCCGACATGGGAGTGTTTACTCATCAGCTCGTGGTCGACAAGATGTGTCACGCGCCCGCAAGACTGTATGACATCATGGGGCGAGGCTTCATCCGCGAGGGTTATATGGCCGACTTGGTGCTGGTGAAGCCCGGCGAGGCCTACACGGTGACCGACGACATGGTGCTGAGCCGATGCGGCTGGACGCCACTTGCCGGTACAACTCTCCACAATCGCGTTACCGATACATGGGTAAACGGGCATCGGGCGTGCCGTGACGGAAAAGTCGACGACACTGTGCGAGGCACGGAATTGCGATACGGCGGTAAATGACTTGAAAACTAACGAAATAATAGGGGCGGCCTTGCAAGGCCGCCCCTATTCACTATATAGAATAAGATTAAGACATCGTTCCCCAATATTTGTTATCGCTCGGGCAGTTCCTCCCCCCATTTGGGAAGATTCTCCTTCCAGTCGGGATTATTTGCAATATACTCTTTTTCCATTTCGCTAACTTCAGCCCATGATGGGATATTGGTAAATCCGTAACCTTCCTGTTGCTGCAATATTTGACCATGAAAGTTATTGAATCTGATAGGGTCCTTAAGAAGTTTTTCAAGAACATCTGCAGGTACCTCGCCTTGGAGGCGATTTCCCTGCAGATTTGCACCCGAATGTATTACGCTTCCGTTGACCAACCAGTCCACACCTCCGGCACCGGTCCAGTCCAATGATGTGAAGTTATTATTGAAAAGCTGAACATAGGCATGGGTTATTGCCGGACATTCGCCCGTGAATGCGTTATCAGGCATATAGAATATAGGTTCAGGATAGGTGGGGCGATATCTTAATCTGGTTACCGAAGGAGGTAGTTTTTTCAGCTTCCTATTTTCTATTATTGACACATATGTAAGGTTTTCGGTGAAGATGTCATCAGGAAGTGAGGTGAATTGCGTGAATTCAATCCATAAATGTTCAAGATTCAGCTTGGTCACTGATTCAGGTAATTCTCCATAATAGCATTTTCCTATTATAGAAAGTGACCTGAGGTGCTTAAGCTCTCCGATACATTCAGGAATGTACCCATAAGCTCCTGATTCAGGTTCATCAAATGAGAAAATCTCTAAACCCACAAGATTGTAACGCTTTTCCTCCTTATCCCAGACCCACATGCTTGGCCATGTCTTTATGCTGTCGAGTATTAATTCCGGCCCCACTCCTTCCAGTTTTCCGCTATATGATTTATATATTTCGCAGGCGATTGCGCTGTCTTGTTCATTGAACAGACGGTATGGCTTTTGCGGTTCCGGATCGTCATCGGAACTGCATCCCCCCAATATTAATCCATGCAGTGCGAGAATTGTCAAAAGCCAAAACAATAACTTTCGTATAATCTTAAATCTAAACGGTTAATAATTTATTTTCATATTCCGCATCACTGCATGATACGGTTAGTGTCGCTGCAATCATGATTGCAGAGGCAACGAGGGGTAGAGTTTTTCTTTTCATGGCTAATATAATTTGGTTATTAGTTTTGGCAATCGGATATTGGCTTAATCTATCGGCAATATAGCAAAATAAATCTACAAAAAACAAATATTATGCAAAATTTAACAAAATAAACAGCAAAATGCTACTCCATTTGCCGATTCCGGGAGGTAAAATTGAAAAGTAATCGATAAAAAGACAAATATAGGTTAAATAAATCGCGAGGATTATTTGACATGTAAAATATTTAACCGTAAATTTGCGAACCAAGCCACTTGAGCGTCAAAAGCAATGACATTCAAGTGCTTTTTATCGATAATAGGCCAAAAAACTAAGTGAAATCATATAAATGTCATGTTAGAGAAAACCAATGTAAAGACTCTTGACAAAGTAGTCGTGAGATTTTCCGGCGATTCCGGCGACGGAATGCAGCTTGCCGGCAACATCTTCACTAATGTGTCGGCCGGAGTCGGAAACCAAGTTTCGACTTTCCCCGACTATCCGGCAGAAATCCGCGCCCCGCAAGGTTCGCTTGGCGGAGTATCGGGATTTCAGGTTCATATAGGAACAAATGTACACACACCGGGCGACAAGGCCGATGTGCTTATTGCCATGAATCCCGCTGCCTTGAAGCAGAATGTCAAGCACCTCAAGCCCGGAGGTGTAGTGATTGTCGACATCGACTCATTCAAGGAAGCCGACCTGAAAAAGGCTCTTTTTGAAACAGCCGACCCCTTCAAGGAACTTAACCTTAACGCACAGGTGATTGAGGTGCCCGTCACCTCGATGACCAAGGCCGCACTTGCCGAATCGGGACTTGACAACAAGTCGGTGCTGAAGTGCCGCAACATATTTGCTCTCGGCCTCGTGTGCTGGTTGTTTGACCGCCCGCTGGAGGCTGCCATGCACCATCTTAAGAACAAGTTTGCCCGCAAGCCCGCCATTTACGAGGCCAATGCCAAGGTAATCCAGGCCGGCTACGACTACGGGTCCAACATACACGCCTCGGTGTCGACCTACCGCATCGAGTCGGAGGACATCCGTCCGGGACACTATACCGACATCAACGGCAACACGGCCACTGCATGGGGATTGATAATGGCCGCCGAGAAGTCGGGTCGTCCGCTCTTCCTCGGAAGCTACCCCATCACTCCCGCCACCGACATTCTTCATGAGCTTGCCAAGCGCAAGGATCTCGGCGTGAAGGCCGTGCAGATGGAGGACGAGATTGCCGGAGTTTGCTCGGCTATCGGAGCGTCATTTGCCGGAAACCTCGGCGTCACTTCAACTTCGGGCCCCGGCCTTGCATTGAAGAGCGAGGGTATAGGTCTTGCCGTTATGGCCGAGCTGCCGCTGGTGGTAATCGATGTACAGCGCGGAGGCCCCTCGACCGGACTTCCCACCAAGACCGAGCAGACCGACCTTATGCAGGCCCTCTACGGTCGCAACGGCGAGTCGCCCCTGGTGGTAGTGGCTCCCGCATCGCCCACCGACTGCTTCACCATGGCCTTTGAGGCTTCGCGCATAGCGATCGAGCACATGACTCCCGTGATTCTGCTCTCCGATGCATTCATCGGCAACGGCTCGTCGGCATGGCGCATTCCCGACGATGACGAATATCCCGCCATCAAGCCCCATTACGTGCCCGAGGAGATGCGCTCCACATGGCGTGCCTATCAGCGCGACGAGGAGAGCAATGTGCGCTACTGGGCAATTCCCGGAACCGAAGGCCTCACCCACCGCCTCGGCGGCCTTGAAAAGGACTTTGTGACAGGTGCCATATCGACCGACCCCGCCAACCATGAGAAGATGGTGTATGTGCGCAAGGCCAAGATTGAGAAGATTGCCAATGACATTCCCGAACTCGAGGTGCTGTGTGACGCCGATGCCGACACGCTGCTCGTGGGCTGGGGAGGTACCTACGGACACCTCTACACCGCAGCTCAGGAGCTGTGCAAGGAGGGCCGCAAGGTGGCTTTTGCCCATTTCCGCTACATAAACCCGCTGCCCCGCAACACCCGCGAAGTGCTTTCACGCTACAAGAAGGTGATATGCGCCGAATTGAACACGGGACAGTTTGCCGACTATCTGCAGAGCAAGTTTGCCGGACTTGAGGTTAAGCGCATCAATAAGGTTCAGGGTCAGCCCTTCCTGGTGCAGGAGGTCGTTGACGGCGTTAAAAAATTTATGGACGAAAAGTAAAAAGTTACGACTATGGATTGCATAAAATATACAGCAGCTGACTATAAGAGCGACCAATCGGTGCGCTGGTGCCCCGGATGTGGCGACCATGCCATACTCAACGTGCTCCACAAGGCTATGGCCGAAATAGGCGTGGCTCCCCACAACACAGCCGTGATTTCGGGCATCGGGTGCAGCTCGCGCCTCCCTTACTACATGAACACCTACGGATTCCACACCATCCACGGCCGTGCCGCCGCAGTGGCTACGGGATTCAAGGTGGCCAATCCGGCAATGACCGTGTGGCAGATTTCGGGTGACGGCGACGGCCTTGCCATAGGCGGAAACCACTTCATCCATGCAGTGCGTCGAAATGTCGACATCAACCTGCTGTTGTTCAACAATAAGATCTACGGCTTGACCAAGGGTCAGTATTCACCCACAAGCGCACGCGGATTTGTGAGCAAGTCATCGCCCTACGGCACTACCGAGGATCCGTTTATCCCGGCCGAACTCGTGTTTGGCGCCCGTGGCAACTTCTTCGGCCGCTCGATCGATGTCGACCTGCCCATCGCCCAGGAGGTGATGGTGGCCGCCGCCCGTCACCGTGGCACTTCGGTTGTAGAGATGCTTCAGAACTGCGTGATATTCAACAACGGCATACACAACTACATCAGCGACCGCGAGTTCCGCGCCGAGCGCACAATTCATCTGCGTCACGGCGAGAAGATGCTCTTCGGCAAGAACATGGAGAAGGGACTTGTGCGCGACGGATTCCTGCTGAAGGCCGTCGAGCTTGGCAAGGACGGATACACTATCGACGATGTGCTCGTTCATGACGCTCACACCCCGAGCAACTTCCTCCACCAGCAGCTTGCCATGATGGACGGCTACGACCTGCCGCTTGCTGTGGGCGTGATCCGCGATGTGGAGAGTCCCGTCTACAACGAGGAGATCGACATGCAGATCGAGCAGGTGCGCGCCAAGAAGGGATTTGACCGGTTGCGCGACATGATTCTCGCAGGCGAAACCTGGGAGGTCAAGTAAGCCACCCGTTACGATAAAAAGCGAAGCGCGATTGTGTATCCCACACAGTCGCGCTTCTTTCATTATTAGTGGAGGCGTCTTCGGCCTGTTGTATTAATCTCTATGGAGGCCGTTCCCAATTTTCAGTGTCCTCCACCCGATTACTCAATTCAGTGCATTAAAAGCTATTCTCTTTATATGTTATCCTTGTTGCAGTATGTGCGGGTCTATAGCATCGCCGTCAGCGGCAGGTTCATCTGGGGCAGCTTGTCGCGGCGTATCATCACGTTGACTGCGCCGTTGTCCTTTCCGTCGGGACGGAATATGTAGGTCACCGTTATCTGCTCGCCGTGGGTTATTGTGGCGCTGTACATCGTTTCGCGCTTGTTGAAGTAGTAGGTAAACGACACCTGGTTGCTGTCGCTCGATATGATTGCCTTGTCGGCCTGCTCTTCATCGTCCATGAACGCATCCTTAAGCCTCTGTGCGAGGGCCTTGCTGTTGATGGTGTAGGTGCGCACGGTCTTTTCGATTTTGTGGTTCTTGGGATTGCGCGTGGTTACCGAGTTCACTATCACCGACTTGTCCTTGGCTATTGCGTTTATTGCCGACTGGATGTTTTTCTGGGCCGAAACCTCGACCGAACATGCCACTGCGAATACCACTGCGAGCAGCAGGCTCTTGATGATGCTTGATGAGTTCATTGCTTGGAGTCTATTTGAATGATTAATTTATTATTGTCTGCCTTTTTGTTCTATTTCGTTCTCGGCCTGCTGGAGGTTGCGGTAGGTTTCGAGAGCCTTGCGCTCCACATCGTCGGCATGGGCGATGGTGGCCTCTATCTCGGGCATTATCTCGTTGATGTTGCTGTTGACCGTGTTGCCCACTTTCACGTAGCTGCCGTCGTAGATGCTCGTCGAGGATGTGCTGCCGGTAAACAGCGCTATTCCAACGCTCACCATCACGGCCACCATGGCTGCGGCGGCGATGCTCCACCTCACGAGCCTTATGCGTATGATGCGGCTCTGTCGGCGGTTCTCCTCTATGAGCCGGCGGGGATCCTCCTCCATCTTGCCGTCATACCACGCAAACATCGGGGCGTACTCTTGCAGTGACTGAGGCACATCCTCATTCTTGAAAAAGTCATATAGCGCCTGCTCTTCGGCGTTGCTCGTTTCACCGTCAAGAAACTTTTCGATGTAGTTTCTTACGTTTTTCTTTGTTATAATAGTAGTGTTCATCGTTCAATTGGGCATAAATTGTTGTTTTACTCTCTTTCTCGCTCTCGACAGGTTGACGCGCACGGCTCCGGGATTGCTTCCCGTTATTGCGGCTATCTCTTCGACCTCGAAGCCTTCGACATGCTTCATCCTCAGTATCGATTGCTGTAGGTCGGGCAGTGCCGATATTGCGTCGAATATCTCCTTGAGGCTCTCCTCCCGGATGATTTTCGTTTCAGTCGATTCGTCGCCTTTTACATCGTATAGCTCGTCGATGTCGACCATTCCCGACCGGCGGCCTCTTATGCAGCTTATGGCGAGATGCCGCGTGATGACCGAGGCCAGGGAGTCGACGCTTCGGTAGTCGTCGAGTCGGTCACGCAGAAACCATAGCTTCAGCAGCGTGTCCTGCACCACATCTTCGGCGTCGTCACCGTTGTTGAGGTACCGGATGGCGAGCTGCAGAAGTTGCGGACGCATACGTGTTATTCGGCTTTCAAACTCTTTCCGTTCCATATTCACCTATATGACGCAGTGATGTGGCAAAACGTTACATCAATATTCCGATTTTTTTAAAAACAGTCGGCGTGACTTGCATATTTCTCGTTTTTTTGCATACCTTTGCGAGTGCGAAAGTGCATAGTTGAATATTAATTGAGAAATATAAAAAACGGAAATTATGGCAAACAATTTTAAGCCGGAAACCCTGTGTGTGCAGGCCGGTTGGACCCCTACCAAGGGAGAGCCGAGAGTGCTCCCGATCTATCAGAGTACTACTTTTAAATATGATACGAGCGAGCAGATGGCCCGTCTGTTTGACCTTGAGGACACGGGTTTCTTCTACACCCGTCTTCAGAATCCCACCAATGAGGCCGTTGCCGCAAAGATTGCCGCTCTTGAAGGCGGAGTGGGCGCGATGCTCACCTCCAGCGGACAGGCCGCCAACTTCTATGCACTGTTCAACATCTGTCAGGCAGGCGACCACTTCGTGTGCTCCTCGGCCATCTACGGCGGCACGTTCAACCTCTTTGGCGTGACAATGAAGAAGCTCGGAATCGATGTGACATTCGTCAATCCCGACGCAAGCGAGGAGGAGATTATAGCCGCTTTCCGTCCCAACACCAAGGCGCTCTTTGGCGAAACCATATCCAACCCCTCGCTCGAGGTGCTTGACATCGAGAAGTTTGCCCGCATAGCCCACAGCCAGGGTGTGCCCCTGATTGTCGACAACACATTCCCCACGCCCATAAATTGTCGCCCGTTTGAATGGGGTGCCGACATCGTTGTACACTCGACCACCAAATATATGGACGGTCACGCAACGAGCGTGGGCGGCGTCATCGTCGACAGCGGAAACTTTGACTGGGAGGCCCATGCCGAGAAGTATCCCGGACTTTGCACCCCCGATGACTCATACCACGGCCTCACCTACACAAAGGCTTTCGGCAAGATGGCCTACATGGTCAAGGCCACTGCGCAGTTGATGCGTGACCTCGGAAGCATCCAGTCGCCGCAGAACGCATTTCTGCTGAATCTCGGTCTTGAAACGCTGCACTTGCGCATGCCCCGCCACTGTTCCAACGCTCAGGCTGTGGCCGAATACCTCTCGGGCAACGACAAGGTGGCCTGGGTCAACTATTGCGGACTGCCCGGCAACAAGTATCACGACCTTGCGATGAAGTATATGCCCAACGGATCCTGCGGCGTAGTGTCGTTTGGACTCAAGGGCGGCCGCGATGTGGCTATAAGGTTTATGGACAACCTGAAGCTTGCCGCTATCGTGACGCACGTGGCCGATGCGCGCACTTGTGTGCTGCATCCTGCAAGTCACACCCATCGACAGCTTTCCGACGAGCAGCTCCTGGAAGCGGGAGTGCGCCCCGACCTCATCCGCTTTTCGGTGGGAATCGAGAATGTCGACGACATCATCGCCGACATCAAGCAGGCTCTCGAAGCGTGACGCTTGCAGTTAAGTAGAAAACATTAATAAATATGACGCAGGGTTTCTCGATTGAGGGGTGCCTTTCATTGTTATGTGCATTAAAATCACTAACTTTGCGCTTTAATTTAATATAATAGGACAAAAACGTGGAACCCAAATATATTTTTGTCACCGGCGGCGTGGTTTCTTCCCTTGGTAAGGGAATTATTTCGTCGTCGCTTGCCTGCTTGCTTAAAGCAAGAGGCTTCAGGGTTACGATTCAGAAGTTTGACCCGTACATCAACATCGATCCGGGCACATTGAATCCCTATGAGCACGGCGAGTGTTATGTGACCGTCGACGGTCACGAGGCCGACCTTGACCTCGGACATTACGAGCGGTTTACCAACGTTCCCACTACCCGAGCCAACAATGTCACCACAGGACGCATCTACCAGAGCGTGATCGACAAGGAGCGTCGCGGCGACTATCTCGGCAAGACCGTCCAGATAATTCCCCACATTACCGATGAAATAAAGCGCAACGTAAAGTTGCTCGGAAACACCGGTAATTTCGATTTCATAATAACCGAAATCGGAGGTACGGTGGGCGACATCGAGTCGCTCCCATTCCTTGAAAGCGTGCGTCAGCTGCGCTGGGAGCTTGGTCAGGACTCGCTTTGCATCCATTTGACCTATGTGCCCTACATCCGTGCCGCCAAGGAACTGAAGACAAAGCCCACGCAGCACTCGGTGAAGCAGTTGCAGGAGGTGGGTATACAGCCCGACATCCTCGTGCTGCGTACCGAGAAGGAGATTCCCGCCGACATGCGCCGCAAGATTGCGCAGTTCTGCAACGTGTCGCCCGACGCCGTGATTCAGTCGGTCGACATGCCCACAATCTACGAAGTGCCCCTGCGCATGCATGAGCAGCACCTCGATGAGATTGTGCTTCGCAAGACCGGAGTACCTGTCGAGGGTGAGCCCCACATGGAGCCTTGGCTCAACTTCCTCCGCAAGCTCGACAATGCCGAGGAGGAGGTGACGATAGGTCTTGTGGGCAAGTATGTCGAGCTTCAGGACGCCTACAAGTCGATCAACGAGTCGCTCTTTCAGGCCGCTAGCTATAACGACCACAAGCTCAAGCTCGTGTATATCCACTCCGAGAAGCTCAATGCCGGCAATGTCGACGAGCTTCTGTCGCCGCTCGACGGCGTCATCATTGCGCCGGGATTCGGTCAGCGAGGCATCGAGGGCAAGTTTGTAGCCCTTAAGTGGTGTCGCGAGCACGATGTCCCCACATTCGGCATCTGTCTTGGCATGCAGTGCATGGTCATTGAGTTTGCCCGCGATGTGCTTGGACTGCATGAGGCCAATTCTACCGAGATGAATCCCACCACCCCCGACAATGTAATCGACCTCATGGAGGATCAGAAGACGGTTGTCGACAAGGGAGGCACAATGCGACTCGGAGCCTACGACTGCCGTCTGCAACCCGGTTCGCGAGCCGCCAAGGCTTACGGATGCACCGATGTGAAGGAGCGTCACCGTCATCGCTTTGAATTCAACAACGAATACCGCGAGCGTTTCGAGGCCGCCGGCATGCGGTGTGTGGGCGAAAATCCCGCCACCCGCCTTGTCGAGGTAGTGGAGCTGCCCGACCACCGTTGGTTTATCGGTACGCAGTATCACCCCGAATACTCTTCGACGGTCCTCAACCCCAACCCCCTATTCCTTGACTTTATAAAAGCTGCAATCGCATATAAACACGAAAAGAAATAATGGATAAGAACACAATGTACGGTTTGCTCCTGATGGGAGCTGTCATCCTTGGATTCATGTGGCTCAACCAGCCCGAACCCAAGCCCGACAGCATTGCCCCCGCCGAGCAGATAACCGCAGAACAGGCCGAGGCGATGGCCGATGCACAGCTCGCTTCATCGCTCGACACACTCACTCCGGCCGAAACTTCGATGCTGGCCGCCGCCGTTCACCAGTACGGAACTCCCGACTCGGTGTCAGGCCGCGTAACGATGCAAAATTCAAAGGTGGATCTCGTATCCGACGGATACCTGTTGACCGGCTCGGTCAATGTCGACGGCAAGAGCGTTGACATAGCCGACCTCTCCAATCCCGCCGCTGCGGGGCTTTCACCCGTCATCGCCTCAAAGGCTGTGAAGTTGCTCAAGACGACAACCCGTGAGCTTACACAGTACCAGGGATTTGCACGTTACCTTCAGGGCGACAGCTCTACCGTGCGTCTTGAAAATGAATACATCGCGCTCGACCTCTCCAACAAGGGCGGCGTCATATCGCGTGCTGAGCTCAAGGACTACAAGTCCTATAAGGGCGGCAATGTCGTGGTGTTTGAAGGCGACGACAACGGCTACTCGTTTATCCTCAACTCGGCCGACCGTGAGTTTGACACCCGCAACTTCTTCTTCGAGCCGGTTCAGGAGAGCGACACCACGGTGTTGATGACGCTCAATCTCGGAAGCGGTGCATCGTTTGGAATGCGTTACACCCTTCTCCCCGAAAGCTACGTGGTTAGAATGGAGATTGTGCAGAACGGCATGCAGTCGATTATCCCCTCCAATGTGGCTACAATGGATTTCCTCTGGCATCAGAAGATGATTCGCCAGGAGGAGGGCCGCATGTTTGAGGAGCGTAACTCGGGATTGTACTATATGTATGCCGGAGGCGGTGTCGAAAACCTCAGTGAGTCGTCAAATGACGATGAGGAGGTCAACGAGCGCATCAAGTGGATAGGATTCAAGAATCAGTTCTTCTCGATGGCATTCATCGCCCGAAGCTCGTTCAATAACGCCAATCTCACCTCAACCATACTCACAAAGAGCCAGCCCGGCTACCTGAAGGAGCTTGAGGCCGTTTCGTCGGTCGACTACAACGCCTCCAACCCCATGCCGGCACAGTTTGACATTCTCATCGGCCCCAACCTCTATCCCATGTTGTCGGGACTTGATGACAAGCTGAACGACGGCGAGGATCTTCACTTGACACGACTCATTCCTCTCGGATGGACTCTCTTCCGCTGGATCAACACATGGATTGTGATTCCCGTATTTGACATCCTCGGCAAGTGGTTTACCAACTACGGCGTCATCATCCTGTTGCTCACAATCTTCATCAAGATCATCATCTTCCCCTTCACCTACAAGAGCTACATGTCGCAGGCCAAGATGCGCTTGCTCGCTCCTGAGATAAAGGAAATCAATGAAAAGTATCCCGGTCAGGAGAATGCCATGACCCGTCAGCAAAAGACGATGGAACTTTACTCGCGTGCCGGTGCCAATCCCATGGCGGGCTGTCTGCCCATGTTGCTGCAGATGCCGGTGCTTATCGCCATGTTCACCTTCTTCCCCTCGTGTATCGAGCTGCGCGGCGAGCCATTCCTTTGGGTTAAGGACCTGTCGGCTCCCGATGCCATCATCACCTGGAGCGGCAACATTCCCTTGGTCACCGAGTACTTCGGCAACCACCTGTCGCTGTTCTGTCTTCTCATGACCGTGACCAACATCATCTACACTAAGGTCACGATGCAGAATCAGCCTTCGGGAGCGTCGATGCCCGGCATGAAGTGGATGATGTATCTGATGCCTTTGATGTTCCTTGTCTTCTTCAACAACTACGCCGCAGGTCTTTCCTACTACTACTTCCTGTCGCTGTTGATCACAATCGTGCAGACCTATGTGTTCCGTCACGTTGTAAATGAGGAGAAGATGCGCGCCAAGATGCAGGAAGCATCCAAGAAGCCCCGCAAGAAGTCGGGTTTCATGGCTCGTCTTGAAGAGGCTCAGCGTCAGCAGCAGGCCATGCTCCGCGAGCAGGAGAAGCGTAAAAAGGGTGCCAACCGCCGATAAAGCGGCTCGCCGGTATTATTTAAATTAATTGATGGACTATGAATAATTTCGTGTTCTGGAGCCCGACCAAGTTCGTTTTCGGGCGTGACACCGAAAGCCGCACCGGAGCCTTGGCTCGTGAGTTTGGCGGCCGTAAGGTGCTGCTTGTCTACGGTGGCGGCTCGGTTGTGCGCAGCGGTTTGCTCGACCGGGTTAAGGCATCGCTTTCAGCGAGCGGTATCGAATGGGAGGAGATGGGCGGAATTCAGCCCAATCCCACCGACGACCGCGTTTATGAAGGTATTGAACTGGTGCGCTCGCGGAACATCGATATGCTCATTGCCGTGGGCGGCGGTTCGGTCATCGACACTGCCAAGGGCATCGCATGCGGAGTTCCCTACGAAGGCGACTTCTGGGACTTCTATTGCGGCAAAAAGATAGTGGAGAAGGCTCTCCCCGTGGGTGTCGTGCTCACCATCCCGGCTGCCGGAAGTGAAGGCTCGGGCAACTCGGTCATCACCAAGCGTGACGGACTGATCAAGCTCAGTCTGCGCACCGAAAGCGCCCTTCGCCCCAAGTTTGCGGTGATGAATCCCGAACTCACCTTCACGTTGCCTCCCTATCAGACCGCATGCGGCATCGTCGACATGATGGTCCACATCATGGAGCGTTATTTCACCAATACCCCCGATGTCGAGATTACCGACCGCGTGGCTGAGGGTGTGCTCATCGCGATAATGGAGGAGGCTCCCAAAGTGATGTGCGACCCCGAGAACTATGAGGCGCGCGCCAACATCATGTGGAGCGGCACTCTCGCCCATAACGGAGTGTGCGGCACAGGCCGTGCCGAGGATTGGTCGTCACACTTTATCGAGCATGAGATAAGCGCGATATATAACGTTGCCCACGGAGCCGGACTTGCCGTCGTGGTTCCCGCATGGATGCAGTATGTGGCCGGTGTCAATCCCGTCAAGGTGGCGCAGTTTGCCCGTCGTGTCATGGGCGTTGTGTCGCAGGGCGATGACAAGTCGGTAGCAGCCGAAGGCATCAAGCGTCTTAAGGATTTCTTCATGAGCATAGGTATGCCCGTTACATTCAAGGAGCTCGGCATCGACAATCCCGACATCGAGCGACTTGTTGCAAAGCTTCACGAGCACAAGGGTGAACGCATCGGCGGTTATGTCAAGCTTTCGGCCGATGACACCATAAAGATATATGAGATGATGCAGTGACGCTCAGGTCACGGCACATATACGACTTTTTAGGAGAGCCTGAATGTGTACTTCAATGACGGAGTGCATCCCAGGCTCTCCTTGAATTTACTTAGGCCTTCGTTTACTCCGTCGCAGCTGTCGACAGGCCCGAAGTCGAGCATCCTCGCTCCCTCGGCCTTGTAGTGACGCATAATGTGGAGCGCGAGAAGATTCATGGCTCCCGGATGATGGTGCAGGGGCAGGTCGCCCCAGTTGATAAGCTGCACGATTCCCGGTGCTGCGTGATGCAGCTGGGCGGCGGCTATGTCGATTCCGTCAAAAGTCATTATAAAGAAGTCGCTGTTGGTCACCGGTGCGGTCGCGATGAAGTCGTGCAGCGACATTCGCAGCTCTCGCCCTTTTGCGTTGTGATTGGCAAGTATCAGGTTGTAGTTGCGCGTTATTTCGCTCTCGGTTGCGGGTTGCCTGGTGATAGTGTAGTGTGACATCAACGCTCTACCTATGCTCCACCGCGATTTGGGCGACATCAGGTCTATGGGGTCGAGGTGACGCGTCAGGTCGGCCGCATAGTTGAGGTGGGGCGTTATCTCGATGCCGGGTGTCAACATTAACGAGTAGGCGCATTTTATGGCGGCGTTGTCGCCGTAACATTCGGGGGGCAGCGTCACGACAAGCGACCGCCCCGTCGATTTCGTGAATGAGCAAAGCGACTTGACTGCGTTGTCGATGCATCGGAACGACTGCCGGCGGTTGACCGTCAATCCGCCGAACGGGGCCGACCACGGTGACATGATAGCTCCGTCACGCTCGCCCGCAATCATGCCGCAGCGCAATCTTCCTCCGTCATATAACGCAAGGTATAGCACATCGTCACACTTGCTGCGGTTCAGCTCCGAAAATTGGACTGAATTGTAGATGTGTCCCGGATGTGGGAATGCTCGCCTGTAGCTGTCGGAATCGAGTCGTTGTATATGCATCGTTGGGCTTTTGTCGTCACAATATTACGAAAAATAGTTCATATCCGCAATCTCCCCATGTCGAATAAGCAATATTGGGCGTTGAGTAACGTTGGATTTATGTAGACGCTTACACTATGATAAATCGTTTTCTCAACATATTCCTTATAATTGTGCTTCTTGCCGTTGCGAGCGGTTGCATCGAGGATGGATTCACCGATGATTCATCGGCCCGTCCCGAGTTTTCGGTCGACACCCTCAACCTTGGACTCGCATTCTCGGGCGAGATCACATCCGTCCACAGCTTCAGGGTTTACAATCGTCACGACCGCAATTTGCTCATAAGCCGCATTGCGTTACGTGACGGCAATGAAGCCTACAGGCTGAATGTCGACGGCGTTGCCGGCAAGGAGTTTGCTGATGTCGCCATAAGGCCGCACGACTCCATCTATGTGTTTGTCGACGCGCAGTTCCCTCCTGTGGGACATGACGGCAAGCTGACTGTTAAGTCGCTCCTCGACTTCGAGGTCAACGGCGGTCGCTCCACGGTGGTGCTGAGTGCCGAGTGCATCGATGTGACTGTCGTTCCGGCTTCGGTGCTGTCGGCCGATGCCCTTTGGTCGGGTGCTTATCATGTCATGGGTGATGTGACGGTTGCTTCAGGCGTGACATTGAATCTCGCCGAGGGCACTACACTCTACTTCCACGACAAGGCATCACTCAATGTCGAGGGTGCCGTTGTCGCCGACGGAACTCCCGAAAAGCCGGTTGTGATGTGTGGCGACCGTAACGGAACGATGGTGGGACGCATCCCCTACGACATTGTGCCGGGACAGTGGAGCGGTGTCACTTTCGCAGGCACCGGGAGCCGGTTGTCGCACACTGTTGTGCGCAACACCTCGTCGGGCATTGCCGTGACGGGCGGTGAGATCTCGATGCTTAATTGTGTCGTGCGCAACTCGCGTGAAAGCGTCATCTCCGTTACCGATGCCGAAGTCAAGGCTGTGGGATGTGAATTTGCCGACGCGCCCGGCGGCGTTGTGACGCTCGACGGCCGCGCCCGATTGACGATGAATCACTGCACTGTCGCCAACAGCTACCTTTTTGCTCCCGTGACGGGCGCTCTGCTTGAGCTGAAAGATGACGGAGTGTCATGCCACATAACCAACTCCATCATCTACGGCAACGGCCCGATGATGAACACTAAGTCACCCGACTCGGGTGATATCACGCTACGGCGTTGTCTTGTGGGAGCTGACGGCAGTGACGACGACACATTCATCGACATGATATGGAACTCCGACCCCATGTTCATTACCGACACCGACCGCTATATCTTCGACTATCGCGTCGGCCCCGGCTCTCCTGCCGAGGGAGCGGCCGATGCATCACTTACTTTGCCCGAGGCCGTGCGCGATTTCTACGGCCGCGAGCGAGGCTCAACATCCGACCTCGGCGCCTACCAGCATTGATATGGAATCATTAATATGCTATGATTCCATATCGTTAGAGTGTTACATGCCGGCGTATGATTTTACTGTAGGGCTTTCAACATCGACTCCAAATTCACGGGCACGGGCCATGATGGCGCGTGCAAGCTTCGGCTTCAGGTCATCGGGACAATAACGGAAATAGGCTTCGGCTGCGCGCACGTGTGCCGCATCGGGCATTGGATATTCACGCCTTTCAGGAAGTCCGAACACCTCATCGGGCAGTTCTTTCTTCTCTTCATAACTTAATCGGTCGGTCATAATAATATTGATATTAATAGGTTACTTCTATCTTAAAGTAACATATACGGGAAAGCATCGGTGTGCTTCCCAATCCATTATTATGCTTTATTAACAGTGTCAGTTGCCGTCGGCGCTTATTGCGGCAAGTAACGCCGCCAGTAATAAATATATTTTCATGGGGATATTATGTTGTTCGGTTTGACAAAGTTAAGACCCCGTACCCCAATATTTATTAATACTGGGGCGGTCAAGCGTTATGCAGATGTGTTAGCGCATTGAGGGAGCAATGCGGTTGCATTGTGACCGAAATAAGCGGACGCAGATGCTTGACGATTGGTCGTGGTGGTTGAAACTTCTTCCATGGGAACAAGAGAAATACTCTTTCAAACTGTTAGTATATTTCTTAGATATAAGTATGACAAAAATTTGAACACATCGAATTTCGGCTTGTAGAGCCGTCTTAGAAGAACGTTTGCGATTACTTCCAGACCATACTTGATTAGTGATTTGGCTCTCTTGCCGTGTTTCAATATTCTGATAGCTTTTACATTGATATCCTTATGTTCACCAACAAGATACGCCCACGCCAATGCAATACAGACCATCGCCGTAAGACGAGCGATGCGGTCAATGTCGCGCAGGTGGGTGTCCTCGATGTTGAAGCCGGAGGATTTCATAGCTCTGAAGCATGTCTCAATCTGCCATCGTTGTTTGTAAGTGGCAACGGCCTCTTCGGGGCGGTTATAACAAATCAGAATTTGCAGTTCAGGCACGCCATCGGAGTTTTTCAGCAAGGCTCCGGAAATATAGACATATTCCCCTTTGAGGAGAAACAGCTTGTCGTAGACACGTTCCTGGCCGAGCTTAAGACCGTGAAACAGATGCCACGCCCTGACATCCTGGCAGGATTTGGGATTGCGCAACCAAAAATTCTGTTTAATCCGCAGATAGTATCGGATGCGTCTGTTGTTGAGATATTCGACCCATTCCTTGCCGACAAACTCGCGGTCGGCAACAAGAGAGTCGATACACTCGGCTCCGAACAACCGTATAAATCTATCAATCAGCCGCGTCCGTTCTTTCCAATTGGAATTGCCGCGTTTGTCGAGCATGGTAAAGAGCAGAGGAAAGGCAACACCCTTGTAAGTGACACCAAGCATAAGGATATTGATGTTGACCTCACCGAATTTCCAGTTGGTGCGGTCAAGACTCAGGACCAGTCCTGTCTTGACGGGCAGAAGAGCAAATATCACTTTGGCGATAAGGTCAAGGTTGAGGGCATATCCGGCAAGGAACCTTTGCAGACGGTGCAGGTTGGAATCACGCTCCACACACGTAGGCATTGCAGATGCTATCTTGTGGAGACTGACTGTCTGCACAACGCAAAGTGCCTGAAGAACAAACGCAAGCAATTTTATGCGGGCAAGATTCATTACCGAGCCAAGATGCTCTTGCATAATCGGGACGATTTGATTAACTTTACAATTGTCCCTGATAGTTGTCGTAACTTTCATGGAAAAAGCGGTCAAACTTTTCTTTAAAGTTACTAATTTTCAGGGACTTTTACAAGTAATAACTAATTAAAAAAATCAATCATATAACTGACAAAAATTAATTTTTGTCATCTACTAAAAACATGACATATGAAAAGTCTTGCAATCGCATCGCTCCTGTTATGTGCAGTGGCGATTCCTTTTAAATCAATTGTGGCTAAAGGAATCAAGCCTTTATCACAAAGTGATAAGCAACGGTTGATAGTAACTACCGATCTCGGAGGTACCGACCCAGATGACACACAGTCGATGATCCATCTGCTCGTATGTTCTGACCGAATTGATATTGAGGGCATCATAAGCTCTCAGGTGTGGATGGATGACCCTGACAAGTCCGATAAGATACGGGAAGTATTATCCTGGTATGAAGAAGTCAGACCAAATTTGGCTTGTCACTCAGCCGGATTCCCTGACGCAGATTATCTTAAATCAGTCACGGTGACCGGACAAAAGCACTCCAACATGTCGGGGGTTGGTGACTATATGGATTCTCCGGGGTCTGAGCTGATTATTTCCACCGTTGACAATGAAGAAGACGGTCGTCCGGTCTGGATTGCGGCATGGGGCGGAATGAACACCGTGGCTCAGGCATTGTACAAGGTTAAGAACACGCGAAGCGAAGAAGAATTAAGTAGGTTTATAAATAAAATACGAATCTACGATGTTCTGGGACAGGACGATGCAGGTGCATGGATTGCAAAGAATTCCCCGAACCTTACATACATCAGAAATGTGGAAGTGTACGGATGGGGACCCTCTGACGAGTGGACCAGAGAAAACGTCCAAAACAGAGGAAGTCTCGGTTCTCATTATCCAAATAGGATATGGGCTACCGAGGGGGATTCTCCATCATTCTTCTATGTATATGCAAACGGGCTTAATGTTCCTGAACATGTCGATTATGGAGGTTGGGGAGGACGTTTCGACGTTAAAAAGCAGAGTAATATACGAGGAATGTCATTTATCGAAAAGAGCGGAAAGACTGAAAAACAGTATGATGATTACTACATGACAGGAAGCTCTCCCGAAGGTTGCAATGCCATAAACCGATGGCGTGGTCATATATGGAACAATTTTGCAGCACGAATGCTATGGTCTACCACTGCTGACTTTTCAACCGTCAATCACCATCCTGTAGCAGTGGTAAACGGAGATAAATCTCTAAAATGTATGTATAGAACAGTAAAAGCAGGTGATGACGTAAAACTTGATGCGCAGAAATCGGAAGACCCCGATGGAGATTCAATCTCATATAAATGGGCGATATATCCTGAGCCCGGGACTTATCGTGGTAATGTGACAATACATGAAGAAACACAACCTGTATGCAAGATTGAAGTGCCTCGGGATGCTTCAGGAAAGAACTTCCATGTCATACTCGAAGTCACTGATAACGGAACACCTGCACTGACTGCTTATCGAAGAATTTTGTTTGAGGTGGAGTGATGTAAATATGATTCGCTAAACGAAATCTATAAAATTATTTTAATTACATGACAAAAATTTGAAAACATCGAATTTAGGAGTATAAGCAGGACGCAGAAGTATGGTCGCAATTTCCTCCAAACCATACTTGACAAGCGACTTTGCCTTTCTTCCATGTCTCAGAATCCTTATCGGTTTAATATTTATATCTTTATGTTCACCAACGAGATATGCCCATACGAGAGCCATGCAGACCATCGCGACAAGTCTCGCGATGCGCTCCATATCACGCATATGGGTGTCCTCGATGTTGAAGCCGGAAGATTTCATGGCTCTGAAGGCCGTTTCTATCTCCCAACGCTTTTTGTATGTCAAAATCGCGCCCTCGGGCCGGTTGAAGCATATGAGAATCTGCAATTCCGGAACTCCATCGGAGTTTTTGATTAGGCTGCCGGCAAGATAGACATACTCGCCTTTGTGAAGAAAAAGCTTATGGAAGAATTTCTCCTGACCGACCTTCAGATCATTGAACAGCCACCAGGCGCGGATTCTCTCACCGGTGGATGGCTTGACAATCCAGAAGTTCTGACGTATCCGGATGTAATACCGTATGCGACGGCTGTTGAGCCACCCTGTCCATTCCTTTCCGATGAACTCGCGGTCTGCCACAAGACAGTCGATGCATTCCGCTCCGAAAAGACGGATAAAACGTTCCATAATCTTCCTGCGTTCGTTCCAGTTGGAGTTGCCACGTTTAGGGAGAAGACTGAATATCAAGGGGAAGGCAATCCCTTTATAGGTGATGCCCAACATAAGAATATTGATATTGAACTCTCCGAACTTCCAGTTGGTGCGATCCATGCTGAGCACAAGACCGGTCTTGACAGGAAGCAGCGAGAAAATCATACGCGCTATGATGTCAAGGTCAAGAACATACTTGGCAAAGAATCTTTGGAGCCGTCTGAGGTTGGAATCCTTGTCGACAGCCGTAGGCATCGCGTCAGCCAGTTTGTGGAGGCTGACAGTCTGCACAACACAGAGTGCGTGGAGCAGCAGCGGCATAAGTTTTATGCGTGCCAGATTCATACTTTGTCCAAAGTGCTCTTGCATAATCGGGAGGATTTGGTTAACTTTGACCAAGTACTTGGAATTAGTAGTTTTCATGGAGAAAAGTCGCCAAACTTTTCCTTTAAATTACTAAATTTCAGGGACTTTTGCAAATTTAATCACTTGAAAATTAAATGTTTAACAGCATAAATTTAAATTTTGTCATCTACTAAATTCTTAGATATATAACTGATTTATCGAAACATTTATTGCGTCGGTGCTTGGAAGTTACCTATGCATCGCATATCTTCGGCGCTTTTTGCCTTGCTCTTCAGTCACGTAGCTACGGCTACGCTCCTTCATCACAAGACAAAAATCACTCGAAGGTCTGCGACCCCAGTGTTAATAAATATTGAGGACGGGGTCTAAGATTTTTTGTGATTTGAAAATTGCAAGACGAAAAAATACATATCTTTGTACTTGGTGAATGTGGCGATACGGGTTGTAATTTGTAATCAGGTGTCCCGAATTATTGCATTTATGGCTGGTCGCCGATTTTTAAACCGCTAAATATTCATGGACTCACATTATGATTAAAAAAATTGTATTGTTGATAGGAATGTGTCTGTTGTCGCTTCAGTTATTCGCGCTTGAAGGCAAACGGCTGCTTATCCTTAATTCCTATAATGAAGGTGCGCCATGGGCGCAGGAAATTATAAATCCTATAATGCGTGAGGTGTCCAATCGCGACGGCTTTCAGGCCGTGGAGGTGGTGCATCTCAACAGCACCCTGATTCATAACGACAAGGACTTCGACAATATGTCGCGAGGCATATTCGACCGTTTTGTCGACCGTAAGCCCGACTACCTGGTGCTTGTGGGCGACTTTGCGTTCACGCTGCGCGACAGCATAGTCGAGCGATGGGGCGATGTGCCCATGTTGCTTGTGGTCCAGTCGGAGCAATACGGAATGCGCGACTACTACTACACCTACATCGATGAGAATGAGGAGATGAATCCCGACCGGCTCTATCCGCTTGAGTCGATTCACGACGACTACAACTTCTCGATAGTGGTGACCCCCAATCTTTACAAGGAAACGGTCGACATGATGGCCTATATGTTCCCCGACATGAACAAGCTTGTATTTGTGGCCGATGCACTCTACCAGAACAGGCAACTGAATCAACAGCTGCGTGAATACCTGTCGAAGGAGTACCCCGACATGGACTATGAATGGCTCGTGGCCAACGAGGAGAACAGCCGCGCCTTGCAGCAGTATCTCAACAATACCGACCATAACATAGGAATGTTGTTGTCGACATGGTTCTTTGAACGAATGACCGTGCACGGACATCCGCAGCTGATTGCCGGAGAAGCGAGGATGATATCGGGTGCCCACCGACCGGTGTTCGGACTGCGTGCCGCCTATCTCAACTACGGAATAACGGGCGGATATTTCCCGTCGCCCGACGAGATGCAGAAGAAGATTCATGCCGGACTGCTTGACCTTATATCGGGCAAGGACATGAGAAAGGTGCCGTTCAGGAAGGTGGCCGACTCCTATCCGATTGTCAACTACAACCACCTGATGCGTGACGGCATTCCCGAAAGCTCGTGTCAGCCCGGCACCGTGTTCATGAATCGCCCCAAGAGCGCATGGGAGTTATATCACACCTACATAATCGCGGGCGGAATCGTGCTGCTGGCGATTATGGCCGTGATCGTGGCGAGGGTTATGTTCCAGAACCGCAGGATTGCGATGTTGCGCGCTCACGAGCGACTGCTCAACAACATGCCGGTGGGATTTTCGCAGGCAAAGGTAGTGCGTGGCAATGACGGCAATGTCGTCGACATCGAATATCACGGCGGCAACGCTATGTTCAGGGAGCTGCTGAAGAAGAACGCTTTGCCGGGAAAGCCCGACAAGCTCTTTGACGCTGACTTCATCGCCAAGATTGTGGATCGGCTTCTGCACCGCCGCCGATCAGTGCGCTTTTCCTACAATTTCCCCTATACCGATGCCACCTACGAGTTTCTGATAAGCATAGGCAGCGAAGTCAACAAGGTGGTGGATGATGTAAACGTGTTTGCCGTCGACATAACCGAAAAATGCAACGCCGAGCGTGATCTGCGGGAATTTGCCCACAAGCTCGATGTGACGATGAACGTAGCCCACATAATACCTTGGCGCTGGGACATACGCAAGCACAAAATCATGTGCGAGGCCATGAGAATGCTTCGCCGAAGCCACTACAACGTTACGGCCATGGCCGAGGATGTTAGAGTGATAAACGAGGAGGATTATCTGAGTTGCATACATCCCGACGACATGGAGCGCGTGTGCGATGTCTATCGCCGCTTTGTCGAAGGTCGGTTGGAGTATATCAAGATGGAGTATCGCTTTATACGCAGGAAGCCGAAGTGTGACATGGTTGAGTGGATTGAGGTGTGTGCCGCCGTGACCGAGCGCGACGACAACGGAATGCCCACGGTGCTGATAGGGTCGATGCTGCTGATTACCGAGCGCAAACGCCAGGAGGAGATGCTTATTGCGGCGCGTGAAAGGGCTGCCGAGGCCGACAAGCTGAAGATGGCCTTCCTTGCCAACATGAGCCACGAGATACGCACGCCGCTGAATGCCATTGTGGGATTCTCCAACTTGCTCGCCAAGACTGTCGATGTCGACAAGAAGCAGCGGTTTATCAACATTATAAACAAGAACAATCAGCTGCTTCTCAAGCTTATTGGCGATGTGCTGGATATGGCCAAGGTTGAGTCCAACACTCTCGACTTCAACTTCCGTCCCACCGACCTGAATCATCTGATACAGGAGGTCGACAGCACAATGCGTATCAAGCTCAGCAACGATGTGATGCTGAACTATGTGCTCGGAGCTCCCGACTGCATAATCGACACCGACCCCGACCGTCTTAATCAGGTGCTGATGAATCTGCTTAACAATGCGGCGAAGTTCACCACCAAGGGTAGCATAACATTCGGATATGAACTGCGTGACGATGAGATATATTTCTATGTGCGTGACACCGGAATAGGCATTCCCGACCAGGATGCCGAGCGGCTCTTCTCGCGCTTCACCAAGCTCAACAACTTCATTCCCGGCACCGGACTCGGACTGTCGATAAGCAAGAGCATCGTCGAGATGCTCGGAGGCAGCATCGGGGTGAAGTCGGCCGGACATAACCGAGGCTCGATTTTCTGGTTCACGATTCCCAACAAGCAGGTTTCGGCAATGTCGGAAATAAATGAAATCTATTTTAGAGAAGTAAATTAGCAACCAAAACGTATATAAAGCACAATACAATTATGTCATTTGAATTTGATTCAAAGCCGGCTAAAGTGGAGGTCGATGTGAACGAGTTCATAATGTCGATTGCCGGCGCGGCTGGCAAGAGTGTGCCTTCGCGCACAATTCTGAATCACGTGCTCGGAGCCATGAAGTGTAAAGTCAACACCGACCCCGAACTGCTGTCGCAGGTCATGTTCAATCTTCTCGACAATGCCTGCAAGTTTACCTCGCGGGGCAGCATAACATTTGGCTACGAGATGCTGCCTGATGCGGTATGTTTCTTTGTAAGGGATACCGGCGCGGGAATATCGGCCGAAAGGCAGATGACGCTGTTTGACCCGACCGACGGCAACAGGCACGGGCTCGCCCTCTGCAAGGACATTGTCGAGTCGCTGCACGGAGAAATAGGGGTGGAGTCGGACGGAGAGGGAAAAGGCTCTCAATTCTGGTTCACGCTTCCTGTCGAGGCTGATGAAGATGACAATGAGGAGGCTGAGCAGCGTGATGTCACGCCCACGCCCGTTTTCGAGAAGCCGCTCGACGCAAGTAGGCCCACAATCCTTGTCGCCGAGGATAACGACAGCAACTACTTCCTTGTGTCATCGATACTTGAGGATGAGTACAACCTCATCCATGCACATAACGGCAATGAGGCCGTAGAGCTTTTCGCTGAATACAATCCGCATCTTGTGCTGATGGATATAAGCATGCCCGATATGGACGGATATGAAGCTACATCCATTATACGGTGCAGCAACACCGATGTGCCGATAATCGCCGTAACGGCCTATGCATTCCAGGCCGACCGCCTGCGAATAATGGATAGCGGCTTCAACGGATACATTTCCAAGCCCATTGACGCCGACCACCTCATGACGGAGATCGCCCGCCTTCTTAACAACGGCCGATAGCGGCCGGCGGGCACTGCCCGTGGGCGGGGCTGTGTTGGGCGGCGGGTATAAAGAATGAGGGCGTCAGAATTGATTCTGACGCCCTCGCTTGCTTATTGTCGGGGTGACTAGACTCGAACTAGCGACCTCACGCCCCCCAGACGCGTACTCTAACCAACTGAGCTACACCCCGATTTCTGAAAAGCGATGCAAAGATACTCACTATTTTTTTACGATGCAAGAAAACGGCCGTGAATCTGTCTAATTTTACTTATTTTAACAGTTGGAGGCCCTTTGTGACGCTTAATTGCGGGTGTAAAAAAGATTTGTATATAACGCGTTTTTTTTGTAATTTTGTTTGCCCTTTTAGGGCGTTTGACTACGCATTCAGCGTTTGCGTAAAATATTGTAATTCAAGAAATAAAATCTACAATAATAAATTTATGTCAGAACAAAGAGAAGAGTACGGTGCAAGTAGCATCCAGGTCCTTGAAGGTCTTGAGGCTGTGCGTAAGCGCCCGGCGATGTACATCGGAGATATCAGCGTTAAGGGTCTGCATCATTTGGTGTACGAGGTCGTGGACAATTCAATTGACGAGGCTCTTGCAGGTTATGCCACACACATTGACGTCACAATCAACGAAGATAATTCAATAACGGTTATCGATAACGGTCGAGGCATACCCGTCGACATGCACGAGAAGGAGCACAAGAGCGCTCTTGAGGTCGTGCTCACCGTGCTTCATGCGGGAGGTAAGTTTGACAAAGGTTCCTATAAGGTTTCGGGCGGTCTGCACGGCGTGGGCGTGAGCTGCGTTAACGCACTCTCGACCTATCTGCGCGCCGAGGTGCATCGCGACGGAAAGGCATACATGCAGGAGTATTCATGCGGAAAGCCCATCACCGAGCTGAAGATAATCGGCGACAGCACCCACACCGGTACAAGCATAACATTCAAGCCCGACGACAGCATATTCACCGTTACGGTCTATGACTACAACACCCTGGCCAATCGTCTTCGCGACCTCGCCTTCCTTAACGCCGGCATCACGCTGACTCTTACCGACAAGCGTCAGGTCGACGAAAACGGCGAGTACAAGAAGGAGGTATTCTACAGCGAAACCGGTCTTGAGGAGTTTGTACAGTACATCGATTCAAGCAAGGAGTCGCTGATAAATGATGTCATACACCTCACAACCGAGCGTCAGGGCATCCCCGTAGAGGTGGCATTGACCTACAACACCACCTACAACGAAAATGTATATTCATTTGTCAACAACATCAACACCATAGAGGGCGGCACCCACTTGACCGGATTCCGTCGCGGACTCACTTCGACCCTCAAGAAGTATGCCGAGGACAGCAAGATGCTCGACAAGGTTAAAATCGACATCTCAAGCGATGACTTCCGCGAGGGCCTTACAGCCGTAGTGTCGGTAAAGGTGATGGAGCCCCAGTTTGAGGGCCAGACCAAGACCAAGCTCGGCAACAACGAGGTGATAGGAGCCGTACAGACCGCCGTGAGCGATGCACTGCGCATCTATCTCGAGGAGCATCCCCGTCAGGCCAAGCTGATTGTCGACAAGGTGATACTTGCAGCCACCGCCCGTCACGCCGCCTATAACGCACGAAAGAACGTGCAGCGCAAGTCGCCGCTTTGTGGCGGAGGCCTTCCCGGTAAGCTCGCCGACTGCTCGTCGCGCACAGCCGAGGATTGCGAACTCTTCATCGTCGAGGGAGATTCGGCAGGCGGTACAGCCAAGCAGGGCCGCGACCGCACCTATCAGGCCATCCTGCCCTTGCGCGGTAAGATCCTGAATGTCGAAAAGGCTATGGACCACAAGATATTCGACAACAAGGAAATCACCAGCCTGTTCCGCGCCATGCGCGTCACCATAGGCACCGAGGAGGATTCCAAGGCCGTGAATCTTGAAAAGCTGGCCTACCACAAGATTATAATCATGACCGATGCCGATGTCGACGGAAGCCACATCGCCACACTGCTCATGACATTCTTCTTCCGCCGCATGCGCCCCGTGATAGAGAACGGTTATCTCTATCTTGCAACGCCGCCGTTGTACAAGTGTACGCGAGGCAAGGTCGAGGAGTATTGCTGGACCGATCAGCAGGTGCAGGCATTCATCGCCGCCAATGGCGACAAGACCAAGGTGATGCGATACAAAGGTCTTGGTGAGATGAGTGCGCAGGAGTTGCGTGACACTACCATGGCCCGCGAGCACCGACTGCTGAAGCAGGTGACGATAAACGACGCCGCCGAAGCCGACCGTATTTTCTCAATGCTGATGGGCGAGGATGTTCCGCCGCGCCGCGATTTCATTGAGGAGAACGCCAACTATGCCAACATTGACGCATAGTCGAGCGTTACTTATTTGTAAAAATTGACATTGGACACTAACTAAAATTCATCTATATTAATTATGGCTACAGCACCAAAGCACACCCGACGCAAAGTTACGCGTGAACTATACGCGATGATTGATGATTTTATCGACAATCAGGGTAACAAGACATTCAACTACAAGCAGGTGTCGCATGCTCTCGGGGTCGACACCCCACAGGCACAGAAAGCTGTAGCCATGCGCCTTGCCGAGCTGGAGTTTGACGGCGAGCTGATTGAGGTAACTCCCGGTAAATACAAGGCCCCCAACCGGGGCAATGTGGCTACCGGAGTATTCACCCGACGCAGCAACGGCAAGAACACCGTGATTCTCGACGGCGACGAAGAGGGCATATTTGTGGCCGAGCGCAACTCGATGCACGCTCTTAACGGCGACAAGGTTAAGGTGCTTGTCGCTGCCCGACGCAAAGGCGTGGAGCCCGAGTGCAAGGTACTCGAGATTATCGAGAAGAACGATCAGGTGTTCATTGGCGCACTCACTGTCGAGCGTCACTACGGAACTCTGTCGACCGACTCCAAGTTCCTGGCAACCGACATCTTAATTCCGCGCGGAAAGCTGAAAGGCGGCAAGACCGGCGACAAGGCCATTGTGCGCATAACCGAATGGCCCGACGATGCAAAGAACCCTCACGGCGAGGTGGTTGACATCCTTGGCCGCAACGGCGAGAACAACGCCGAGATGCACGCCATATTGGCCGAATTCGGACTCCCTTACAACTATCCCGAGCAGGTGGAACGTGCTGCCGAGAAAATCGACGCCGGCATAACCCCGGCCGAGATTGCCCGCCGAGTCGACATGCGCGATGTGACCACATTCACCATCGACCCGCGTGACGCAAAGGACTTTGACGACGCGCTTTCGCTGCGCCGACTGCCCAACGGAAATTGGGAAGCCGGAGTGCACATTGCCGATGTGACGCATTATGTGCGTCCCGAGAGTGCTCTCGACAAGGAGGCTCAGAAACGTGCCACCTCGGTCTATCTTGTTGACCGCGTGGTGCCCATGCTTCCCGAACACCTCAGTAACGGAATATGCTCGCTGCGCCCCGACGAGGAGAAGCTCACCTTCTCCTGCGTGTTTGAGATGGACGGTGACGCAAATGTAATAAAGAGCTCGATCTGCCGCACGGTAATCAAGTCAAACCGCCGATTCACCTATGAGGAGGCTCAGGAGATAATCGAAACGGGCACAGGCGACTATGCCGAGGAGATACTCGAGCTTGACAAACTCGCCAAGATTCTGCGCCGCCGCCGTTACGAAAACGGTTCGGTGGAATTTGACCGCGAGGAGGTGCGATTTGACATTGACGAAAACGGTCACCCGGTCGATGTGTTCTTCAAGGTGTCGAAAGACTCCAACAAGCTTATCGAGGAGTTCATGCTGCTTGCCAACCGCACTGTGGCCCAGCGCATAGGCCAGCCCAAGGATAAGAAGAAGCCCAAGGCATTTGTCTACCGTGTGCATGACAAACCCGACGACATGAAGCTTGTCGACCTTGCCGCCATAGCCCGCAACTTCGGATACAAGATAAAGACCTCGGGCACCGCCAAGGAGATCAACAAGTCAATCAACAAGATGCTTGTCGACATAAAGGGCAAGGGCGAGGAGAATCTGCTTTCGGTTCTTGCCATACGCTCAATGGCGAAAGCCGTCTACTCGACCGACAACATAGGCCACTACGGACTCGGATTTGACTACTACACCCACTTCACATCGCCCATACGCCGCTATCCCGACATGATGGTTCACCGCCTGCTTGAGAAGTATCTTGACGGAGGACGCAGTGTCAATCAGCCCAAGCTTGAAGAGCAGTGCAAGCATTCAAGCGACATGGAGCAACTTGCCGCCAACGCCGAGCGAGCTTCGATAAAGTACAAGCAGGTTGAATATCTTGCCGACCGACTCGGCGAGATGTACGACGGCGTCATTTCGGGTGTTACCGAGTGGGGCCTCTATGTGGAGCTGAACGAAAACAAGTGCGAGGGTCTTGTCCCCATTCGTGACCTGGCCGATGACTACTACGACTTTGACGAGCGCAACTACTGCCTTGTGGGCCGACGCACCAAGACCCGTTATCGCCTTGGCGATGAGGTGAAAGTGCAGGTGGCGCGTGCCAATGTGGAGCGCAAGATGGTCGACTTCGCGCTTGTCGACGACAAGGGACGCCCTGCTGCCGATGACAATGTCGGAAATAATGTGACGGCAAAGGAGGCGTTGGGCAACAGCGACAAGCTCAAGAAGGGACCGCGCCGCGCCAAGCAGCAACGCACCCGTCGCCGCTGATCGGGCCGCAACCGGAAGTTGACGCTTCGCGCCTGTCATTAAAAATTGGATTCACTATTAAATTTATACAACTATGAGATTTCTGATAGCCGTAATGTCGATTGTAATGTTTGTGTTTGCGGCGTGTGCCAACGGAGGCCATGCTACAAATGCAGTCAAGGCCGAATCCTCGCCGGTGTCGACGGTTCCGGCTGTCGAGGAGCTGCCTTTGCCTTCGGTGCCCTCCACGTTGACGGCCCCCGAGGAGCGTGCCGCCTATATAGTGTCGCATTTTTGGGACGCTATGGATTTCGGCGACACGATACGCAGCCACAATCAGGATTTCATGGAGCAGAACTTTGCCAACTACGCGAGCCTGTTCCCCTATACCGACAACGCCGTGCTGGCAACCTGTGTCAGCGACCTGCTGCGTAAGGCGCAGGCCGACGAGGGGGCCTACAATCTGCTTGCCGACATAGCCGACAAGTACCTCTACGACCCCGAGTCGCCTATGCTCAATGAGGAGTATTACATCCTGTTTCTGGATGCGATAACCGGTTCCGACTACATGGACAAGACGCGTCGTTCAAAGTATGCCTATCAGCTTGAGGACGCATCCAAGAACCGTCGGGGACACAAGGCCACCGATTTTGAGTTTGTCGACAGCAAGGGCCGCAAGTCGACGCTGTATGCCGATGCCGACGGCCACAGTTACAGGCTTGTGATTTTTTACGATCCCGAGTGCGAGCATTGCGAGGAAACGATTGAGTTCCTGAAAGGAAATCAGTCGTTGAAAAATGCCGTCGCCGACGGAAAGATGAAGGTAATCGCCGTGTATGCCGATGGCGACGAATCGGTTTGGGAGGGTGCCAAGGACTCTCTGCCGGCCGAGTGGACCAACTCCTATTCACCCGACGGAGCCATTGAGGGCGAGGAACTTTACGTGTTGAGAGCCATGCCTACGCTCTATGTCATCGCTCCCGACAACACCGTTGCGCTGAAGGACCCGTCGGACCGCATGGTTGTCCAATTCATTGAAGAGGCATTAAAGTAGGCGGAGAGAAACAATCACCTGTCGCCGTTGTTTATAATTTGACATTAAGTCGTTGCACGGCAACAAAATGCGTGAGCATTGCCGTTATGTGGCTTAAAAATGTTAAATTTGCATTTTAAAATTATTAATATGGGAAGACTTGTAGCTATCGTAGGACGCCCCAATGTGGGTAAATCAACCCTTTTCAACCGCCTTACACAGACTCGTACCGCGATTGTAAACGACACCGCCGGTACCACGCGTGACCGGCAGTATGGCAAGGTCGACTGGTGCGGTAAGGAATTTTCAATTGTCGACACCGGCGGATGGGTGGTCAACTCCGACGATATCTTTGAAAGCGAGATAAACAAGCAGGTACACCTTGCAATCGAGGAGGCCGATGTGATATTGTTTGTCGTGGACGCCATGAATGGTGTTACCGACCTTGACGACCATGTGGCCGAAATATTGCGACGCTCCAAGAAGCCGGTGATACTTGTTGCCAACAAGGTCGATTCCAACGACTGGCTCTACAATGTGCCTGAGTTCTATTCGCTCGGCCTCGGAGAACCATATCCCGTGTCGGCTTCCAACGGCTCGGGCACAGGCGACTTGCTTGATGAGGTGGTGAAGGATCTTCCCGAAGAGGACGACACCGAGGAGCAGCTTGAGCGCATACCGCGTTTTGCCATCGTTGGCCGTCCCAACGCCGGAAAGTCGTCGATAATCAATTCGTTCATCGGCGAGGACCGCAATATAGTTACCGATATCGCCGGCACGACCCGCGATTCGATATATACGCGATACAACAAGTTCGGCTTCGACTTCTATCTTGTCGACACCGCCGGAATACGCAAGAAAACCAAGGTAAACGAGGACATCGAGTACTACTCGGTGATACGCTCCATACGCGCCATCGAGGCATCGGATGTGTGCATCCTCATGATTGACGCCACTCGAGGCATCGAAAGCCAGGATGTGAGCATCTTCTCGCTGATTCAGCGCAACAAGAAGGGACTTGTGGTGTGTGTCAACAAGTGGGACCTCGTCGAGGACAAGTCGCAGAAGGCGATTGACTTCTTTGCCAATGCCATAAGGCAGCGCTTCGCCCCGTTCACCGATTTCCCGATAATATTCGGTTCGGCCCTGACCAAGCAGCGCATATACAAGGTGATCGAAACCGCGGTCGATGTCTACAAGAACCGCGAGCGCGTCATCCCCACCTCGCAGCTCAATGTCTACATGCAGGAGGTGATAGGCGCTTATCCTCCACCTGCCAACAAGGGAAAATATATCAAAATCAAGTATGTTACAATGCTGAAGGATTCGGTGATTCCCACATTTGTATTCTTCTGCAATCTTCCGCAATGGGTCAAGGATCCCTATCGGCGCTATCTTGAGAATAAGATAAGGGAGAAGTGGGACTTCAGCGGTACGCCCATTAACATATTCATGCGCGAGAAATAGCGTGACATGAACATTCCTACATAACGCGTTTACTGTAATTTAAGAGAACTGAACAATGAAGACATTTGAAGAATTGGGCGTACGTGACGACTTGCGCAAAGCCATCGAGGAGCTCGGATTTGAGAATCCAATGCCGGTGCAGGAGAAAGTGATTCCCCACCTGCTGAATGAGGATGGCGATGTGGTTGCGCTTGCGCAGACCGGAACGGGAAAAACCGCAGCTTTCGGACTGCCGGTGCTCCAGCGCATCGACATATCGCACAATGTGCCCCAGGCGCTGATCATAGCTCCCACACGCGAGCTGTGCCTGCAGATAGGCAGTGACCTGGCCGACTTTTCCAAATACATCCCCCGTCTTGAGGTGCTTCCCGTCTACGGCGGCTCAAGCATCGAGAGCCAGATACGCAGCCTTAAGCGTGGAGTGCACGTGATAGTGGCTACGCCGGGCCGACTCATCGACCTCATAAACCGTGGCGTGGTGAAGCTCGACGATGTGCACACCGTGATTCTTGACGAGGCCGACGAGATGCTCAACATGGGCTTTGTCGACGACATAAACGACATCCTGAGCCATGTGCCCGAAAACCGCAAGATGCTCCTCTTCTCGGCTACAATGCCGCAGGAGATTGCTAAAATCGCGGCCAAGTACATGCACAACCCCCAGGAGTTTGTGATAGGCACCAAGAACGAAGGCGCCGAGAACGTAAAGCATGTCTACTACATGGTGAATGCCCGCGACAAGTATCTCGCGCTTAAGCGTATAGCCGACGACAATCCCAACATATACGGAATCGTATTCTGCCGTACCCGCAAGGAAACCCAGGAGGTGGCCGACTGGCTGATTCAGGACGGATATAACGCCGACTCGCTGCACGGTGAGTTGTCGCAGACCCAGCGCGATGTTGTGATGAAGAAATTCCGAGACCACGTGCTGAAGCTCCTTGTTGCCACCGATGTTGCGGCGCGCGGCCTTGATGTGAGCAACCTCACCCATGTCATAAACTACGGCTTGCCCGACGACATTGCCACCTACACCCATCGCTCGGGCCGTACGGGCCGAGCCGGCAAAACGGGTGTGTCAATCGCCATTATCCACTCTCGCGAGCGCAACAAGTTGCGTGAGATTGAGAAGCGCATCGGAAAGACTTTTGAGCGCAAGGAGGTGCCCACACCTGCCCACATCATCGAGAAGCAGCTTTACAATCTCGCCGACAGGCTTGAGCGCGTGAAGGTTGACGATGATGAAATTGCAAAATATCTGCCCGGAGTGAGCCGTAAGCTCGGATGGCTGTCGCAGGAGGACTTGCTGAAGCGCGTCGTTTCGCTGGAGTTCAACCGTCTTCTTGAATATTACAAGGACGCTCCTGCAATTGACTATATCGATGAAAAGCCGTCAAAGAAGGAGCGCAAGGAGTTGTCAAAGCCCCGCACCGCCGAGGAGAAGGATCGCCGCACGGCCGACCGTGGCATGGCCCGAATATATGTCAACGCCGGAAAGAGCGACGGATTCTATGCCGGAAATCTCATCGACATACTCAACCATTCGGTGCCCGGACCGCGCATCGATGTGGGACGAATCGACCTGATGCCCGGTTACTCGCTGTTTGATGTCAAGAAGAACGATGCCCGCAGGGTGGTCGAGGCTTTGAACCACATCGACTTTGTGGGTCATAAGCTCTATGCCGAGATTGCCGATCCCGAAAAGGACTATTCGCGTGCAGCCACTCGTCGCAAGCGTGAGGCGGCATCGGCAGGCTCGGGCAAGCAGGCCAACGGCAACTTTGACAAGTTCATAAATAAGAAGGGGCGAAAAGGCTCACACAAGAAATAATAATCTCTCACTCATTGATTATGAATATCTTAAAACAATTTTTTATAGGCGTGGTCGCCATGATTGCGGTAACGCCTTCGGCAATGGCTCAGCTTAAGTCGGTCGACGCTTTCACCAATGCGCCCATGTCGGTGTTCCCGTTACTTGACAAGAACGCACGCCTCGACATGGTCGACTACTTCAACAGCGGGTCATCGACTGCCACTCAGAACTCATTGCAGGGCCGCTCGCGTGTTACCGAGTTGACCGACAATGACATAAAGATAGCCATGACCGATGCTTCGAGCTATCAGCTGTCGATTCTTCCCGATAAGAGCAACGAAGGCTGCATAGCGCTCATTTCGACTGTAGCCACTCCGGCTCCCGACAGCCGCATAACATTCTACTCTCCATCGTGGCAGCAATATGACACCAAGTCGAGGTTTGAAGCCCCTTCGATGACCGACTGGCTCACCGATGCCGGCCGCAAGACTCCCGACGAGGTTGCCAATATGGTGCCGTTCATGCTGGCATCCTACTCCTACGATCCGGCAACCTCGACGCTTACGCTGACCAATAATCTCAAGCAATTCCTCTCGGAGGACATATATTCGATGGTGGCTCCGCTGCTTCGCGATCAGCTTGTCTACAAGTGGAACGGAAGCCGCATGGTTAAGCAGAAGTGATCAAGTCGCAGCAAGTGGAAGCGTTGACCCTCTATCAGCTTAATCGGCGCATAGCCGAGCTCGTTACCAATTCATCGACCCAGAATGTGTGGGTCACTGCTGAATTGAGCGATGTCGCCGTGCGCGGAGGACACTGTTACATGGAGCTGCTGCAGAAGGACCCCGACACGGGAGCTACTGTGGCAAAGGCCCGTGCAGCCATCTGGGCCAACGTGTTTTCGCGATTGCGCTCCGACTTCTACATTGCCACTGGTCAGGATTTTGCCACCGGGCTTAAGGTTATGGTGAGGGCGTCGGTTTCGATGCATCCCGTCTATGGGATGTCGCTGGTCATCAATGCCGTAAATCCTGAGTACACCATGGGCGACCTTTTGCGCCGACGCAAGGAGATGCTTGCCAGGCTGAAGGCCGAGGGAATCCTCGACATGAACCGTAGCCTTTGCTGGAATGAGCCCCCGCTGCGCATTGCGATCGTGTCGGCCGAGGGCGCTGCCGGTTATGGCGATTTCATGAATCAGCTCAATGGCAATCAGCTTGGCCTTCGCTTCACGACCCGGTTGTTCCCGGCCATAATGCAGGGCGAGCGCACGGCTCAGAGCGTCATTGCCGCCCTTGGTCTTATCGCTGTCGAGCAGGATCAATGGGATGGCGTGGTGATAATTCGCGGCGGTGGTGCCACAAGCGACTTGATGGGATTTGAGAACTATGACCTTGCTTCGGCTGTGGCCCAGTTTCCGCTTCCGGTGATTGTGGGAATTGGTCATGAGCGCGATGTGACGATATTGGACTATGTGGCCAACATACGCGTTAAGACCCCCACGGCTGCGGCCGAGTGGCTTATCGAGCAGGGAGCCATGGCGCTTGATCGCCTTGACCGTCTTGGCAACGACATAGTGCATGTCGTCAGGGAGCGTCTGGCAGGATGCAAGATTCAGCTCGGCCAGATGGAGGGTGCCATTCCCTCGGTTGCCCGTGGAATGCTTGAACGCTCCCACAATAAGATGGCGCGTTACGCGATGGCGTTGCAGTCGGTGGCGTCGAAGCGCATCATCCCGCAGCTGTCGCGCCTTGAGGCTTTGGAGTCGACACTCAAGCTGACGACGGCCAATGCCATAGAGCGTCGTTCGACCCGACTTGACGCGATGAACCGACTTCTCGACGCGCTGTCGCCTATGTCGACACTAAAACGAGGCTATTCAATAACACGCTTCAACGGTCATGCCGTGACAAATGAAGCCGACATCCCGGCGGGGGCAAGGCTTGAAACGACACTGGCCGAGGGAGTGATGGTTTCAATAAAACAATAACGCAATACGACGATGTCAAATACACCTGAATTCATCCCCGTAAAGGAGCTTAGCTATAACAAGGCTGTGAGTGAGCTTGAGGATATACTGCGACAGATGCAGAGCGATGCGCTCGACATAGACCTCCTGGCCGCCTACACACGCCGAGCCACGGAGCTGCTGGCTGAATGCCGCAGCCGACTTACAGCTACCGACAAGGAGCTGCAGTCGATTCTGTCCAATGACAAATGACGCACCCTCCCGCCCGCGTGACGGCGCGCGTCGGCGTTGCATGGGATGTTATCGGTTGCCCAATAGATAATAATTCATAATTATTTCGCTATTGCGTCACGTGGAGTGTGACGGCTGCAAAATTTGTTGTAATTTTGTAGTCGTTAAACTCACCGAGTGCTTGCTACCTCGTAAAAAACAAGAATCATGAATCAATCAGTTCCCCGATTTACATTGCCTTTTTTGGTGCTCACTGTGCTATTCTGTGTGTGCCTTATAGTTTCCAACCTGATAGAGATAAAGACTGTCGACATCGGATTTGCCACAATCACGGCCGGCATGGTTGTCTTTCCGTTGAGTTATATCATCAATGACTGCATAGTCGAGGTGTACGGTTTCCGCAAGGCGCGCACCGTCATCTGGCTTGGATTTGCCATGAATCTTCTTGTCACTCTGTTTCTGCAGTTTGCCATATTGCTTCCCGGAGCCGATTCGTGGCAGTCGCAGGACGCTATGGAGGCGGTCTACGGCACCGTTCCCCGCATACTCGGGGCCTCGTTTGTCGCCTTCCTCTGTGGCTCGATGGTCAATGCGTTGGTGATGAGCAAGATGAAAGTAGCTTCGGGAGGCCGTCACTTTTCACTGCGAGCCATCGTCAGCACTCTTTGGGGCGAAGGCACCGACTCGATAATATTTTTCCCGCTCGCATTTGGCGGTATCCTGCCTTGGAGGGAAATCGTGTCGCTTATCGTGGCTCAGGCGTTGTTGAAGACCGCCTATGAGATTGTTATATTGCCCGTGACGCTGAAGGTGGTGAAAAAGCTTAAGAGCATCGAGTCGACCGACACCTACGACCGTGGCATATCCTACTCGTGGTGGTGATTGATTACGGGAGTTTTCGCTAAATCAGCCCGTTGCCGGCCTTGATTATGTCAACGAGGATCGGCTTCAATCCGCCCACGAAGCACTCAACGGCTATCACCATCAGTATGAGTCCCATGAGTCGCATCATCACGTTGTTGCCGGTTTCGCCGAGGATGGGTACCAGCTTCGTGGAAGCCCTCAGGATGATGTAGGTCAATATGTAGATAAATGCTATGCTCGCCACGAGCGTTATCTTCATCGGCATGGTGTTGGCGTCCTCCATCAGCATGATTCCGTTGGCAATGGCACCGGGTCCGCAAAGCATTGGAATCGACAGAGGGGTTATGGATATGTCGTTGGCATAAACCTTCACCTCTTCATCCTTCAGCTTGGTGTTGGAGTATTGCGCCTGGAGCATGTCAAATCCTATCTTGAGGATTATGAATCCGGCCGCGATGCGGAATCCGTTGGTCGATATGCCGAAGAGTGTGAATAGTATTTGTCCGCAGAATGTGAAGCATATCAGGATTATAAATGATATTAGCGTTGCGCGTTTTACTATGCGGTTGCGCTGATCGTTGTCGAGGCCTTTGGTCATCGACAGGAACACCGGCATCGTGCCAAGGGGATTGGTAAGAGTGAAAAACGATGTCAGGCAGATGAATGCAAATGGAAGAAGACTGTCCATATACGATGTGATAAATTAGGTTTACAAAATTAATATTAATTTGGGAGCCGTCACAATGTTATAATACAATCTTTTTCACTTTTTTTGTATAACGGGACACTGTATTAGGGCGTAGAGCCGTCGCCGAGGCCGTTTTTAGCACGATTTTTCGCAAAATGCATAAAATTTTTCTCCAAAATTTGGCGGTTAAAAAAAAACTGCTTACCTTTGCATCGCAATTGAGAAATACATGACTCCGTAGCTCAGTTGGTAGAGCAAATGACTCTTAATCATTGGGTCGAGAGTTCGAGCCTCTCCGGGGTCACAGAAAGGTCTATCAGACCGACGAATTCCTCTGAAAATCATTGATTTTCAGAGGTTTTTCTTTTTACCCCTATCCCCAATCGGCGCAGAATATTGAAACTGCGGGTGTGCAAGAAGGTGGCAATAAAAATTGCACCTTGTTTTGCCACCTCGAAAGGTTCTATTTCATTATTTTTCAAAGATATACGAAGAATAAAGCCATTGGGTATCTGCCACCTCGCAAGGTGGTTGCAGGTGGCAAAGGGTAGTCCTGAACTTCAGTGGATACAGGCTGATGAAGCCTCCTTAAAACACCGTTGCCGCCATTTTTAGCTACCGACATAGTTAAAAATTGTTATGCAAAGGTGGCAATTTGAGGTGGCAATTCAACATTATTCGTTGAATTGGTCGTTTTGCCACCTCGCAAACCCGGATATTTCATTTGTCCTTCGGATGTGCAGTTTGTGTACCCGAAAAAAAATTTGTATCTTTAGTTTAACCATTAAAGCCACAAGTCAAATGAAATTATCCAACGAGAGCTACTTCTCACTGAACTTCATGGTCAGGAGAAGCCGCCCCAACAAAGAGGGCGAATTTCCCATTCTGCTGCGAATAACGATGAATGGGCAACGTGCGGAGGTATATACCAACAGGTATGTAGCTCCCAACAACTGGGATGCGTCCAAAGGTCAGTCGAAAGGCAAGACCAAGAAGGACCTTGAACTGAACCGCTATCTTGATACCATCAGAACCAAGATATGCGAAATCCACAACCAGCTCGTCATGCGCGATGAGATGGTCAATCCCGACACTCTGAAAAAGGCATTTCTCGGCAAGTTGCAAAAGCCGACGATGCTCTGCGAGGCGTTCCGCGAACTCAACAAGAAGGTAAAGGACCGCAACGAGCGTGGCGACATCTGCGAGGGTACGCGCCTGCGTTGGGAACGATGCGTCAAGTATCTGGAGGAATTTCTCATCGACAAGCACGATGTGAAAGATATTCCGATGAATAAACTGACATCCGGAATGGTTGACGACTTCGAGCATTTCCTGCGCATAAAGAAGGGATGCGCCAATAACGCCGCTGTCCGTTATATCCGCTATCTCAAAAGCGTTATACGCACCGGTATCGCAAACAAATGGATTGAAGATGATCCATTCGTGGGCAAACGCTATGTCCGCACCAAGCCAAAGCGAGAGAAGCTCACGGAAGCTGAACTTCAGCGCATCATAGAGCTTGACCTCAGCGAGCTGCCCCGTCTCGACCTCGTGCGTGACACTTTCGTGTTCTGCTGCTTTACCGGACTGGCTTTCGCAGACATATCTACCCTCAAGCGTGAACATGTCGTTACTGACGACAAGGGCGAGATGTGGATACGCAAGGCCCGCGAGAAAACGGATGAAATGAGCGTAATCCCAATGCTGGAGATTCCGCGCAGACTGATGGAGAAATACCGCAGTCACCCACGGGCTGTGGAAAAGGACGCCGTCATACCGGTTATCTCAAACCAGCGTATGAACTCGTACCTTGATGAGATAGCAAGCAAAGCGGAGATAAAGAAGCACCTGACGACACATATTGCCCGCCATACCTTCGCCACAATGTCGCTCAACAATCATGTGCCTATCGAAACGGTATCGAAGATGCTGGGGCATAAAGACATTGCCACCACCCAAATCTACGCAACCATGCTTGACCAGACTGTATCGGAAGATATGGGCCGCATGAGAGACAAGTTCGACAGTCTGAAAGTTGACATCAAACCGTTGCCGGAGAAGCCGACAACATTTGAGCGTCCGCCTCAGCCTAAGCGCGGACGACCTAAAAAGACGAAATGACCCACTGCTAAATGAAAGAGCGACAATCGAGTATTTTTACTCAGTTGTCGCTCTTAAATTATTTAATCGTAATACGCCGAATGGAAATTCTCGTCAAGCAGTTGCTGTATTTCATGTTCCGGATATAGGCATTTGCCGCATATCATATAATACGAGAGTATTCCCCGGTCACGGTAGTTCTGTACCGTGCGCCTCGTCACTTTGAGGCGTTCTGCAACTTCTTTGTCATCGAGGAAACAGATACCTCCCAATACAGGATGATGGCTGTCTCGGATTATACCGACGGCTTCAAATGCGTTCTGGGATTGTGTACGGGCTGCGATAATACGTCTGTCCGATTTGGTTATAATCTCATTCCCCATAGGCGCCCCTATTATAATTGATACCGTTACGCTCCATGTAACGGATAACTTCGGTGACAGGATACCTGATGCTTCCGTCATCAATTCTGACATAGCCTATCTTACCGCCGTTGCGGAGGGATTGCAGGGTTGTCGAGCCTATATGGAGAAAATCGCAGACCTCGGCAGAAGTCATCATGTCGGCAGTTTCCTTTCGGCGCAAGCGATTTGCCAATACTATGACCATATTGCATAGAAGCTCATGCTCGTCAAGGATACAATCGAGAGTCTCCTTCTCAATCAATAATACTTCCATAAGTAATTTGGATTTAGTGGTGGTGTGGATAAGAGCTGTAAAAAGGCAGCGGGTATCCCTCCCGCTGCCTCACCACTAAATCCACAATCAAAAATAAAATTTATGACTGCGATTCAGTGGCAAAGTTAGCGATTTCTATCCGATTTTCGGCTATGTTGGGCCGATTATTTTTGATAGAAATGCGATTTACAGCGGATTGCAGGGTTTTACTCTCCGGCTTCGGGGTCGATTGTCTCTATCATGCACAGCAGGGAGCCTGAGAAGTCCTCGATTACCGAGCGTCCGGCCTGGTCGCCTTGATAGAGGTCGTTAGCCTCGAACTGCCATGTGAGCAGCATCTCGGCGAACTCGTGGCCGGCAAACTCGTCATAGACATACTGGCCTTCGGGCGAGAGATAAACATCGCCGCCGTCGAGGGTGACGAGTCCCTTGCGTATGAGGCTGTCCAGTGCGCTGCCGTAGTCGCCGGTTTCCAGCGTGTACGGTACGCTGGTGTGCATCATTTCATCGACATACTCCGCTTTTGAGGTCACGGCGCACATCACATCGGTGAAGGCGTTGGATTCGGCTACCGGGGCATCGCAGGGATATACCGCCGCGTCTGCGATTGTAACACCTGTCTGGAACGTGCCCGTCTCGGTCACTTCATACGCTTCGCCGGTAAGCTCCCACTGGCGGTAGAACACGGCTTCGCCTATCTTGAACTCCACGGTGGCATACTTGCGGCTCGGCTGTTGCTCCACAACCGCCTTCATGCGGTTGAATATGAGCCAGTAGAGCTGCTTCTCCTTTTCAGGCAGTTCCTGATCTATGGCGCGGAGGGTGATTATCGCGTGGTGGTCGATGGTCGCGTCGTTCTCGCCCCAGCGGTAACCGGGCGTGTCGGGAAATACCGTCCGGATATGTCCACGGAGCTTTTCGGGCAGATGTGAGCAACGTGTCAGGGGCGACGAGATAAGCCCCCTGTCATAAAGGCTCTGTGCCAGTCTGAGAGTATGGGCGGGCATGAAGCCGAGATTGTTGAAGGCGTCCATCTGGAGCGTGAGCAGCGTGTGGAAACGGATATTGAAACGGTCGGTCTCATCAACCGTCAGCGTGGCCGATACCGTCTCACCGACAGGGATTTCATCGGCGACTGCGAGGGCGTCTTCCTCGGCCTCCCAAACGGCTTCGGATTCAAATCCCTCGCCGCCGTTGACATTCACACGGATTGAATGTCCGTCGGGGATACCGTTGAAATCGTCGAAACGGCCGGTAAGGTCGCCCACATAATCGAGGGCGATTGCCTCCTGACGGGTAAGGTCGTATTCGGGCAGTCCGATATGGAGAAATGTCTGGTTGATGTTGTATGTGAACATCAGATCCATGCCTTTCGATACAAGGCCGGTCTGTGCGAGGCGGTGCAGGTGTCGCCCGGACTCGCGGAAGTGGAAGGCCCCGCGTATGGCGCCGTAGCTGAGGCGCGTGAGCCACATTCTGCTGCGGGGGCATCCGACACGGAAATGTCGGCAGATGTTGAAGAAGCGTGCCTGTGCGTCGGCTCCGCCGTCGGAGGCGAATACCACTTCCCCGGCTGCATGGAACAGGGGTTTGAGCTGTCGTTCCAGCTCTTTCATCGTCACCGACATACGGAACTTGTCGGGCATGAAGGGATATTCTCCATCTGCCAGTTCGCACAGCGGAGTCTGGCGTATGAAACGGGGCGGGATGTTGGCGACGGTGACGGTATCTGATGTGTAGATTCCGCTGACGGCTTCGGTGTTCGCGCCCAGAGAAAGGGCGACGGTCTTGGTGGCGAGAATGTTCTCGCAGATAATAAGAATCATAAATTTAATGTGGGTTTAGGGGTGATTTTATGAAAGTCACGGGGACGGTCGCCCATCCCCGTGACTTGGGGATAGTTGTGTTTGGGTTGACACGGTTGGCCGCAGGTTGGGATACTTATAGCCTTGCTGTGGACATAGTGGTTGGAATTGCGGCTATGCGGCGGCAATCATGTCGGGTGAATCGCAGTATAAAACTGATTGTGGAATATGCGCGGTGAGTGGCGGTCAAGGCTTGGGGCCTTTGGGCTTACGCTGCTGCCTCTGCTGGTTTTCGTCCTTCGGGGCGGTCTGCCCGCGCTGGAGTGGCTCCTGCACGTTCTTGGTTGCCTCGTTGGTCGCCCCGTTGTTGTTCACTGCATACTGGGTCTTGCTTTCCTCTGCGATGCCGACGACCTTGTCGCGGTCGGGATATACCCGCGTGGTCTCAGGCTGACGTTTTTCGGGATTGTACTGGAAATAGACGGTGCAGTCGTTGCCGAATTTGTCTTTGGTCTCGCCTACGAGGACTTTCTTTCCTGCGAGATAATCGGCCTGCTGCTGTTCATCCAGCGGCAGCTTGCACCAATGTTCGAGTCGCTTGACGGAGCCGTCGGGATTGTGCCATGAATCCCTTACTTGCTGTTGTTGGGAACTGTTCTGCTCCTGCTTCTGGCGGTAAACATCGGAATTGACGAACACGATGTCGCGTTTCGCTGCGTTGTATTGCAGGTCGGCGGTGAATTTGGCACCGTTGGGGAGTTCCACGTGCTGCTCGCGTATCATGCCGCCGTTTTTGAGTATGCCGATGGCCTGCATATCGAGGCTGATATTGGCGACTTTGGGCTTGATGTAGATTTTATCTACCGGCACGGCCTCTATCTCATTGGTGAGCCTGTCGATGCTCACGAGGCATTTTTTCATTTCCCCGGTTTTTGGGTCGGCGAGTTCAACTGCTTTGCCGAGATTGCCGGTCTTGCGGAGTTCCGCCTTGTCCTCCTTTGTGAATGTATAACCCTTGAATTCCTGATCGAGCTGCGGCTCATTGCGGATGAAGTGAGGCACGAGTGAATATGAGCCGTCGGGGTTGGTACGGAACGAGAGTTTGGCCTGAAGCGAGAATGTCTCGTCGCCGAAACGGGGCGTTACCGTGAACAGCTGCGGCGACTTGTGGTTATATACCATCTGGTCGAGTGCCCCTGATTTTTCAAGGTCGTCGCGCTTAATGCCCCACTGCTGTTCGATTTTTACCCAGTCGATGCTGTCGCGGTCGATAGGCGGTTGCTTGATGCCGGTCGTTTCCGGCTGCTGTGTCTTAGCCGTGGCCTGTTCCTGCTGCTCTGCCTGTGCGGGGGCTTTCATTTCCACCTCGTAAGGCTTGAGCATTTCGGCATTGTCGCCGGGATTCCTGATGATGTCAGCCATTGCGGGGCCTACAAGCTCGTATTTGTCTTCCTGCAATCTGAAGAAGCTGAACAGCGTGGGGTTCCTGGCCTGCCGCATGAAATTCGACATGAACGCTTCGAGGGGGTTCTGCCCTTTGTTGAACTTTATCAGTTCGCTTAATGGCGTCGATTTGACATCCGCCATCTGGGGAGTGCCGTCGGGATTCTGCCCTACGACTGCTCCCACCTGCCCGCTTGTGTTGTCGCGGGCGATCAGCACTTCCTGCTGGTCGGGAGTTTGGTCCATAATGAATTATGATTTAGTGGTGGTGTGGTTGGCGTTTCCGCCGTTGGTTGATTTCTTCTTTACAGTCTTATAGTCTGGATGGGACGAACTGATGAAGGAGTTTTCGAGAAACCTGTCGAGGTCGCATTGAAGCACAAACTTGATATTGCCCTCTATGCTCTCGTAAACCTTGATTTTTCCTGCGTCGCGGTAGCGTCTAATTGTTTTCTCGCTGACATCAAGCCCGGTTACGATGTCTTCGAGAAGAATAATCGGCTCTCCGTGGAAGTATAATCGCGGTCTGTTTCCCGTAGGGTACTGGCCGGGACTTCTGGCGCGCTGCTCCACAAGTGAAACGTATGCGTTTGCGGCGGTCTTGAAGTCGGCCTCGTGCGTGTCGTTCTGCTGCATAGGCTCAGTCTGTGGCTATGTCTGTTTTGCGAAGCGCCAGGACATCGAACCCGATAACAGGGCCGAGTATCTTTGCGGCGGCGATGAGAAACATCGAGCCTAACATCCATGCCTTTGCTTCGTCGGGCATTCCGGCAAGCGGATTGAAGCCGGACTTGCGGGTTGCTGATTTGCGCCCGTTGATGCGCTTTCTCTGTTTGGGCTTCCTGCTGAAGCCTGTGGCGTTTGGGGGAGTTGTTGCTTCCATACGGTTATATGTGTTTTGAGTTAGACTTGTCGAGGATTGCGCCTCGTTTGCAATTATAACCGACTGGATTTTAGAAAGGGCGATTTAAGGAGTGTTAAAGTTGTAACGCGCTGAAACAATGAAGATTTCAGAGATAGAATAATTGTGATGTTAAATCTTGACTGTTGGCGAACAACCAACCGTGTTTTTCCAAAGGTAAAGGATTTGAGTGTTCTCGATAGATTAGATAGGGTCAAAAAAATAGCGTATAATATCTACGCTAACTATTGAAGGCTCTGCAATGCCTATGGTGATAGCTTGAATACTATACGCTATGCTTTAAGCATAGCATAAGCATCACGCCAAGCTCACCATTATGAATTTTGCAGATTCTCAATAGAACTTATGCGGAAGTTATGTTATCCTGTATTTTTGATGCGACTGACTCCTCAGTCGCTATTCTTTGCTGTTTTGCGTTGCAAAGTTACGCATTTTTATTGAGGTAATCAAGACTCAATTTCTCCGTGGGGATTGATATGGTGCTTTTTACGGAGCTGAATAAGTGTCTTTTCGGACACATTCAGCAGTTTTGCGGCACCTCTCCATGTTCCGGCACGGATATAGGCCCTTATGATGCGGTCTTTCTCCGCTTTCGGATTGCGGTGGGTCAGATCTTCGGCTGTTTCCGGCTGAATGTCGCTGAAAACAAGGTCATCGGCAGATATGATGTCGCCGTCGGCATGGAAGGCTGCCATTAGAATGGTATCTTTCAGTTCACGGATATTGCCGGGCCACGGATACAGTTTCAGAGCCTTTATAGCCGATGCGTCGAGCCGCTTTCTCACCTGAGATGTCTTATGCGCATATATGGCAAGAAGATAATCGGCAATGTCAGGAATATCCTCGGTCATCTCGCGCAACGGCGGCACGTTGATACCCGACTGACGCAACATATAGAAAAGATTGTCGCGGAAATCTTCCTCGGCGAGCATCTTCATCAGTGTGCCGTTGGCGGTGCATATCATCCTCACATCGGGATGTTCCTCCGAGAGAATATGCAGGAACACCGATTGTTTCTCGAAATTGAGAAGCTGGATATTCTTCAGGATGATTGTTCCTCCGGCAGCGTTCTGGGAATAGCTTTTGATGCGGTTATACATCTCGTTGCGGTCGGATTTGGGGTCGTGCAGACCTACCAGCTCCGCGCCTCCGGCCTCGATTACCGTTATAGGCTTCTGTGTCCGAGAGCTTTGGAGATATATTTGCCGTGCAATCTGTTCCTTTCCCATGCCGCTTTCACCGAATATGATGCAGTTGACATTGGTCTGGGCAATTCGTTCTATCGACTGCTCAATCTCCTTGAACTTTGCACTCCGTCTTGGAATCAGTGCATTGTCGAGCTGTATCACAACACTCTCAGGCTTGGCATATCTGCCGACGGTTTCAACAAGTTGCTTGTCAATCGCCGGGCGCTGTACAACATCCACGGCACCACCATCGCGCATCACCGAGAGAAGATCTACGGCATTCATGTTATCCACTATGGCAATAACGGGAAACTTGTATCCCTCGCATTTTTGCCAGTTAATTAACTCTTGCGCGGTGCCGTGGGCGAATTTCATCGCCGTTACCACGACCGCGCCGGGCGGCAGTTTCACCACCGCCTCTTTTGCTGCCTCCATGCTCTCGAAGGCAATCGGCTCGTAGCCGGACTTGACAAGCAAGCCCGACATAAGCCGACGGTCGGAGTCAGATGCCTCTACAATGAGGATCTTGTTCATGTTTGTAATATTGGTTATTATTTATGGTAAAAGGCCACGTCACTGTGACGCAGCCTTCACTTATTTCTAAGCGATATTCCCAGAGGAAGTTATATTTTACTTTATAAGTATCTTCCCTGTATATGTCTTGTTTTGAGCAGATGCTTTCACGATGTATAAACCGATTGTGTAATTATCCGTGGGGATTATGGCAGATTGGGTGTGACATACATTTCTGCCTTCTATGTCATAGACATCGACTGACTCTGGGGCAATATTAGATATTCGTATATAACCGGCAGCGTCCCATCTGATATCAGCCGTCGTTTCGGCGGCAACATCGGCTATACCGGCTCCGTCAGGATTGTTAATTACCTTGAAAGAATCAAACAGAGTAGGATTGCCATTATCATCAACTGTGTAAGTCGATACTGTGAAGGATTCAGGAGTGACATCAACGCGGCTGAATGTCGGTTCACCGGTCTGTCCAAATTTACCCGAAAACAAACCCCAGTAGTTTTCGATTTCATGCTTGGAATAAGAAGCAATCATCTCTTCCTCAGTTCGAGGTTCGTACTTCTTCTTACCGGCCGAATTATTGAGGAAATAGAGAGTTCCGGCAGCCGTGTTGAAAACACCTCCTTCACGGCCTGTCATATTTTCTCTTGCACCAGGTTCTCCAACCGTCAGAACTTCCTCGACGCCATTAGATGCGAGCGTTTTTGTAGTGTTGTTTACTGGGCCAATGACCTCATAGATATGGTCGTGACCTTGAAAAGCCATGTTTATTCCAAGTTCGGAAAATAGAGGAAGCATGGCGGCGCGGACAGCTTTGCCATCGGCATCATCCTGATGTGAGCGGCTGCCTGTAAACATATTCTTGTGGAAAGATGCAATTTTCCATTTGACATCCTTATGGGCTCCCACCTGAGAGCGCATCCATTTGCCAAGACTGTCCAGATAACCGGGCTTATTCCAGTTCTCATAGCTCATAACCAAATACAGGACATCGCCTCTTACAAATGAGAATACGGTACCATCCATATCGGTGGGAACCTCTGCGTTCTCATTGTACGAATTGTCATTGTTGAAGTGATAGGCAAAATTGCGGTTGCCACTGATGTCATGATTGCCCATTGTGACGACAAGAGGTGTATTTAGCCATATGTCCTGCATGGTTGAGAACCACTGTTCGTATTCCCATTCGGAGTTGTTCGACCCGGATGTTTCCACGAGGTCTCCATTACACAGTATGAACGCTGCTTCAGGAACCAATTTGCGTGCTGCATGTACGGTTTTCTGCGACACGTTGAACATCTCGTCATTCTGTGCTTGTGTGTCGGTTATATAGATGAATGAATAACCTGCGTTCTTGTCGGCGGATGCCGTGGTGAAGGTACCGATTTCGCTCCATCCATCGGCTGAACCGACACGATAGGAATATGTGGTAGCAGGAGTGAGGCCAGCCGCTTTTGCCTTATGGCTCAGGTAATCCACCTTGATATTGCTTTCTATGCCGGAAAGTTTGTTCTTTTCGATGGAATAGTTGAGGCCGTTGACCTGCTGCACTGCGGCCGGGAATGACATGTCGGGATTATCGAAATCCGCAGGAACTGCATTCTCTTTCGCCACAATTTGAACCTCTCCGTTCTTTGTTCCGGGATTGGTGAACCATGCGAATCCCATTACGGTGCATGGGTCGCCGTTGACAGTCATGGCTATGCTGTAAGGCATACCCGATGACTGCATTTCCGCAAGCGTTCTGCGGAGTTGCATTGCGGCTGGCGTCGAATAGTTGTCATAATCGACCGTAACAGTAGTCTGTGCCCACGCTGTGCAGTGTAAAAGAATTGCACTGACGGCAGAAATTAAAACAGTCTTTTTCATTTTCTTGAATTGTTGTTGATCCTTATGTTATCAATAGACGGTGCTCTGAGGGTCGAAATTGGTCCAGCCTTTCATCCAGTTGTCGTAAGCATCGCGGAAGGCTCCGATATAACCGCCTTTGCCGTCGCTTATTTCCGTCATGGGGCAACAGTTCTGTCCTGTCATGAATGGGTCGGAAAGATTGAGCGCGGATTCGTCCATAACGCGGTTCCCTGAGCCGCCGAGGAAGAATGTGTGTGAGAACGAGGGTTGGTTGCGGTCTTCCGTGCCGGTCAGGTAATCGAAAAGATAGTCTCTGTATTCCTTATTCTTGTCGGTGCCTATGGCATCCATTCCGGCAAACACTATGTTTTCAAGTTTGAAGCCGCCGGACTTCGCGTAAGAAACGGTCTGTCCTTTCTCGCCGTCGATTATCACACCGATAGGCCAGCCTATTGCAAGGGCGTTGGATATGTTGAGTTTGCTGCTGCGGCGAATCTGGAAGGCAGACTGGAACTGACCGAGTTTTGAACCGTTGTCGGGGAACATATTGCCCGCTGTTATATAGTCGCTGCTGTTGACAAAATCGGAGTTCTTGACTGTCTTGGGCCCGATGAGTGTGACATTGCGGAACCGAGCCGAAGTGAAGGGTGTTGTTTCAGCACCGCTGGCGTTGTTGTCACTCTCGAAGCCGTTTGACTGCGAGGTATCAGCGATACGCGGGTCGCGCACTGAGAGGCAGTAGCTCACTTCGCCGTCGAAACCGTTGTCGGTGTCGAAGTCATCATCCCACCCCTTGTAGGCGACGAGGTAGGAGCAATTTGCCGATCCTCCGAACCACTCGAAGGAGTCATCGTTGGAGTATGACACCTGTATGTGGTCAATCTGTGTGCCGCTGCCGACAGAGCCGAATGTAACGCCATTGATTTCCTTGTCGGTGTCGAAGGGATAACCTGCGAACTCCACGCGGATGTAGCTGTATATGCCTGAATTATCGGCTTTGTTGTTGCCTCCGTGAATGGTTGTCGGGCCACCTTCAATCTGCTGCGTACCCTGATTGTTCAGGCCCTTGCCACAGACTATCAGACCGCCCCAGTCGCCGGGACGACGCTGGCCGGGAGCCTGTGCCGAAGTCATGACGATAGGTTCGTCCGCTGTACCTTGCATCTTGCAGTATCCGCCCGGCTCGACGATGAGAGCCGCCATCGTGCCCTTGTCGCCCTTGATGACCGTTCCGGCAGGGATAGTGAGGCGTGCGCCTTCATCGACATACACCCAGCCTTTGAGAAGGTATGTGCCTTTTTCGAGCTTCACATCGCCTGTGAAGTGGAAGTTCTGGGTACCGTTGCCGAGTTCATCGCCGTTGAATACGATTCCGGCACTGTAAGCGACATTCCCTTTGTAGGTAACATCGGGGTTAACAGGATTGGGGGTCGGCTCATCATTATTGGATGAGCAGCTTGCGGAGAGAAGGCTCAGGGCGCAAGCCATCGCCATCATGATATGACGGCCGGTCTGTTTTTTTGTTCTTTCCATTGAAATGGGTTTTGGTTTAACTTCTGTCATGATATGACTTTCTTAGAAACTGTATGTTATTGATAGATTGAAATTCCGTCCCGGCTTGTAGCTTCGGGTTATTTCTTCGATACTCTTGTTTTTACCGAGGACTTCGACTTCCTCAATCTGTTTGAACAGGTACCGCTCGGCAAGAACATCACGCACCGAGGCTTTCAACTCCCAATGACCGAATTTCTTGCCAAACGATATGTCCAATGAATTGCGCGGCATCTCGTAGGAGTTGGGGATGTTGCGGGCGTTACCATCAACGCCTGTTCCGTATTTGTTTCCTACGCCGACGATTCGCTTGCCGATGCGGTTATAGAGTACAGCTGCCGACCATCCGTCGCGGTTATAGAACAGGCCGGTGTTGATCAGGTACGGCGACTGTCCCTGCATCGGACGGTCGATGTTGTTGCCCTTGTCAAATGTCACTTTGCTCTTGATAAGCGAGCCGTTGAACGAAAGGCTGAAATCGTCAAGACCGATAAATCCGAGGTTTTTGCGGATGTCCACTTCTATGCCGTAATTGTCAGCTCCTTTTGCATTGATATATGAGTAGATGAGGTCTGTGCCTCCGGCAACGGTATATGTCCATTCAATCGGATTGGTGAATTTCTTGTAGAACAGCGCCACCGAAACAATCTCGTTCTTCGACGGGTACCATTCATATCTCAGGTCTATGTTCTGAATATATGCGGCTTTGAGGTCATAATTGCCCATCACGCTGCTTCCGAGGTCAAAATCGTAATAAACCGTAGGCGCAAGTTCACGGAACTCAGGGCGGTTTGTGGTGCGTCCGTAGGCGGCTCTGACCTGATGTCTGTCATTGAAACGGTAGCTCACGTTTACCGACGGGAAGAAATCCTTATAGTAATAATGGGTGTCCTGAAGGCTTTCCTCCGACTGGCGGGTATTCATTCTCAACAACTGATCGACATATTCATATCTTACACCACCGTAGATTGTAAGTGAACGCCACGGAATGTTGACACCGACATATCCCGAAATCTGTCGGCTGCTTGCCTTGTAGCTGTTCAGGAAATTGACATTCTCGTACAGATAGAGCTTGTCGGGGCCATAGTTCTCGGGTATCAATATCTCACCCGTAACATCCGGATTGAACATAAACCCGTCCGGAAGGTTATTGTCGGGTTGCCAGCCGTATTGAAATTCACGGACATCGTATGTCCTGTTGCGGTACTCTCCGTATAGTCCCGTCTTCAACACCGGTTTTATTGCTCCGAAATCAAATTCGTGACGATAGTTGGTATTGAGTGATGCCGTGTGTTCCCTCAGTCTTGTAAATTCACGGCTTATGCGGTAAATACCCATCCTTTGGTCGGTGCGGTCTGTGAGTTGGATCAGCCGTCTGTCCGGCATGTCCCGGTCGGAATAGGCATAACCGGCACTCCAGTCCCAAAGGGAGGCGGAGCTGAATTCATGCCGCCCTGTAAATTGGGTGTTGAATGTGTTGCGGGTGGAGTAATAATATTCCATGTCCTGAATGTTGTCAGGCTGCGAGTTGAATCCCGTGCGGTCGGAATAACGGTTCTTGACGATTCTGTTATAGATGTTCTTCCATTCAAAACGGTGTCTGTCGTTTTGAGGGAGGAAAGAGAGATTGAGCAGTGCGCCAAGTTTGAGGTCATTGGTATATTGGTTGTCGGTCGCTTTGCGGAGATATACGGGGCTGTCGTTGGTCACATCGTATGGCCCGTAAAGGGAATTCTCCATATCAAGAAGAGTGCGGTATGCGTCCGAGAAATTTACGCTTGCCAGTAATCCGAGAGAAGACCCGGATTCAAATCTCCAGCGGTTGCTGTATGAGGCGTTGACTTTCAGATCGCCTATCGGCTTCTTAACATAGACTTTCCAGTCGTTGTTGAAGCCGTTGTTGAGCGGGTCGATACGGTTCGGGAAACCGGAATAAGTCAATAATGGAGAATCAAATCCACCTGAATAGTATTTGCCTCCGCCTTTATAGTATTTGAAATCGCGGAAATGTGTCATGTCATTGAATGAGGTGCCGACCGAGATGTCAAATCCGCTTTTCGCCGGTTGATACTTGGTCCTTACCATAACGAATCCTCCGGTAAAATCCGACGGATATTCAGGCGCGGGACTTTTCACAATCACTATGTTGTCAAGCTGTGAACTCGGTATTATGTCGAATGAGAAAGCTCTTGAATCTGCTTCTGAACTTGGCACCGCGCCTCCGTTGAGCCACACATTGTTATATCTCTGGGAGAGTCCGCGCACCATCACGAACTTGTCGTCTATGATTGAGATACCCGGTACACGGCGTATCACTTCCGAAGCGTCTTTGTCCTGAGTCTTTGCTATCTGTTGGGCCGACACTCCTGTCTGCACCACATCGCTCTGTTTCTCTTCCTCAATCATTGCGGATTCGGTGTCCTTTCGTGCGACAGCGGTAACAGTCACTTCGGCCAGAGATGTGGCGTCCGGATTCATGCGGATGTCCAATGTAATTATCTCATCACCGGCGGGTATCTGTCGTGTTATCACTGTGTCCCTGTAACCGATGTACTTAACGGAAAAATCATACTTTCCTTCCGGAAGCCGAAGGGTATAATTGCCGTCAATGTCTGTTGCCGTTCCATTGATGCCGGGATTGGCCATGACAGACGCGCCTATCAGCGGCTCGTCAGTGCCGCCGTCATACACCGTTCCTTTTATTATGCCGGCTTCCATGTCGGCATAGCATCCGACGAGGGCGACAAGTGTAAGACTTAGCGGTAAGCTTTTCAAATTCATATAAATCTTCGTTATCATTTTCGGGGGCAAAATTACGGTCAGATTGTTTCATGAATTTTTCAGATTTGTTGAACTATCATTAAATCGGCTGATATTATTAAAGTTTCATTAAACTTTTGACAGATAGCCCTGTAATTGGAGAGTTCTAACTAATTTTGCAATATGGAAAAAGCAAAAAGAATACTTGTGGTCGATGACGAGGAAACGCTTTGCGATGCCCTTGCCTTCAATCTTGAAGCCGAAGGATATGAGGTGGCAACGGCTTACAGTGCCGAGGAAGCATTGACCCATGACCTTTCGGGTTACGACCTGATACTCCTTGATATAATGATGGGGGAGATTTCCGGCACCCAGCTTGCCCGCATAATGAAGGCGAATCCAGCCACGGCTTCGGTGCCGATAATATTCTGCACCGCAAAAGACACCGAAGATGACATGATAAAGGGGCTTGACCTCGGAGCCGACGACTATATAATGAAGCCTTACTCGCTGAAGGCGGTGCTTGCAAGAATCCGCACGGTGCTTCGCCGCACATCGGCGTATGCGGCGGTTCCACCGACGGCAAACGACGAGGTAAGTTACAAGGGGCTTGTGTTGTCAAAGCGAAACCGTACCTGTCATGTCGATGGCAGTGAGGTGAAGATGCCAAAAAAGGAATTCGAGATTCTGCTGAAACTGATGTCGAATATCGGGCAGGTTTTCTCACGTGCCGAACTGCTGAAAGAAATATGGCCTGATGAGGTGGTGGTGCTCGACCGCGTGGTGGATGTCAACATCACCCGTATCCGCCAGAAAATCGGTCAGTACGGCAAGAATATAGCCACACGTTCAGGTTACGGTTATGGATTCATCGAATAGGCTCACATATCCGCAGCGGCTTTTCCTTTGGCTGCTCGGTTATTCTCTACTTCTCGTGGGGTGCTTCATCACTTTCCAATACCACCGTGAAAAAGAGTTCAAGGCGGATGAAATGAACACCCGGCTTCAGATGATAAACACCTATATCCTTACGGAACTGGAACATGGTAAAAACATATCGGATATCAGTCTGCGCGATTTCCATCCCTTCGATGACATAAGGGTAAGCGTGATAAAGAATGACGGAACGGTAGTCTATGACAATTCAATCGACTCGCTTCCCGGCAAGAATCATCTTGACCGTGAAGAGATAAGACAGGCTCTTGCACATAAATCCGGCTACACAGTGCGCCGTCACAGCGAAAGCACAGGCGATTCTTACTTTTATTCAGCCACCAAAGGCGATAACGGATACATAGTCCGCACGGCAGTACCTTATTCAATATCGTTGAGCGGGTTACTGAATCCGGATGTCAACTTTATTTGGGTTATGGGAGCTGTCGCATTGGTCATGTGTGTGCTGGGGTATTTTGCCACCAGACGAGTCGGGCTGCATATCACCAGACTTAAAAAATTTGCAGAAGATGTTGAGAGCGGTATTAAGATTTCGGATTCGGAGCCTTTCCCAAGTGACGAATTAGGGTCAATATCAAATAATATCGTCCGTATCTATGCCCGCCTGCAACAAGCTAACATTGACCGTGACAGGGAACATAATGCCGCACTCCACGAACAGCAGGAGAAGGAACGGATAAAAAAACAGCTTACCAACAATATCAATCACGAACTGAAAACACCCGTCGCATCCATAAAGGTATGTGTGGAAACGCTTTTGGAACATAAGAACATCAGCAGCGAGAAACACGACTTATTTCTACAACGCTGCCTGATGAACGCGGAGAGGTTACAGCATCTTCTCGCGGATGTAGCCCTTATAACTCGAATGGACGACGGCAGTGCTACAATAATGAAGGAGAATGTAGATCTTTCCCGGATTATCAGTGATGTTGTCAGTGACCGTGACATCATAGCCGGATCAAAAGGGATAGTCATAGAGAATGATGTTGTCAGGACGCTCGAAATGTCAGGCAATCCATCGCTATTAGAAGCGATGTTCAATAACCTTATTGACAATGCCATAGCATACAGCGGCGGTGACACAATTAAAATCAGGCTGCTTTATGAAGATGTCAAAAAGATTGTCATTACCGTATCGGACAACGGTGTCGGGGTTAACGAAGAGCATATGCCCCGCCTTTTCGAGCGGTTCTACCGTATAGACAAGGGCCGGAGCCGCGCCGCCGGTGGCACTGGCCTCGGCTTGTCAATAGTCAAAAATGCCGTCATGCTTCACGGAGGTACAATAACAGCGGAGAATGTCAGAACCGGCGGCCTGTCTTTCAAGATAACGCTCAGTAGATAGTCGGCATTATCGCAATTAACGATACTTTAATATTTATGAAAAATCCATGAAATCATACGAAAGTACTTTTGCACTGAAAACCAATAATAACAGTAACAGTGAAAAAAGTAATTTCGTTAATCGTGGGTATGCTTGCCATAAGCTTAACCATACAGGGAGCGGACTCCGGCGGCTCCCGCCTGCTCAAGGGACGTATTTTGGACAATGAACACAATCCTCTCCCTGGCGCTGTTGTCATTCTTGATGGCAAAGCCCATTCAGCAGTGGCTGATGCCGATGGGTTCTATTCCTTTTCCAACCTTGAGTCAGGAACTCATAGACTGAATATCTCATATCTGGGTTTTGTCCCGGTATCCCAAGCCATCGTTCTGGCAGACACGGATGTAACGCAGGATATTATAATGTCAGACTCCTCCAAAGAGCTCAACGAAGTTGTGGTGACAGGTGTATTTTCGGGTCAGCAACGTGCCATAAACGCGCAGAAGAGCAACATAAATGTCACAAACATCGTTTCGGCTGATCAGATTGGCAAGTTCCCCGATTCAAACATAGGGGATGCCCTGAAGCGTATAAGCGGTATCAACGTGCAATATGATCAGGGAGAAGCCCGTTTCGGACAAGTTCGCGGCACACCCGCTGATTTCAGCTCCGTGACCATCAATGGTTCAAGAATCCCCTCGGCAGAAGGTGACATTCGCAATGTGCAACTTGACCTTATTCCGTCCGACATGATTCAGACTATCGAAGTCAACAAGACTCTGATGCCTGATCAGGACGGGGATGCGATAGGCGGTTCGATAAATCTTGTCACCAAGAACTCTCCCCGCCGACTTACACTTAACGCCGTAGCGGGGACCGGTTACAACTGGATAAGCCGGAAAGCGCAGATGAATTTCGGTCTCACCATAGGCAACCGGTTCTTCAATGACCGTCTTGGCATTATGGTTTCGGCTTCCTATAATAACGCCCCGTCCGGTTCTTACAATACTGAATTTATCTGGGGAAAGGATGATGCCGGAAAACTCTATCTATCTGATTACCAGATACGCCAGTATTACGTCACACGTGAGCGGCAAAGCTATTCGTTGTCAGCGGATTGGAAATTCAATGATTTCAATAAAATATGGTTCAAGGGAATTTTCAACAACCGCAACGACTGGGAAAACCGTTATCGCACGACTTTGAAAGACATCACACCTGACGGAGTCGCGGATGTACGTGTCCAGACAAAGGGTGGATCGCACGATAATCGCAATGCGCGTCTCGAACGTCAGCGTACTATGGATTTTACCCTCGGTGGTGAAAACCGGCTCGGTTTCCTGAGCCTTGACTGGAGAATCGGATATGCACGTGCCTCCGAAGAAAGGCCCAATGAGCGATACATAGACTTCCGGTTGAAGAAGCAGCATTTTTCATTTGATCTGTCGAATCCGCGAACACCTTTCGCAACACCCGACGAGGGTTCGACAATGCTCCTTGACGACAAATTCTCTCTTAAAGACCTCACTCAGCAACAGGAAGACATAACGGAACAGGACTTGAAAGCGTCGCTTGATTTCAAGACTCGCCTCAGCGACCGTTCAAAATTGAAATTCGGTTTCAAGTTTGTAAACAAGACAAAAGATAAGGAGATCGATTACTATGAATATACCCCTGTTGATAAAAAGGGGTTCAATAAAGACGCTTTGGCACATTCGGTTAATGAATCCACCGACCGTTTCATGCCGTCATCCCGCTATCAGACAGGTTCATTTATAAGCAAACAGTTTCTGGGGAGCCTCAACCTTGATGATGCCTCCTTGTTTGAAAAGGCGCAGGTTGCCGAAGAACTTGTTGGAAACTACAATGCCAGAGAGAACGTGACAGCAGGTTATATCCGACTTGATTCCAGAATCACAGATAATCTGAACTTCACCGGTGGATTAAGGGTCGAAAACACAGCATTGCGTTATACCGGCAGAATTTATGATGACGAATCGGGTACAGTATCAAAGACCGACCCTGAATCGTCAAGCTACATAAACTTCCTCCCCTCCATGATATTCAAATGGGATGTCAATAAGGACTTCATGATACGTGCGGGATATAATCAGTCGATTTCCCGTCCTAAGTATTCGGCATTGGTGCCAGGCATGAACATCAAGCGTGGCGACAACGAAATCGTAATCGGCAATCCGGGACTTAAAGCCACGACCTCGCACAATATAGACCTCAACGCGGAATATTATTGGAAATCCATCGGACTTGTATCAGCCGGCCTCTTCTATAAACGGATTGAAGGCTTTATAGTCGATGAAGTTTCATTCAATCATGAATATGAAGGGCACGTGTGGACCAAGTTCACGCAGCCTAAGAACGGCGGTAACGCCAATATCTTCGGCGCGGAGTTCTCTTACCAGCGCGACTTCAGCTTTATTGCTCCGGCTCTAAGATGTGTCGGACTCTACGGAACATATACCTATACCCATTCCAGAGTCACGGATTTCAATTTTGAGGGCCGCGAGAATGAGAAAGGATTGAGCCTTCCCGGTTCTCCGGAGCATACAGCCAACGTGTCGCTCTACTTTGAGAAATTCGGACTTTCCGCCAGACTATCGTTCAATTATGCTTCGGACTTTATTGATGAGATGGGTGCAAGCAAGTTTTATGACCGCTACTATGATAGCGTGAAATACATGGATTTCAACATAAGTTATACATTCGGAAAGAAGACAAAATTCACAATCTATGCCGACTGCACAAATCTACTGAATCAGCCGCTACGCTACTATCAAGGTAGCAAAGACCTCACCATGCAGCAGGAGTATTATGGAGTGAAGATCAACGGCGGCATAAAAGTTTCATTCTGACAATCACAAAACAAATAATGACAATATGATACGAAAATTATTCATCACGGCAGTAGCCGTTGCCTCGGTCATGTTTTCATCCCTGACCGCATGGGCACAAAACGAAATTCCCAAAGGGGATATAAACCTCATCGTGGCATCCGATCTTGGACGCAACGGGTATTATGACCAAAAGAAGGTAGCGGCCACAATGGGAGATGTTGCTGAACAGATAGGCCCTGATGCGGTGCTTGCCCTCGGCGACACACATCACTATGAGGGTGTGGAAAGCGTGTCCGACCCATTGTGGATGACCAACTACGAACTTATCTATTCTCATCCTGAACTGATGGTGCATTGGTATCCAATATGCGGCAACCATGAGTATCGCGGCAACACACAGGCTGTAATTGACTATTCCAAAGTGTCGCGTCGCTGGGATATGCCTGCGAAGTATTACACCAAGGCCTTCAAGGACGGTGATACATCGTTGCTGGTGGTATTTCTTGACACTCCTCCGCTGATTGACAAGTATCGCAAGAAATCCGACACTTATCCTGATGCAACAAAGCAGGATGCTGATGCTCAGCTCAAATGGCTGGATTCAGTTTTGTCTGATGCCTCTGAAGACTGGATTGTAGTAGTGGGTCATCACCCTATATTTGCTTCTACCGACAAATCTGAGTCAGAAAGAACCGATATGCAGAAACGAGTTGACACCATATTGCGCCGTCATAACGTGGATATGTATATCTGCGGACACATACATAATTATCAGTATATAAAGAAAACCGGCTCAAAAATTGATTATGTTGTAAACACTTCCGGCTCAAAGACAAGAGTCCCCGGAGATATCGAAGGGACTGTTTTCAAAAGCGACGCACCCGGCTTTTCGGTGCTTAACGCCGACCGAGAATCTCTCCGATTGAATATGCTTGACAAGGAGGGCAATATCCTATATACAGTGAAACGAGACAAATAAATCTTCTAATTATCAATTTTCTGAGGCTGTATCACGTTGATGCAGCCTCAATTGTTTCACAATAGCTTAAAGATTTTGAAATATTCATGAAATGTTTTACCGGTTACTTTGCACTGAAAAAAGTAATTTGAGAAAACAATGGAAATACTGTTCCTCTGTGTAGTGATTTTTCTGTTCCTGCTGGCGGTGTTCGACCTGTCGGTGGGGGTAAGCAACGATGCTGTCAATTTCTTGAACTCCGCGATAGGTTCGCGGGCGGCATCGTTCAAGAGAGTGTTGATAGTCGCCTCTATCGGAGTATTTATCGGGGCGGCGATGAGCAACGGGATGATGGATATTGCCCGGCATGGTATATTCCGACCTGAGCATTTCTCGTTCTATGACCTCATCTGCATCTTCATGGCGGTGATGGTGACCGACATCATACTGCTCGATATTTTCAATTCGCTGGGTATGCCGACCTCCACCACCGTTTCAATGGTGTTCGAGCTTCTCGGAGCTACATTTGTAGTGGCTTTGATAAAAATGGCCGGTGGTATCGACCTCGGTTTCAACGACCTGCTGAACACCGAAAAAGCCCTGTCGGTAATACTCGGAATATTCCTTTCGGTAGCGATAGCGTTTTTCTTCGGAACTGTGGTGCAATTTCTCTCCCGAATGATATTCTCCTTCAATTACCGGAGCAATCTCAAATGGAAAATCGGGATTTTTGGAGGCATCTGCGCCACAGCGATTGTTTATTTTCTTCTTATCAAAGGCGCTAAAGACCTTACATTCATGACCCCGGAAGTCAAAGGATGGATTAAGGCCCATACCGGACTGATCATTCTCTGCTGTTTCGGATTCTTCACGATATTGATGCAACTGCTGCATATATGCAAGGTGAATGTCCTGAAGATAATCGTGCTTATGGGTACTTTCTCTCTGGCAATGGCATTCGCCGGAAATGACCTTGTGAACTTCATCGGTGTTCCCTTGAGCGGTCTGGCTTCATATCAGGACTATATCGCCAACGGCGGAGGCGACGCTCACGGATTCCTGATGGATTCGCTCAACGGTCCGGCAAATACTCCAATTTATTTTCTCATTGGCGCGGGCGTGATAATGGTCGTATCCCTCGCCACATCGAAGAAGGCGAAGAATGTCACCAAGACAGAAATCGGCCTCGGTTCTCAACAGGGAGGCGACGAGATGTTCGGCTCGTCGCGTATCAGCCGCCGACTTGTGCGCTGGACGCTTTCATTTCTAAATTGGGTGCGAGGTATCACTCCGCCGCGTGTACGCCGGTGGTTCAATCGTCGTTTCAATGTCGATGAAACAATAATGGATCAGGGAGCGTCATTTGACCTTATCCGTGGTTCGGTAAACCTTGTGCTTGCCGGTGCCCTGATAGCCTTCGGCACATCGCTCAAGTTGCCGCTGTCCACAACATTCGTCACCTTCATGGTAGCAATGGGTACCTCTCTCGCCGACCGTGCTTGGGGTCGAGAAAGCGCAGTGTTCCGCATCACGGGCGTGATTTCCGTCATCGGCGGCTGGTTCCTAACCGCCGGTGCAGCCTTCATTGGAGCCGGAATCATAGTCGCCGCAATGCACTACGGAGGTCATTGGGTGATGTTCCTGCTCGCAGCTCTTACCATCTTCCTTATTATCCGCAGTAACAGGCGGTTCAGCAAGAAAAACGATGCTGAGAATGGGGGCGACGCTCTTTTTCAAGCAATCATCACCACTCAGGACAAAACGCAGACTTGGCCGTTGCTGCTTATGTATATCACTGAGCAACAACAGGGATTCTTAGCATACGCGGAGGAAAAATACCGCGACATTACAGCAGCCTTCATCGGTGACAATGCCGGAGTGTTAAACAAGGCGGAGTCAAGTCTGGCGAAACAGAAAACAGTATTGAAAAACGCGCGCCGCAAGGAAACGCTATGCCTGCGCCACCTGACACGCGAGATGGCAATAGAGAAAAGCACATGGTTCTACCTGAGCAACAACCTGTGCATGAACATTCTCTATAACCTGCGGCGCATCAACGAGGTGTGCAAGGAGCATGTGGAAAACAATTTCATGCCGCTTCCACCACGCTATGCAACAGAGTGTGAGCTGCTCCGCACCCGTATCAGCACACTGTTCAACGATACACTGGAGTTGATGAAATCGGGCGATATAGCCGCCATCAGCGTACTGCGCCGTCACTGCGACGAGATAAAGGATATTGTTTCCGACACTTACCATCGTGCCCACGACCAGTTGCGCGACGGGGATACCTCGGCTATGGCTGTGCTTTATGTCTATGTCAATATGCTTCAGGAAACGCAGGAAATGGTATCGTCCATCCGCAAATATCTCCGAGCCTTTGCAAAACTCCGCGATTCGGAGTTCCGCAGCCGCCCCGCGCTTTCATCTGCTTCTTTAGAGTAAAAAAGATTGTTTTACGTTACGCTATGGGGATATGCAAAGTATCTCCATAGCAAATTTCTCTCAATCGCATGAAACTATTTCTGATAATCCTAACAATATTCATCTTCCTTGTCATATATCTCGTGATACGCAGAAACCGTAGGGAAGCAGATGATTCAGGGATTTCCGTCAAGGGAAACCCCAATTTTGACGATATGGTTTTATGTGTTGCCGAATCATGCCGTAATGTTATCTGTCTCGCGCTGGATTCATTAGCCGATGTCGATGTCATAAATGCCTGTAAGAATCACAGGATTAGTTCAGACTCCTTATGCACACTGGATAATAAAGTCAGGCGTAGTTTCGGTGTCAATTCCGACAATAATTCAAGGCTCGTATATGTATGCTATATGATTGAATCGGCAGAAAAAATCGCAGAAACGATACGACACATAGTGTGCCGCCCGTCATTCAGCATCTCCATTTCTGATAAATGCGAGATTCAGGCATTGCGGAAGATGATGGATGATATGCTTGAACCGGCTTTTGACTTTCAGATGATTGACGGGAACAAGAATTTTGTCGAGCATCTTATTGCTGTCCGTTCCAAATCTATGGGATATGAGGATTTCAGCGATGGTGCGCAGGCTTATTCCTATCTTACATTACTGTATTATCTTCACTCTTTAATAAACTCATTCCGCCACATCATTTCCACATCATCACAATCGCTCATGCAGTAATTGTATTTTCCTCAGCTAATTATCTTTAATAATAAGTTATTGATTAAACAAAAATACTAAACAAAATGAAAGACAAACTCACTATCGCGCTTGTCGCTCACGACAACCGTAAAGCCGACATGGTCGATTGGGCGCGTTATAACACCGAATATCTTTCAAAGCAACATCTTGTCTGTACTGGCACTACGGGTGGATTGATAAAGAAAGCATTTGAAGAAATGGGGGTTACTGCCGATGTGCAGTGCATGAACTCCGGTCCAATGGGCGGCGATGCCGAAATTGCCGCAATGGTGGTGCGTCATGAAATCGACCTTGCTGTCTTCCTCATCGACGACCTTAACCCGCAGCCCCACGAAGCTGACATACAGATGCTTCTGCGTCAGTGCCGTATCCATAATGTGCCTATCGCCTGCAACCGTATAAGTGCAGACCTTATGATTTCGAGCACTTTGTGGAGCGATCCAGATTATCATCCCGCACCACAAAACTATGTCCACTTCGACCGCACTCCTGAAAAGGAGGAATAAGGGGTATTGGTTGGATTTAATGAAACTTTAATGATACGCACATAACCGTGAAACAGTTTAAGGCGACCTTTGCGGTAAAATTACAATGCAATGGAAATGAAGAACGTAATAAATGCATCCTTTCTCGCAATCGTCATTATGTCTGCTCCCATAATCACGGCACAGGAAATCTCCGGCAGTTTTCTCAAATCTGAATATATGCCGGAAATACATGGAACTATCCGTGCAAAATATGAATATGAACCGCCCATCGACAAGGGGCGGTTCGAGATTCGCAATGCACGCCTCAGCGTGGAGGGAAAAATCATTCCGATTGTGAGATATAAGGCGGAGATAGACCTCTCCGACGAGGGACAGATAAAAATGCTCGACGCTTACATAAGGCTCCAGCCGAAAGATCGGTTGAAATTCACATTCGGCCAGATGCGTGTGCCGTTCAGCATCGATGCCCACCGTTCTCCCCATCTGCAATACTTCGCCAACCGCTCCTTCATAGCCAAGCAGGTCGGTAATGTCCGCGATGTGGGTGTCTCGGCATCATGGACTTTCGGACAGCAGTTACCTGTCACTCTCGAAGGTGGTATATTCAACGGCTCCGGTCTCACCAACCAAAAGAACTTTTGGACAAACGACTATAATTTCTCTTTCAAGGCATTCACGATGATTGCCCGTCAGTTCAACGTGACCCTGAGTTGCCAAAAAGCAAAAACTGGAGATGTGAATACGATGCTCTACGATGCGGGAGCATATTGGGAAAACAGCCGCTGGCACATAGAGGCGGAGTATCTGCGGAAATATTATGCCCATGATTCATTCCGTCCGGTGAACGCCGTAGATGCCTTTGCCGCATATCGTCTGCCACTGAAAAAAGGTCTTACAGCAATATCATTCCTCGGCAGATATGATTATATGTCCGACCATAACAACGGCAGTAAAGATGATAAGGGGGCACTTACCGTCAGTGACCTTGAGCGGCATCGTCTTACCGGCGGCGTGACACTCAGCCTCGGTAAGAAAGCGCTTCAAGCCGATATACGCCTCAATTACGAGCAATATTTCTACAACAAAGGTGTAACCCCCGCAATTTCAGAACAGAATAAAATTGTCGTCGAGTTCGTGGCCCACTTCTAACTAATAAACAAAGGCAGCAAACTCCGTAGAGAGTCTGCTGCCTCAAATTATCTTAACCCATTGAAAACCGGTCGAGAATTATAATATAGTCTTGGTTCTGCTACCATTGACTCTTTTGAGTTGGCGGTTTGGGTTTGGTTATCTTTTACTTCGACCCTTTGGGCGTCGGACTGCTTGAGTTCCTCTCCGTCCTTTTCATCATGCTTTGGAGCAAGTTCGGCGGTTATTTTGCGGTCAAGGGCGGCAAGATCGGATTTGAGTTGCTTCAGTTCGTCCTCCTTACCCCACTGCTTGGAGATGATGGCTTCGAGCTGGGGTACATCAGCTTTCAACTTGGCGGTGCGTTCCTCGTATTGGGCGACGATGCCGGGTATTTTCTCCAAAGCGTTGACGAAGTTCATGCAAGCGGCATGGGTATCGCTCATGGCGATGAAGCCGTTGTTGAACTTGTATTTGTAGTTGCCTTCGACTACAAAACGGTTCTGAACGGACTCCTTGCCGTCAACGAGTGTACGCTCCGAGATAATGCTGATTGGGAAGCCATAGACTTCGCCGATACGCTGATACTGACCGTGTGTGTCGGTCTGTATCGCCAGCTTTTGCAGATGGATACCCATTTTCTTCTCATCGGACTGGTTGTAGCTGTCTATGGTGAGATTGTTGAGCGGATTTCCGTCCTGGTCTCGTCTGACAACTGCCTCATAACGCGCTACGTCAGCTTTCATCCTGCCGATTGCCGCCTCATTGTTGGCAATGTCGTGGGTGACGGTCTGATAACGGAACTTGGAATCGGAGATACCCTTGTTGTGCGCCTTGCGCTCACTCTCCAGTGCGGCGATGCGCTTTTCAAGTTTCGCCTTTTCCAACAGGTCGGTGTTGCCGCTAAGAATAGCCATGTATTCCGAGAAGTTCATGCCGTTCTTCTCATCCATTGCACCCTCGTCGATTGTTCTCGCTCCGAGCGCGCCGGATTTGAGCTGGTCGATGAACGTAGCCTTACAATGGAGAAGGTTGAACTTATAGGAGTCCAGCGACTTCTCCACGGCATAGATGATTACATCCACCTTATTATCAGCGTATAGCTTGGCAATTTCGTTGCCTGCTCTTATGCCTCTGCCATCGCGTTGAGTCAAATCGCTTGGGCGCCAGGGTGTATCGCAATGATGAATCGCAACACACCTTCTTTGAGCGTTGACTCCGGTACCTAACATAGAAGTCGAGCCGAAAAGCACACGCACATCGCCGTCGTTCATAGCCTGAATGACAGCCTTTCTTGACCTTTCTGTCTTACATTCCTGAATGAAGCGTATCTCATGCGCCGGAATACCGTAGTCTTCAATCAGCTTCCGTTTGATTTCGGAATAGATATTCCACTCGCCGGGCTTATATGTCGATAAATCGCTGAATACAAACTGTGTCCCTTTCTGTTCGTCATATCTGCGGTAATACTCGGCTATCATACGAGCGCAATGCGAAGCTTTGTTATTCGGGTCGTCTCCATATTCAGGGTCAATCATACGCATATCAAGAGCCATCTTTCGGGCATAGTCCGTGGCTATGATCATCTTCGCCTTTTCCTCGGTCTCAGACAACGGCGCTCTGCCGAGAATTGTAGCATCTCCGGTTTTGGCAAACTCCATCAGCTTTTGGATAAAATCCTCCTGCGCCGGTGTCGGAGGGATATTGTGGAGTATCTCATTCTTATGCGGCCGGTCAACTCCTACATCTTCAGCCGTTCTATAATCGGTAATTTCATTATAGAAAGCCGCCAACTCCGGCACTTTGATAAAGTACCTGAAACGCTCCTTTTGGACAATATTATTCGTGACATTGAACTCGAAGTCGGTAGTTTTCTTTGCGAAGATTGCGGCCCACGCATCGAAGCAGCGGATCTCCTGCCTTTCAAGTTCATTCGGGCGCAGATACTTGAACAGCAGATACAGTTCAGTCAGGCTATTGGATATGGTGGTACCACTGAGAAAAGTAGCACCCAAATCCTTGCCTGTACGCTCCTGAATAGTGCGTATGGCATATAACAGATTGAGTGCCCTCTGGCTTCCCTCACTGTTGCCCAGACCCGCCACACGGTCATGTCGGGTGTTGAACATAAGGTTCTTGAACTGGTGCGACTCGTCCACAAAGATATGGTCTATACCCATCTGCTTGAAGTCAACGACGGCATCCTTGTTCTGCTCCATCTGATACTGTATGGTGGCAATCTTGGCTGTCAGGTTCTCCTTCCGCTTGATAAGACCTTTGAGCATACCACGCGACACATCATGCCCTTGTTGCTTCACCACTTCAAGGTTTTCCTCAACCGTGTCAAGCTCTGCCTGAAGAATCTGCTGCTGCATCTCCGGCGACTGCGGGATCTTGCCGAATTGGTCGTGCGACATTATCACGCAATCGTAGTCGTTGTTCTTGATCTGATTGAAGAAGTTGACGCGGTTTTCCGCTTTGAAACTCTTTTCATCGGCGAAAAGGATGCGGGCATTTGGATAAGCTGACTGATAGGTCATGGCTATCTCGGCTACATTGGCTTTCAAGCCGATAATCATCGGTTTATGAGCCAGTCCGAGACGCTTCATTTCATGCGCTGCAATGCACATTATCAGCGTTTTACCCGTTCCAACCTCGTGGTCGCAGATGCCGCCTCCGTTCTGTTTCAGCATCCATATACAGTCCTTCTGGCTCTGATAAATGGAGCTTATTCCATAGCGGTCGCCAAGGATTTTCATGTTCAAATCAGGGAAGGTCTGATGGCTACCGTCATACTGAGGTCTGACGAAGCAGTTGAATTTGTTGTTATACAAATCCACCAGCCTTTCCTTGAACTCCGGGCTTTGTGCCTCCAGCCAGTCAGTAAAGCCATTTCTTATCTCGTCGATTTTGGTATTGGCGAGTTGGATTGCCTCATTATCAGGCACCTTGATGTCGTGGCCGTCATCATCCTTGCCGATAGACTTCTTGATGTCGGGGACGGTATTGTGCAATGCGTGTTTCAACAGGCTCATGCCGTCATATACGCGATAATAGCCCCTGACACAGAATCCCTCCCATATCTTCATGTTTTTATGGCTCGTGTCCGCCGAATACTCATCCATTGAGGAAGAATAGGCAATCTTTATGTCTGTTTCATACAGATGCGACATATAGGCGGAGTAGATTCCGGTCGGGATCCATCGCTCACCGAAGTTGAAATCAAGCTCATCGAACTCGATACGGCGGGGCCGGGCTTCCTCCAACGCTTTGAGGGAATCCTGCGACATGGCGATGAACGGCTCTATGCCGTCATAGCCGGGAAAGTCCTTGATACGTTCTTCCTCACGGTCAATCCATGCCTTGACCGCCTCGGCTTTGGCAACTACATTACCGGCTATGAAGCGGTCTTTTATCTCATAATTGCTCACAAGGGGATTGTAATATATGTGTCCTTCAAGGTTTTCAACCATTGCGTCCTCATCCATATCCACAAGTGAAGACATATATTCAAGATTGACCTCGCCGTATTTGTTGAGCGACGCGGTCAGTGCCTCCATCGGAGTATCGACCGAAGTAACCTCGTCAACGGCGAATGAAACAGGATGGTCGAAGATGTCAGCCTTGACAAACTGACCGTTTTCGCCGCGCTCCAACGCCAGTGCGTCACGACCGTTGGCGTCCATCATTATGAATTTGACATTCTGTTTCTCGTTCAGGTTGCCATACTTGGCTACAAACTCATCGTAATAATAATTGAGGTGTTCACGTAAATGTTCCGACGGCTCGTGGGTCTCCGCCTCGTAGTTGTAGAGCTGCTGATAGGTCTCCGAAAGAGTGACATACAGCATGGCGCGTTTCTCCTGCTCCGGTTTGAGGTTGAGGGGTGTGAATGTCGCTCCGGTCTTGCGAACATCGGAGAGAAAGCCTACCATGCCGTCGGCAACGACCATTGAGCCGTTCTTGTGAAAGAACTGAATATCCTCCGAGAACGGACGCGGCGACATATCGCGCTCGATAGGAATAGCCGTAACTTTCGGCTGGCGGGCACGACCACCGGGAATGAAATCGCCTTCGGTCTTTTCGATATAAGTTTCTCCGGGGGCAATTCCGGCGGCTTGTGCCGCTTCCTGAGATTCCTTTTCAAGACGCATCTCCTCCATCTGACGATGGGCAATCGACATCATGGCTTCATAAAAGCCATTGATGGGGGGATTGTCGTCCCAGTTCAACGAGCCATAGAACTCAAGCTCCTTATCAGTCAGTTTACGGAATCCTGATGATTTTATCGGCTTTGCCTTGGTTGCAGGATTGGCAGGCTTCGGCTTCTCCTCCGGCTTTTGCATCTGCTGACGACGGTTGTTTTTCTGCTGAATAGGCTCCAGTTCTCCGAAAAGATTGTATGCGAACAGTCGAGGGTCAGGATTGTCCGAATAATCCGGCCTACCGTCGGTCTCTATCTCTTTGGTGGGTTCCGGCTTCGACGGCTCGACAGGTTTAGGTTCTGTTTTAGACGACTGGTTAGGCGTAACCGTTTCGACTACTTTCTGTTTGGAAGTCCTTTTCAGTTTCGGGTCTTCCAACTGCTCACAAATAGCCACACGTTTGCCGGCCCGCACAAGTTTGGGCAGATATGTGTCGAGCGCGTGATGCGGAAATCCGGCCAATTCGATACGGTTGTCAAGACCGTTCATCCGGCGCGTCAGAGTGATACCCAGTATCTCCGACGCTTCAACCGCATCCTTGCCGAAAATCTCATAGAAATCACCCACACGAAATAGAAGGATGGCATCGGGGTGTTTCTTTTTCATCTCCTGATACTGTTTGAGCAAAGGCTCATTTCTCTGCTCAATCTTCTCGGCAAGCGGCTTCTTTTTCGGAGGTTCGGGCTTGACATCCTGCTCTACCTTCGGTGTTGGTGTCGGCTTTACAGGGTCCGGCGTAGGCGGCTTGATACCATTTGAATTATATAATTCCAGATTCAGGCGCAGACGCAGCGACTCATCCAGCGCAGTCCGCAAATCGTGGGCTATGCCGTCAACACCACCTTCGTGCTTGTAGATGATAGCGGGTTTTCCAAACTGGTCTGTTCCGACTTTTGCATCGGTGCATATCACATTCTGGGGAAACGCCTGAAAGAATTTGTTACCGGGAACTTTTGTACCACGATCAACAACAGACTGAATGAAAAATTCCTCGTCTGCCGATAACGCTTTCTTACCGGTGTGCTTCTGGAGAATAATTAGGTCGGATCCCGCATCCGTTCCGGCATTATCGCTGAAAGTGTTGTTGGGAAGACGCAATGCTGCCACAAGGTCGGCACGTTTCACAAGCTCCATCCTCACGAAAGGACTGCCCGCGTTCATCACACCCTGGGATGCTATGAAAGCGACAAGTCCACCCTCGCGCACTTGGTCGAGTGCCTTCAGAAAGAAATAATTGTGGATTGTCTTGGTAGCCTGACGGTAGGCAACATCCTTGCTTACGGCATACGCCGGGTCTGCGACAGCGAAATCCCCGAAAGGAACATTGGAAGCAGCGACATCGAAATATCCGTTGAAATCGCGCTCAATCTTCTCAAAACCCTCTATGCGGGTCAATATTGAAGGATGCAACGCCGACAGTATTTTGCCGGTGAGCAGATCCTTCTCATAAGCCAATACCTCGGCACCGGGGTACTTGTCATTACGCAGGAAGGAATCAATAAATGCACCCTGTCCGGCAGATGGTTCCAGAAAACTTTTCACCTCTACACCGGAATATTTTAACGCATCTGATATGGCATCCACTATGCGGTTGTCGGTATAAAACGCCGTCAGCACAGAGGCTTTCAGAGAATCCATATACCGCGCAAATTCCTTATCATCCTTAGAATAATCATGGATGATGCGACGCAGTTCCACGGTCGGCGCAAACAGCTCGATGTCGGATTTGCTCCACTTGGCAGCATCCTCCAAATCGTTGGCGTCGTTGAGGATACATTTCAGACCTCCAAATCCGGCATACTTGCGCAGCACAGCTATTTCCTCAGCAGTCTGCGCTCCACACCCGGCCACTCCAAGACGAAAGGCAAGCCTTATCGCCTCGATGTTGTCGCGCATTGTCTGTAACTTATTGTAGGCCATTGTCGGAAAGATAGATTACGATTCTGCCCACAATCTCGGTTTCCATCAATTCAAGGTCAAGGGCATCAACGCCTATCGCCATACGGTCAACGCCGTCGAACAGGTCGGGAATATCCGTCATAACCTGATTTGTCCAGTATTCGACAGCTATTTCACTGTCAAGGTCGATGGTGTCTCCGAAATTCTCAAGGATAAGTTCCGATACCGTGTTATACTCCGATTCTCCGATATTGGAGAAAAGCACGGATATGGCCTCTGCCTCAGCCATCGGCACATTGGCTCCGTTGCGCCGCGCATTTTCAAAGGCATCGAGTGCGGCGATAGAGTTGGCGATAATCTGGGGATGGTCTGGATCAACCTGATATTTGTTGAGCTGGAGATACTGCAACAAATAGAAATAGTAGTAATTGAAGTCAGTAAGACTTCGGTCAAGTTCTAACATGATTGTGGATATTTAGTGGTTGGTGATTACTTTGGGTCGAACAGGTGGCGCAGTGCCGGGTCTGACATTATGCGCTCTTTCTCGTCGGCGATGATTTGGATCACATCGGCTTTCACCTGCTCGTAGTTGCGCTGGATAATCGCTTTCATACGGGATTTGTCCGGGGTGTCGTCCTTGAAATCGGTGAGTATGGGTATAGGCTTGTAACGGTCGGTTTCTGCTTTGACTTTTTTACTGTCAATGACAATCTCGGCATGAAATATCTTCTGGTCTATGCGCTCGTTGATGTTGTCACAAACTGCGCCTACGAACATTCCCTGTGTCAGAGTGGAAATCTTGCTCGGCGGGATAAGACTGTCCATCTGCGTGTTGATGGAGTGGCTCACATCCTGACGGTTTATCGAGATAGACTGCCGTTTCTGGAGAACTTTGCCGAAACGCTCTGACAGTGTCTTGGCGGTTTCTCCCACGACCTGCCCGGAGAATATGTTGCCGACGGTATTCATCACAACTGCTGCTTCCTTGTCACCGTAGTCGCGTTTTAGCTGAGAGAAGTCCTGAAAGCCGAGGCAGACGGCAACCTTGTTGCTTCGGGCGGTGGCAATGAGATTGTCGAGGCCCTTGAAATATATGGTCGGGAGTTCGTCTATAAGAACACCGCTTTTCAGCATACCTTTCTTGTTTATGATTTTGACGATACGGGAGTTATACAGTCCGAGTGCCGCGCCATATATGTTCTGGCGGTCGGGATTGTTGCCCACGCACAGGATTTTCGGCTCTTTCGGATTGTTGATGTCGAGCGTGAAATCATCGCCGGTCATTACCCAGTAAAGCTGCGGTGAAATCATACGCGACAGCGGGATTTTCGCCGACGCGATTTGTCCCATCAACTGCTCAGCTGCTCCACCTTGCCATGCGTCCATAAACGGCGACAGGTAGTTTTCCAGCTCCGGGTAGCTCGTGAGAATAGGAAATAAATCCTCGTATCTTCTATTCAAAAGCTCGATGGCATGGGGAAAAGTACAGTGTATTCCTCCTTTGTAGAGTTTTAAGAAATAGATAATTGCCGCGAACAGCACAATCGGTGACTCTACAAAGAAATCTCCCTGTTTTTGCACCCAATTTCGGTTCAGGTTCATCATTATGGTATAACTGCTCTCGTATGCGTCTGCAATATCGGTCATAAAGTCCGGGTGTATCGGATTGCATCGGTGGCTACGCTCCGGATCGTCGAAATTTATCATGTAAAATTTCGGCTTTACTTTGCCGTAACCGTCCTTATGCGTCAGCAGGTGATTATATGCTATCTCGCTCAAATCCGGGCTTTTGAAGTCATAGATATAGCCGCTGTAACCTTTCTCTATCATCTGTTTGATAAATGAGTTGATTACGGCGTAAGACTTGCCGGAGCCGGGTGTGCCAAGCACGATTGTGGCGCGGAACGGGTTGACTACATTTATCCAGCCCTTGTGCCATTTCTTCTCAAAGTAGAATCTGGTCGGCAGGTTTATGGAATATTCGTTGTCCATCAGTTCTGTTTCCTGCATGAAGCTCTCGTTCTCGTCGTTGAAACGGTCGTCCATCATGTTGTTCTTCAGCATACGCCCCGCCCATATACCGCCCATCATCAGGCAGATGTAGCCCGTGACGGTGGTGATTATATAGGTGTAGCGCATACCGGCGTCGAGTGTCCACCAGTTCAGCAGGAACAGCACACAGCCTATGGCGAGTGTCACGCCGATGTGCCGCCATGTGATGTTCTCGCTTCTTACGCCTCTGGTGCCGAAGCACGACAGTCCGAGAAGCAGCAGCGCGAAAAGTTTGGCGTTGAAGGTGGTGTTGAAAAGTCCGCAGGTACGGTTGAAGTTGGCGCAGATCTTATAGACGGTCGAATAGAACCAGCCGCTGTCCACGGTTTCCACGCGGGTGAACCAGTAAAGGTTGGCGACAACCAGCACGATACTGACTGCCCGCAGGAAGTCCATGATCTTCGCCAACGCTCTGAGGTCGTCCTCTTGTTGGCTCATAATAAAAAGTGGGATTAAAGATTAAAATTTTGGTCTGTGACCTTTTTTCTTCTTTCGCTGCATACGGCGGCGGAATTCTTCCTCGTCGGGATTGAACGACTGCCCCGGCTGGAACAGGTCAAGCCCCGGAAGCGTGAAGCCACTTTCGCTGTAATCAGTAGTGGAAGAATGAGTGGCGGCCGATTGATGCTGGCTGCCTGCGGTGTGTTGCTGCCAATCCGACGAAGTCTGAGTGTCGATGTTCTGGGATTGAGAATCCGAATGGGTGTCGGTGTTCTGCTCCGGTTCCGTCACAATAACGGGTGTGTCGGGAATCGGCACATCGATTGTCGGTTGCATCTGCGGATTGTTGAAACGCTCGTTAAGGGCGTTTGCCGAGAACTGCTTGCCGAGTCTGGAACCGTTCAATACCGTCATGGTGTTGTGATCTATGAACGTAACGCCGTATATACGTCCCTCGTCGGTGTGACGGAAAACAACATCTATGCCGCAGTCTTTTAATTTGGCTGTAAAATCATCCTTACCCGTTGATTGGGCGAGGCAGTCCGCAACCTTGTGTTTAGTGGGTGTAATGTCGATCTTGTCCTTAGCTTTCTCGAAACGGCTGTCAATCGCCGTTCTGCTTGCGAATTTGCCGAGGCGCGACGCCTTGAACGGATTGGCAATCACCTTGCCTTCATCATCGGTGGCGAAATACACCAGACCGTGATACTCACGACCGTTAACCCTGCCGTCGGTCTGCTCACACCTTATATTATATAAGGAAAGAACGGCGTTATACTCGCCCATCGTCTGAAACTTGTATCGCATACCGACCATTTTGACGGTGTTGGCAACCTGACGCTTGATGTCGCCGGAGGGGTCAACCTTCTTGATCGGCATATCGGGAGTGATTTTCTCACGCTCAGCAACTTTCAGCCCATACTCCTTCTCCAGCTCGCGGCACACTTTCTTGTTTTTGTAAAAGTTGTTGCGGTCGGATATACAGCGTCCGTCAGTACCGACACGGAGCGCGACTATGTGAACATGGTGCCGGTCGATGTCGGAATGTTTGTAAATCATATACGGCATATCGGCAAAGCCCATCTTCTCCATATATTCATGCGCCAGACGGGTAAAATCGGTGTCGCTAAGAACATCGTCGGGGTGCGGATTAAGCGAAATGTGCATCATCGGTCGCTCTGTGCGGGAAGATGTAGGAATCCAGCGCATGAAGTCCTCGTATGCACGATGAATATCAACTGAGCCGCTGCCGTCATTGTATATTTTGTTGGTGTCAAGCAGCCGGCCTTTCTCCTTGTTGATTTTCTCGCCGTTATAGGTCAACGCGCCATAGAGCGAGTTGCCTATCGAGATTTTAGCGACCATTGTTCATCGAATTTCTGTGCGAGTGCGACAATCTCGCTGTTTACCTTTACCAGCTCGATAGTCAGTTTCTCCAGTTTGTAAAGAGCCGACATTGCTTTTTTCTCGGTGAAGTTCTCGCGCAGTGTCTTTACCACGTTGTCGTATGAAACGCCGAGTGTGCGGAAAAGTGAGTTGAACGACGACAGCTTGTCGATGAACACACGGGTGTTCTCGTCAATGGTATAGACCTTAAAAGGCTTCTGAAATATGAAATTCTTAATGAACGCGCCCTTGCTTTCAAGACCGGAACGGTCGAACATGGCGAGGAAGCGGGCGTTTTCCTCGGCATTGAACCGCACTACATAGCGGTTTACAGACGGGTCTGTCTTGGGGCGATGGCCCCCTTTGCCTGAAATCTGAGTCATAATTATGTGGATTAAGTGGAGGTATCGCATAGCGACATGACAGGCCAACGCAGTTTCACCGTATGGATTTACGACTTTGGAGTAAATCTTCCCCATGTTCACATGGCAAGTGTTTTCCGTGGCACGAACTTCGATTCGTGTGCCGGGAAACATAACTTGTCGTTATATATAGTGATTATCTTTCTGATATTTAAGAGCATAGTCCTATTGCTTTGTACGAAATATGTACGATTTAGATAAAATGGGGATAACGAACGAAAGGGATTTGGGAATTTTTAGCAGTTGTTAGGGATTATTATTTGCGGTTGATTTCGTCTTTTGATGGCCTGAATAGGTCGATTGATGTGTCATATTATTACATGGACTGGGGAAAAGAAACAGAATTGTGAGGTTCGGATGCAGATTTTTCTTTTGCCCCGCCATTCTATGTATGTGCGTTGGAACGTGAGTATAGTTAAGTATGGATGTATATACATAGACCTATATTATAATCCCACTTTGGGCTTAAAATATTCACCGGACAGCAAATGGAAGATTACAAATTTACTTTCATATTCTGTGGCAAGTCCTCAGAAATACAGTCCTGTATGGCAGTATTCTCAAAGATTTTTTGTAACTTTGCATCGCAATACCTGTACGCGGAAGCCCGATAAGGTTGGCTCAGGTGCAAGTCTGAGCTACTGAAGGGTAATGCGGGCGGGGTTGTTGACATATTTTAATAGAGCGTCTTTGTGCGCTTTGTTCTTGACTCTGAGAAACTTTCCACAATCTCAATTCCAGTCAAAGACAAAGGCAACTAAGTCGCTCACGGATGGTAATAGTCCGCCATGTGTCATTTTGATACATGGTATTACTATATACCTATACGTGGGCTTCTGCGTTGCTCGTCTCGACTGGATAGGCACGTGGAAAGGCCGCTCGGAGTGGGACGAGCAAGGAAAGTGGATCCCACGTTTCTGTTTCTATATGCCATGACATTGTAAACCAATCAACCGAATAGGGATTCTTCGGGCGGACGATACACCGAAGATGAAATTAAAAAACAAGATAATATCTTATAGCGCAATCTCATGTTTGATGTTTTGCGTTGGAGTGTTTATGCAAAGTTGCGGCTCCAATGTGAACACTAATATGAATGAGCATTTCACTGAAGATGGATTCCTAATTACAGATAGTCTTGACACAAATTTCAACCGGGCGATGCCCTCGTCCGTTAAATTCTATGTTGAGGTTTCTGGGAGCATGAATGGATTTTTCAGAGCAAATAAGCCAACGCAGTTCAAATCCGATGTTTGGAATGTGTTGAATTCTTTTTCATCTCTTGCTCCTAATGTTTCGATTCTAACAAATGATGGCTCTCAAGGTGCAACACTTCTATTAGGAGACTTCAGAACCAATATGAACACAGGTGCTTTTATATCATCGGCCTCTACAAAAGTTCCCCTAATGCTTCAAACCATTATTGAGAATCTGAACACTGATGCGGGCGAGGTCGCTGTACTTATATCAGATATGAAATATAGTCCGGTTGGAGCAGCTGCCCCTTCTGTCTTAATGTCTCAATACACAACGGACATAAATGGTATCATTGGCAGATTTGGCAAGGCAATAAGTATTATTGGTGCCACTTCTGATTATTTAGATAAAGGCGGCAACGAGGTTTGCAAGAGATCTCCTTATTATTTCGTTATCCTCGGAGAACAAGAAAATGTTGCGGAGATAAGAAACTATATATCGTTGTTGCTTAAGAAAAAGGGGCATTTGGTTGATAATATTGAGAGTGGTTTTAATTACGGACACCCGGATTATTCATTCGGAATTTCCAACAAATGTTACCAATTCGAGAACGAACCTACATTTATCGGTTATGAAGAAGCCGATGATGTTGATACTTGCACAATAAAGCTAAAAGTTCCCCTTGAAAATTATCGTTGGCTAATGGCTGATGAAAATATTTTTCGGGATGCGCTTAAAGTAAGGTCTCTATACGGCTCCACCGTAAATATTGGAAAAATTGATATTGATGTCAAAGATGTAACCGGCTCTGACAAACAACTTAACCGTGAAGCAACTGCTACTATTGATTTGAAGATTTTCAATATGCCAACTGATTCGGAAGTAATTGAATGGAATCTCGAGTTACCCATTACAAATTACGCATTATTTAATGAATTCTTTGATGAGGCTGATGACGAGAATGACCCGAATAAATCATACTCTGTATTAGACTTTCTAACAGGAATTTTTCAAGGAGGAGTTGTAACACACGATATGAAACCGAACTATATACTCGTATCTAAAAACGATTAAAGTATGAAACTACTACCATTATATAAGTGGATTGTCGGCTCGCAAAACGATTTCACAAGACAGTTCCAAAATAATGACCAACTATTCAATCAAGCAAGGTCCTTTTGGAATAAGCTTGATGGATCAATGTGGATTGTGATTATTTGTATGCTCGTGTTAGGTATTGGTGTTGCAGCCTATTACTATACTTCATACAACAATGCTCCGGGACGACATTATAAACCTATAAAGTGGATTTATTTCTTAATAGCTACTTTCTTTTTAACATTGCTTTTCACATATGGTATTGAGTACCTTGTGTGTGAACCCAAATTAAACGGTTCTTCCACATTAGAATTTATGGTTGCCATCGGAAATGCACTATATGCCTGTATAGTTTATTTCATAACTTCTGTGATATGGTGTAATGCATTGCCAACTAACGCATATCGTCTCTTCAAATTCTAAATGACATGAAAAAGGTATTTGTTTTTTGCATAGGCGGAACAGGAATAAGGGTGATGAAAAGTATCACTATGCTTATGGCCGGAGGCATGGACACAAACGGATACGTTGTGGTTCCTATCATTCTTGATCCTCATCTTGATTTGGAAGAGAAGAAGAATCTTCATTCTTTAATTGCCGAATATCAAGAGATATATCGTCGTTCGATAAATAATGGCAATCAGACATTAAATCCTTTGTCTGGATTCTTTGGCTCGGACATTCGTACAATAGACGATTTGAATAACCAGACAAATGACACTCAGGAAACTGCCGGTAGTAAAGAGAAATTCAGATCATATATTGAGCTTGCCAATCTTGGGACAACCGACATCAATAATTTTTTAGTTGAGACCTTGTTTTCAACTAAAAATCTAAATAACCCCTTATCTGTCGGATTTAAAGGCAATCCTAATGTTGGTACTGTTGTCCTCGGCGAGATGATTGAGGGTGCTGAATGGTTCAAGTCGTTCAAACAACACTGTGAAAAAGATGACCGTGTGTTCATTATCAGTTCAATCTTTGGAGGAACTGGAGCATCTGGTTACCCCCTCCTTGAAAAGAAAATCCGTCTTTCTGAAAATGAACCCGCAGTTAAAAACGCTCTTATGGGGGCTGTTACTGTCCTGCCTTATTATGGGCTTAAGGATCCAGCGACTACTGGCAGTGACATTGATTCTGCGAACTTCTATACCAAGACCAAAGCGGCATTGGCATACTATCATGGGACAGTAAAAGCAGACTATCTATACTATGTAGGAGAAACGAGCCTTAAGCAAGTGTACGAAAATGATGAGAAGAAGCAAGATGACAAGGCAAATTTCATTGAACTTGTAGCAGCATCTGCTCTTTTCGATTTCCTGAAAAGAGGTGAGCCAACACGTCAACAGTTCCTTTCAAGAGCAATTGACGATGATAAAGAATCCTTGGATTTAGTCTCAATGGGGGCTGGTTATAAGGAACTAATCAAAAGTGTGGCTGATTTTATGCTCCTTAGATTACTTGTAGAGGAACTTCCGGAAGAAAGTTTCTTCCCGTTGAGTAAGAATAGAGGATTCAACTCATCATTCTATGGAGATTCCGCTTTCCAATCATTATTACGTTTTTGCAACGGTTATTATAATTGGTATTTGGAACTTGCACAAAACAAAAGAGCTTTCGCTCCTATCAATTTTGACAACCCAAAGAAAATGAGCGGATGGATAAAGACAATTGAGCTTGATGCCAAAGATGATTCTTATTATTTGCTTGAGATGACAAAAGTTAGTAATAAGAACAAGTCCAAGGACCATGAGAACAAATTCAGATTCTTTCTGCAATTTGCCTATGATGCCATAGATAAATACACCAAGAAGATTTACAAATAGAATATGTCAAGAATAGACCTAAACATAATAGACAGAGGAATCAAAGGCACGGAATGGATTGCCGAAGATGTTAGTCTTACGCCCGAACATCTTGATGAAGTGATGGAGCAAAAGACTGACAATAGCGGTGCTCTTAATTCTTTGCCAACACCTTTCGCTCGTTTCTTTGTAGCCCGCGAGGCATTTCGTCGTGCAATGGAGGAACATACGAATCCGAAAAAAGAAGCTGGTTTTGCATATCGTCAAATGGTTTCGGACATTCTTGATGTGTACGAATTACTGTTTAATCTGAAGTATCATAAGAACACTTGGACTGCTGGACAGAAGCTTGAGCTTCGAGAGTGGAACAGTGCCGAAAATCTCAAGAAGATAAAGAAGCTCATGCCAGTCTTATATAGTTCGATAAACGAATATTACAAGACGGACATTGGTGAGGACAAATTGTATTTTCTTGTCTTTACAGAGAATGGTAAAGATTTGCTTTTGGCAAGCACATCGCCAATGACAGGTTTCATCACTCCTCCTGATATGGACAAAGCCATCATAAAGGAGAATGGAGCAAATGTTGTCCATATTGCAGGAGAACAATATGCAGATCTGCACATACATCGTAAATCAGGAGGTGAATACTTTCGTGACATCAAGATGTTTGAAGAACGTGATGAAGACTTCAAGAATTACATGTATAATGAGGTCTTCGGATCAGAGACCGTAGATGACAAGTTCAAAGCGATTAAAGAATACATCAGAAGTTTCAAGAATGATACAGAAATTCGTAATGACTATCAATTACGACTAACAGGTGTAACGACAGATCAGAACGATGAACTTGTCATAAATGGGCTAAGAATCATGACGTCTGACGAAATTGATGTCAATAGTTTCTTTACTCCAACGCTAATCAAGGTTCCTTACAGAATTTCCAGAGACCACTTCGTTGCCGTAACTTATCAAAATGACAGTAGTGATCGTGATTATGATTATTTGCTTCCGTTTAAGCCCGAAGTCCTATCTCTTTTCCCTGAGAATAAGATAGATTCTGATGTTCATATAAACAGGAACTCTGTAACTGTATATCTTAGATACAATGGAAAAGAATACAAAAAGGAATATGGGAAAGAGGCATTAAATCAGGCATGGGGAACCATAATAGACTATAAAGCAGACTCAATCTCGTTTGATTTAGGAATATTCCCCAATATTCTCTCATCTAAGGCCAGCGAGAATAACTACTTTAAGGTAATGGTAATTGGTGCGGACACAGATCCCGAACCTCCATATTTCAACATAGATGAGATTTCTCTTCAGTTCTATAAGGATGGAGAACTTGTGAGAGAACAAGACAATCTTTCATCTGGTGTTAGATTTGGAGTTCGTCCCGCAGTAGTGCGTTCCCGGCAAAAAACAGACAATACTGAGGGAGGCACAAAATTCTATGAAGTATTCAACACCGATTTCAATGCCATAGAGATAGAGGTGCTGGGTAACACGGGGCTTGTTATACCTATATTCAAGCGTAGTACAGAGACAAACGACACGTTTACATATGCTATCGACCTTGGCACTTCTAATACGTTCATCTCGAGATGCAAGAATGGCGAAAACAATATGCCTGAATTGTTTAAGATGGAACGACCTATGGTTAACTATCTCCATGAAGTCCCATCAGATAAGCAGGTCTCATTGACCAATAGAATAGAGGGAACAATCTTTGATTTGGCTAAAAACCGCATCAAAACGGAGTTTATGCCTGCATATATTGATGGCGTTGATTACAAGTTCCCGATTAGAACTGCATTATGTGGTCTCTTGAAGAAGACTGATGACCCTGAGTTGTTTGACAATCATAACATAGCTTTCTTCTATGAGAGGGTTATGCCTGATGAGGATCAGAGAATTCTCACTGACATCAAGTGGGTTGAAAATGATGCAATGCTTCGTGTTTTCATTCGAGAGTTGTTACTCATAATAAAGGCTGACGTTCTTCAGCACAACGGTGATTTAGACCGCACAAAGTTGGTGTGGTTTAGACCATTGAGCTTTATGGGGAATATGAGAGAAACATATAAAGACGTATGGAATAGCGAGGCTGAGAAGATTTTAGGGATTCAGGCTAATCAAATTTCTTGTTTCTCAGAATCAGAGGCTCCCTACTATTTCTTTAAGAAGAAAGACTATATAAAGGACTCCGAAGCTGTAACAGTAATAGATATCGGCGGCGGCTCAACCGACTTTGTGTATTTCCGCAACAATCAACCCTTGATGGCTAATTCAGTACATTTTGGGTGTGATGTACTTTGGGAAAATGGTTTCATGGAATTTGATAATGAGAGGAAGAACGGAATCTATCGAAAATACGCTGATACTCTCAGGTTCAAGCGACAAGATCTTGAAGAGCTGAACATCAATTTCAAAGATATCGAAGCAACTAAAACAAAGGATATTATAAATTTCTGGTTAAGTAATTCAGAATTTTGTGATATTAAGAAGTTGTTAAGTCGTGATTTCAAGGCGGTATTCATATATCATCTTACATCCATATTGTTCTATATGGCATCAATGTATAAGGACTATGGATATGCCGCTCCACGTTCCGTGATTTTCAGCGGCAATGGTAGTAAATATATCGACAGCTTCATTAGTTCAGACAAGAAAATACTCAAGAAGATTATTGACCTTACTTTTGCAACTGTGTTTGGTGGAGATCATGATGTCAAACTGGAATTACCGGCAGAACGTAAGGAGGCAACTTGCTATGGAGGCTTGTATCGCGATTCAAATGCTCTTGATGTACCGAGTAAGACATATCAAGGGGATTTGTCGCAAAACTACAATACAGTAGGAGACATCAATAAGAACATGCAAGAATTGCGCAAGGAGTTATTGCATAAGTATGATGTCATGAACTCACTCTACAAAAGAGTCTTGGATTTATTAAAACAAGAACATATAATCGACAATACAGCCAATACAAAGGTATATGTGGATGCTGCCATGAAAGATTTAGGTACTCCATTTAAGACCTATTATCAATCACAAGTAAAGGAAGTCTATCAAGAAGAAGTGCCTTTATTCGATACAGTATTCTTCTTGCCTATTATTGACAGGATATTTGATTTAACTAATTTGAAAGCATAAATGAGCTTCATTTTCACCATACTCATTTCGATACTGGTATCGCTGATATTTGTCGGTCTTCAGATTCGATTCTTCAATGAGACCCGAAAGTATCGTATTCTTTTTGAAAACTTTTTCAAGAAGAAAGAACCTTACGGCACGTTCTCTAAGAAGGTTGGGGATGAATACATTCCACAACTGACGGAGGTCGGGGAGCCAAATTCTGACCTTAATAATCTCATTATGGAAATAAACCATTATATTGAGAAGACTAAAGGCACGACTGACTTTTCCGTAATACAAAATAAGGTTGAAAGAAAGCTGACCATGAGGTATGACCAATCTACCGCAAGGCTGTCATTTCCAACTTATCTTGGCCTCATGGGAACATTCCTCGGAGTATTCATGGGAATATTGATGTTTATCGGTGGCTTTGATGGAGCCGGGAATATATCAGATGATTCCATAAAGAATCTTTTGATTGGAGTCTTGGTTTCTATGTTTACAAGTCTAATTGGCTTGGCTCTAACTACGTACAATACCGCGGAATCCGGTGGAGCAAGAAAGAAAATAGAAGAAGATAAGAACGAATTCTTTGATTTTGTACAAACCGAACTCATGCCTTCGATTGACGTAAGTATGGTAGTCGCAATAACAAAACTTCATGAGACCGTAGATAAATTTGAACCGGCATTTGATAAAGTAATCAATCGTTTTCAAAATACGTTCGATAGATGCACAAAAGCATTTGGTGAAGATTTTGAAAAACACGTTAATGCTGTATCCAATGCTGTTGAAGTTATGGGTGAGAACATGGATAAAATCAATCAGAACATACGATTGCAGGAGATGCTTTTATCCACTCTGAAAAGCAACGAGATTGTACGTGGCTTAGATAGATATGTCGAAGCAGCCAACCATTTCATTGGAATTACTAAATCACTTGATAAGTTTGAGGAAGCAAGACGCATGATGCTCGCAGCAGCACAAGAGGCGATTGTTATTCAAAATAAATACAATGACTCACTGCGAGTGCCAAGAGAGATAGCACTGAAAGTCAACTCAATACTTGACCGAATCACAAAATTTGAACAGTCTATAAATGATGTTGGTGAATCATTGGCTAATCGACATGTGTTAGGGAATCAGGTTATTGAGGCGATACAGCGTCAAGTTCAAGGTATTTCGAAGAAAGGAAAAATTGCCGACAAGTTCCTTGAAATGGCAGATGGTAAACTTGAGGACTTATTCAGAAGACAAACGGAAGTTCTGGAAAGTATGAACGATCGATATAAAGATGCAATCGAAGGTCATATAGAAGGATTCGAGAATATGATTAAGGCTCAAACTTCACAACTTGAATCGCAACATGAAGAATTCATAACCGCGATTAAAGAAAAATTCAATATTGAAGATATTCGTGAGGAATTTACCAACCTAAGGAAATTAGAGATCATAGAGAAGCGATTGTCTGAAATTATAGGAGGAATCGTGAGTCCCAATAATGTCGAGGACATTCAAAAAGAGATTAAATCAGTGGAAACACAACTCCAAGATTTGAAAGTAGAGCTTGAAGCCATCAACAAGAATACCAGAGATAAAGAGAGTAATGGAGGTGGTGGTTTCTTCGGATTTGGACGACGTTAAAAATTGACTAAATATGGACGGTAAGAATAACGGTTCATTCTGGCCAAGTTACGTTGATGTTATGACGACATTGTTCGCCATAACATTGGTATTGTTCGTTGTGTCATTCGCCCGATTTAAGATAAAGGAAACGGAACTCAAAGAAAGCAACGAGATATTACAGACTCTCGTTGATGAATACGAAAATATCATTACTGTCTATTCTACAGTAAGTAAAATTGACTCAACGGAATATTTTGGGTACAATGAACAATATCTAAAACACTTGTTTACTGTTGATGTTGAGTATCAGACAAAAGAGTTCCATATTGACAGATTGAAGTTAGATAAGACGGATACTGTTGCTGCTAATAAGGTCAGAAGAGATATTCTTATAGCCGGTAATCTCGTAAAGTCAACAATTCAAAGTATTGAAAAATCAGATTCTGTAGATAGTAACATCAAATTTCTTGTTGTTATTGAAGGTCAATCGTCAAGAATTAGATTTGATGAAGGCCCATGGATGAATAATTACACATTGTCGTATCTAAGAGCACAGTATCTTAATAAATTTTGGAAAGAAAACGGAATAGATATAGATGCGATACCACGATGTGAGTTGATTATATCTGGCAGTGGAGAACAAGGCGTTCCTCGAAATATCCCAAATGAATCTAAACTACGTAATTCTTTCCCAAATCAAGCAGACTATCAGAAAGCCTGGAATGAAATTGAAATGGGGAATCAAAGATTTTTGATTCACATTGTTCCGGTTATCGGCAATATTGATGTTTCAAAAGAAAAAATAGACCATCTAAAAGGGAAAAGACTGTAATGGAACAACAAGATTTAAATGCTGAATATGGACGGATATTTGGCGTTGTCCATTATCCAACCCTTTTTGATAAGGATGATTCGGCATACAGCGAACTTCGTAAAGAAATCATTGATACACCTCGGTTGTTTACCTCGACAAATAAGTTGCCATTTGAAAGCATCTACGATTTTTCTATTGAACAAGAAATTGATTGTAATAGAGATTATCTTGAACAAAAACCGGGTAATACTGACCTATATGATGTCATTGTTGGGATTAGGAATCATGTCACAACAATTATTACCGGCATCTTATCTGTTTTAGGAGGGTACAAGCAAGCTACTGAAACATCTCAGTTCACGAATCCTTCAAAAAACAATCATGTATTTTGGATAACGAAAGCTGGTAGATGTAGAGCCTATGGATACTTTGACAAAGAGACTAAAAACTTTTATATTGGAGTAGGTAGCTTAATTTCAATAATTGATGATTCTGATTATATTGCATCTTCATCTTATAGGAATAGACACAGACTCATTGATAAATATGGCGTGAATATCGGAAACTATGTCAAAATTAAGAAGGATGTTAAATGCCGAACAGCGGTTGCCGCAGCAAGATATACTTTAGGAGCAATGGTTAATCTTGACTTATGGAAAGATTCGCAAGGCAAAACGTTATATGAAGTATATCCAGACTATTTCTTTCGTTAAAATGAATACCGAACCACAGAATTTAATTCCATTCTGCGGTTCGGTCTTGTTCTATTCAGATATTTGTGCTTGCTCTTGTTTGATGATTACGTTTCTGAGGCTATCCTGCTTATGTGTATTGTTGCCGAACATTATCTTTTCACGTGGAAGGATATAGTCATTCATATATTCCTCTGACATGATAGAGCGGTAGTTTCGGTAGAGCCATTCGACTTTTTCAAGCCGGGTGTTGTTGAGATACTGGCGGCGGTTGAAGTGTAAGGACGCTACGGAGATACCTATGAATGCCACCATTGCCAGTATCCATATTTTCGGACGAAGACCCCATACGGGCATATTGATATGATACTTCCCGTAATTGCGGAGGTCATGGGCCGCATCCTTCATGAACTGTACTTCCTTTGTTAGTGCGGCGTTTGCAAGATTCGCCGATCCTTTTGCCAGAGCCTCGTCAATCTCCTTGCCCACGTTGATATTTATTGCACGGCTGATTTGTTTTGCAATTTCTTCAGCAGGCACAGACACACTTATATTCGTTTTGCGGAAACTAAGGTCAATCGCTTTCATCTGATTTATCAGAACCTCCTTTATATCCTCATAAGAAGGAATTTGGCTGACAGTCTCGCCGATTTCGGCGACTTTCTCGCATAGCGGGACTATGTCGGATATGCGTGGCAGGTCTGTGGGCAATCCAACGTGTGCGGAGGTGTTTTGCGACTGCACATATTGGACTGAGCGTATCTGCCTGACAGCATCATCCATTATCTCACGGAGCGTTTCGGGAAGATTCTCAAACTGCGCCATTGAAGCTGCAAGTTTCTCATACTTGCGCCTGAGGATGGCGTAATCCTCTTCAAGATTCTGTTTAGCCATAATTTTATCTTCTCATTGATTTGCCATTTTTTCTTTTGCGCTTCGCTTCCTGCCGATCCATTTCGTTCTTGAATGCCATTTCCTCGGCATTTACTGACGGGCCAAGTGTAAACAGGTCTGACAACAAGCATCCTCCGACATTGACAGTTGCTTCCGCAACACTTCCAAGGGCGTCAACAATAGATGATGAAGGAGCATCACGTCTTGTCGATGCCTGATGAAGACCAATACCTGAATGATTATTCCGTAGCCGTTCAAACCGAGCATTGAGCCTGCCGTAACTGTAATCACGAGAAATATCGGAGGCCTTGAAGCGATGGTCACCCATTCGGAAAGACACTCCCTCAATGACATCTGAATTTCTGCGCTGCTTGAACTCCACCGAGATATTTCTCACAGCAAGGTTTCTTATCAGGTCATTCCAACTTCGGGATGAGGAAAGTGCATCTGATACCGTCATGCGAATTTCAGCCTTGGCGAGTTCCTTACCATGAAGATTTTCGGTCGACTGATGTTGGTTCTCACCGCCAAATGTCAGACCATATTTCAATTTCAGTGACTTGCACACGGCTATATTTCTACGGTAGTTATGCCCCGATGTTATACGCTTGCCGTCCTTGCCAATCATGTTATAGATGATATGGAAATGTGGCGAGCCTGTTTCAAGATGCCGCACGATGATGTGCTGTGTCTTATCAAGCCCCATGCCTTTGAGATAATCTCGAGCAATTTTCATCATCAGTTCATCGGTCAGCCTGTCTTTGTCGGCGGAATGAAAACTCACCGAGATGTGTCCGGCAGGAGACTTCACTCTCGGATTCAGCGAAGCCCCGGCTTCCATGCTCGCTATAATCTGTTCACGTGTCTCACCGATTATACCCTGCGAACCGATGATGCGCCATGTGTCGGAAGTGTAGATATTATGGTCATGGTTAACACGCATGACGTAGTCGACACATCCGGCAAAAGAGCGGCTTTTGAGATTTTTCGCTATCATTGGATATGTTGTTTCAGAATTTGATTTTGTTGAGAAGCCGTGAAAGCTGCCCGATTATACTCTCAATTTTCGGAGCCATTGACACCAATCCGACCGTATGGGCGAGCTTCAAAAGTTGGTTGAAGTTCACTCCGATTTTTAGAATCTGACGGATGTATTCCTTCTCATCGGGCGACAGCCTCGGAGAAATTTTAGCGTTTAATGTCGCTTCGCGGATGTACTCCGTCACCGTCATTCCTGCGAGTTCGGCACGGAATATCAGACGCTCGTCCTGTTCCTCGTCAAACCTCACCATGTGTGGCTTGCTCTTCTTCTTTTCGCCAAGAGAGGGACGGCCTGTTGTCTTCGGCTTCCTAATCTTTATGCTTGTATTATTTCTCATCTTCAATAAAAAATTGTTGATAAAATATCGACCATCGGGAGCGGAGTGGCAAGCCGTTCGGATAGTTGCTCCGAACCCTTTTTGATTTCAAAAAGGTTACCTTGCCACTCCCTTAAAACTTATTGTTTCAGTGAGTGTCGGCTACGCCGTGCACTGACGGTTTTGCTCCCTGCGGTCGCTATAGTGGTACACCAGTTTGATTGGCTGATCAGTCAGGACTTCAACTGATTGAGACTTCAGTTATCTGCCTAATCAGGCAATCAGCATTGTGCATGATTGGGGTCGTGATTGGTTGACTAATCAGTCATGCAATTCTCCACTCACAGACGCAATCCGTTCTTATAGTTGTGCCGGATGAGATAGTCATTGAAGTCACTAAACTGGCTATACTCAGTAGAGCGGTCAATCACTCGCTCGCCGAATGCTTCTGACAATACTGATAGCACTCGATGCCCTGCATCATCGTTATCAAGATAGCAGTTGATAACTTCGTACCGACTGAGATGCGACATCGCCTTGTTGACATTGGCAACCGAGTTCAGCACGATAGAATCTGTATCTGGAATTGCCGATATTGTCAAAGCAGAGAGGTAATCCAAGAATCCCTCGAACACGGCACATTCGATTGACACGGTGTTGCAATAATCAGGATTGTTCGGAATGCTGATATTTTTGGGTGAGATACAACCTTTGAAGTATCGGTTGCGCAACTCAACTCCGCTGGATATATTCGGGAATGCCACAGCAAAATACGGTCTGCCATTGAGGGTGTAATGAGCCTCCTTGCAATTCGCCTTGGCGATGTGTGCCGGGATACCCCGCTCTTTGAGGTAAGCGAGAAGTGCGGGATTTCCCAATGGCACGATTTTTATGTTCTCAAAACTCGGAGCATAGTGTCGCGGGGCATAAGAGGAAGCGACTGTCTGCGCCGATGGTACAGGGCAACACTTGACAATGCAGTCCATGAGATAGCGGATATCTTCGGAATGGTAGAGTTCCGCTGCAAGGTCAATTATGGTGCCTCCTTTTGCGATTCCGAAATCATACCAAGTGTTCTTATCAAGCTGCACTTTGAACGATGGTGTGTTTTCCTGTCGCAAAGGTGAGCGATACCACAATCCGTTGCCTCGTCTGTAAGCCGGTTCATAGCCGAGTTGGGACAAGAAGGTGGCTAAAGGGATTTTCTTAATCTCTTCTATCATGAGGGGTAAAATATTTTAGGTTGGATGGATATTGTGTGCTTCCGCAGTATAGGCCTTATATATACACTTCTGAACTATACTGTACTAATTCAATAGTAATATTGTGGGTTGAAGCGATAGGCCTTCGTTGCCTCGTCAATCTCAATCATCCGCTTGTTTGTAAGGAACCTTTTCAACCGTGAGATGATTGAATAACTGCGCTTGTAGCCGATTGAGGCATATCCATCGGTAAGTGCTGCTATCACAGCCTTGTATCCTTTAATGTCGCCATTGGCAAAGGTCGCCTCCAATGCCTGACGATGTTGCGCATCCGACAGTTCTCCATAGTTGAAGCCACGTTTGACCGTCTTTTTCCCGAATTCATGATCGTGTTCCTGTTTGGGCAGTCCTTCGTCATCAACCGAGAACGCCATAGGCTCCATGTCTATTGAGCGTATAAGAGGTGCGGTTACTTCGCTGATGGAGTTGTCATCAATGCTCTTGGCTATCTGGAGCACAGTCTCAGCCTTGTTGTTGAGTTCCGTGCCGATATGACCTCGCACATTATCGTCCGCCTTGTTCTGGTGAAGCACCGTGTGGATGTGTATCTGATAGCGGTCAGTCCATGACATGAGGCGAGTTATCACGTTGGTGGCTTCGGTGGCATTGTTGATGTCATACATCAGATCCCGGATACCGTCAATTATTACCAATCCTATGCCGGGAGTTGTGGATATTGCATATTCAATCATCGCCAATCTTTGCTCCGGAGAGTAAGGACGCAGGGAAGCAAACTTGAAATTTTTAGGGTGGCTGTCAACCGGAAGTCCGGCAAGCCGCAAAATGCGCCATATCACACGCTGGCAATGGTACGGACTCTGCTCAGTGTCAATGTAGAGGATTGTTCGCTTGTTCTCCGGCAATTCCCCGATGTATGCCATCACTTCGCCGTTCTTCAATGCCGCCGCGGTCAGTGCGGTCACGTTGAAAGTCTTTCGGCTCTTGGCTTTCCCGGTGGACGCGCTGAAATTGCCGAGAGTGCCGATTACCGCTCCATTGCAGTACAATACCTCCGTATCAGCCTTGCAGTTGTCGGTTATTTGCAACAGCGAGTTCTCCCACATCTCCGCCGGGGTCGGCGGCTGTGGCTGTTGTGTAGTGACAGGTTTCATCGGCGGGCGGCTTTGGACGTTGATACTGGCTCAAGTATGCCAATGGTGTTGCCATTAAGCAGTTTGCTCTGCGCCCAGTCAGCGAGTTCGGCAATACGGAAGTGGAGCTTAGTCCCGAACTTATAGAACGGCATGGAGCCGGATGAAGTCAGCTTATAGACCTGACTTTTCTTGATTTTGTAGCCGTTGGCATTGAGGTACTCCACCGCTCCGTCTATGTCAACGGAGTCGGCATCGTTGTAGGGCTTGGCGAGTGACATTATTTCGGTCATGCACTCCTTGACCGCCGATTGAATCATGTCCTTGACCTGATGAATCGGGATGACGATAATCTCGTTCATTTCGCAGATATTTTAATTTGAATTTTCTTAATTTTGTTAATACCTGCCGCGATTCACGGCCTCGGAACTATTCCGACGACCATATAACAACATAACTCATGTCGTTGGTTTTCTCCTTTTTGCGAATGGCAGAAGATTGGCAAATGAATGTCAGTATTCTGTCTGCAATCGGGAAAATCGGGGCAAATATTGGAATTTATACGTCAACCTCTGTTGACTTTGCAAAGTTGGCGATTCCAATCTTTGCGGATTGTAGAGTATATGTAGAGTCTATAATTGATTTTGTAGATTATCTGTTATGGCTCAGTATTTTCTCTACCGCCTTGACCTCTGTCGATGTTGCAAAGTTCGTGATGAAAATATCCACGGATGGGGTACTACCCCAAAATATCCCAAAATTGTATGGTTCATGGGATAAAAAATATCGGTACGACCTCGTAATTTGTTGAGGTTGTACCGATTAACTATTGGCGAAAATTTTGTCAGTCTCTCAATTTTGGGATACTAAATTGCTTAAAGATCTGACAATCACAATGAAAAGATGCGTTTAAACGCTGATTTCAGTGATCACAACGTTATTTCCCCAAGGCTGTCTATCGCCTGTTGCTTTCTTGAATCAACCACATGGAGATATTTCTCCGTCATTTTCAAACTCGCGTGTCCCATCAGCGATGACACGGTCTTGATGTCAGCTCCATTGTCAAGGATATTCACTGCGAAACTGTGACGGGCGCAGTGCCACGTGATATGTTTGTTGATTCCTGCGGCTCTCGTCCATTTATAAAGATGACGGTATATGGTGCGCCCCTCCGATGTTAGAGGGAAAATCAATGTACTGCGGTCTTCAGGCAAGTCTCCGATAAGTTTCATCAGATGTTCGTTCAGCGGCATTGTCACTCCACTATGTGCGCTCCTCCATTCGATTTTCTTCTGATTGAAGCGCAGTGTCATGGTCGTGAAGTCAATGTTGGAGTAAGTCAACCTCTCGATGTCACACTTGCGTATGCCTGTAAAGCAACTGAACAGGAATGCACGTCTTATCATCAGATTCTCTCCGGGATAATGCGTTATCATCATTCGCCGTATCTCGTCCATCGTCAGAATGTCCTTGGTCAAAATATTGACATCAAACTTGATGGACACGCCCTTGCATGGATCTTTCTTCATATATCCGGCATCAATGGCGTTAAGTACGACTCGATGAAACCAATGAAGGGATTTCTTCGGGCCCTCGCCAGTGCCGACTTTCTTGCAATATTCAGCAAATGCCATCACCATTTCTGTGTCTATCAAGTCCATTCTCAGAAATGTTGAGAATTTCTTGTATTTTGGGGAGGATTCCAAGAAACCTATAAGGCGGCTGTAAGACGTCTTGTATCCAGACTTGACGCCTTTAGTGAATGTTGTCGAGTTGCAATGCTGCTCACGGAAGTATTTGAGGAAGTCAATCTCAGTTTCGCCTTTGAGTCGATAGCCCTCACGGGATTCAAGAAACTCTTGTTCTTTTTCAAAACGTATTTTCTCCGCAAGCTGTAAGGTGTTCTTGTTCTGCAACCGCTCCTGGGCGTTGCGTGGTTTCAGCCAAATATAGAGATTCAGTTTCTCCCGGCGGCGCACATGTTTGATAGAATATTTCACACGACCTTTTGACGGGCCAGACTCGTAGATTACCTGCTCACCATTCTCATCAAGAACAGGAGTTTCGGAGCGACCGAGATAATATTCGAGAGAGAGACTTGCCCTGCCGTCCTGAAGTTCCAGTTGGACAAGTTTCGGATTTTGTCTGCTTTTATTTTCGACTTTCGCCATAAATCATTAAATTTGTGGTGTTAAGCAAAGATAGCGACAACTTGCCGAACGCAAAAATCGCCCTCAATATCTATTAACACTTGAATTGTACGAAATGTGTACGATTGGCGAAAAATAATCAAAAACAACGAAATTCACAGCAACGTCCAATTAACCTAACTGCCTAATACTCATTGCTGTTATCTTCCTATCGCTTTCTTGACTTTCCTCCTGCATTAACATACCTTGCAATGTTCATGTGGACATCCCTCCTAATATGAAATAAGGAAATGACTTTATCGGATATGCCCGGTTATATTCCGACCTGTGTGTTTCCCTGATTCCAATGCGCCGGATGGTGCCTGTTATCGTTATGCTTCCATAAATTTACAAAAAATCGGGCGCAATTCCTAACAACCGGAGAAAATTTTGTGAGCTTTATTTCCCGGCGATGGAGCCGGTGCCGATGCGCCAAAAAAATATGCACGGCGAAATGTTAAAAATTCAGCCGAATTTTTCGGACATAACCGGACATACTTGGACATAGCCGGACAATGCTCTTAATCACAAGAATTTGGCTTATTTTCAGATTTGCCAGTTTGCAGAATTATTTGTTTCTTTGTGTAGAGATTGACAGTTAAACCTGCCTTCAAGGAGTTCAACTTACCGATATTATTATAGAACTATCCATTGAACTGCAAGTATGATTTTCAATCTGTCTTGAGAACATTATTTTTATTGATGGATATATCTGTTTTTAGACAAATCTGTATCCTTCCTTACAGTTCAACTTATAGATATGGAATTGGAACTGTTTAATGAACGATAAAGATACAGTCTTATAGATTTATGTATCTGCAATATTATTTACTGTTTGATTGACAAATCTATTTATCTATAATTCATAGCTTGATGGCTTCAAGGCTTGACAGCTATGGGTGATAGACAGAACCCACCACTAAACTCCACATCCAAACCCGAACCAGACATGACTGACGAACCCAACCATTTCCGGCTCACTTAGCCGATGCCCTCCCGACAGCGGAGGAAGGTCGCTGCGAGCGGCATAGAAAGCTGTCAATCCACCCCGCATAGCATATGCCGGCACCGCTTCGCGCCGATGGAAGCCCGGTCTATCCGTGTCAGAAGATACGCTGACGGCCAAAGCTATGCACCCACCACTACATCCAAATCCAAATTAAATTCTATGACAGACCCCAAATTTGTCGCTTTCTCCACCCAGAAAGGGGGAGCAGGCAAAACCACTCTGACCGTTTTGGCGGCGAGTTACCTCTACTATGTGAAGGGGCTTAAAGTCCTTGTCGTGGACTGCGACTATTCGCAGTACAGCATCGAAGAGATGCGCCAGCGCGACAAAGACCTGATCGAGTGCAGCCCCCAGTTCAAGAAACTTTTTTCCGACAATCTGCGCCAGACCAAACTCGCACCTTATCCTCTCCTGACGGCAAAGCCGGAGGAGGCTATGCAGAAGGTACGCGAAATCATCGAGGACGGCAACGATATAGACATCGTTTTCTTCGACCTGCCAGGCACGGTCAATAACCGTGGTGTCGTCAACATTCTCAACTGCATGGATACGGTTATCGTGCCCGTCGCAGCCGACAAGGTTATCCTTGAAAGCTCACTCGCCTTCGCCCTGAAGATACAGGAGTGGCTCACTACCGGACGCACACAGGTCAAACAGATGTATATGCTCTGGAATCTCGTCGATGCCCGCGAGAAAACAGACCTCTACGACCAGTATGAGGCGGTTTTCGAGGAATACGGTCTTATGACGCTTAAAACCAAGATCCCGGATACCAAAAAGTATCGGCGTGAAGGGTCAAAGACACTCAACCGCGCCGTGTTCCGCTCGACGGTTATGCCGCCGGACAAGACACTGCTCAAAGGGACCCGTCTGTCGGAACTTACCGATGAATTGCTCGATTTACTCAAACTCTGACCGATATGGCAAAGAAATATGAGTCGGAAATCGATCCCGATGAGTTCATCAGGTCATTCAGAGAGGAGTCCTCCTCTCTGTCAACGCTGAAAAGGAAGCCTAAAGAAAGTCCGACGCCTGATACACCCGATTCGACAGAAGACAGGGCTGCCTCCACCAAATCCAGTCACGCGCCCGCGAAACAATCTTCTGCCGATACAAAACGGGAGGCCCAGTTCCGTGAACGATTTATCACGAGAACGACCTATCTGCGTCCACAGGTCAAATTCCTTATGGTAGAGATAGACCCGGTTCTGATTGGTAAAATCAAGAGGCTTATCGCTTTCGAGAACGGTTCCTGCTCCCTCAAATCCTATATCAACAATGTACTGGCATCCCATTTTGAGGAGTATGCCGATGTAATCAACCCCAAACTCTAACCAGCTATGCCCAAATCAGCATCAATCTCAACTATTTCCGACAGGAATTTCAGGGTAATACCGAAGGATGGCAGAAAAAATCCCGATGTTTCAACGCATATGGCTTCAAATGGTAAAGCCGTTATGGAAGCCGATGTATATGAAAACCCTTCTCTCCCGAATCGTACTCACGAATACATGGAACGATTCGTATATAACAATACGTATGCGGCTCCACAAGTCAAATACGTCACGACAGAGATAGACCCTGAAATTGTATGGAAAATACGTAGTATCCTGTTCGGCCGCAAGAAAGGGCGCGTATGCTCGCTAAAGGCTTTCATCAACAACGTACTGGCAGCCCATCTGGAGGAATATGCCGATGTTATCAACCAGCTTAAACTCTAACCAACTATGCCCAAATCCCCGTTTGTAACCATCAACGTGAATCCGGCCACTGACATAGATGTCAGAGCCGCCGAGGAGCGCAGGAAATATGCCGCCAAGTTTCTCCGGCCAGGCATTGTGCGCTCCAACACCAAAGTGTATATCTATCCCGAAGTCCATGCCGTCCTGAGCCGCATGGCAGACAGGTTCCGTGATACCGGCGCCTCCATCGGCTCGTATGTATCGGAGATCCTTCTCGACCACTTCGCCAACAACCGCGAGGTCATGGAAGGTCTCTATGACGAGAACAGCCAGCCTCTTTTCTGATGGAAACGCTGCTTATCATAGCATTGCTTGCAAGCAATGTGTGGCTTATCAGAAAAGTCCTGACAAAGCCGGATGTTCAGAGCGTCGGCAAAAATGAAAATGGCGCCGCGCCGGAACCACCGCCCGCAGATGAAGCTCCGCCTGAAGAAGTAGTAGGCAAAAGCTCCTTCGATGCCGACAAGTTCATGGACTCGTTCCGCGAAATCGCAAAGGAAGCCGCTACCGAAGCCGCAAGGGAGGTCGTGCCGCTTATAGTCATGGAACTCGGCAAACCCTCAGATGCCGGACTACCCGATACTCCCGAAGAAAAGCCGAGGATGCAAATCCCGCCCGAAAAGCTGGATGAGATATTCTCAACCCACTCCGTGAGTGAGCTTACCGGCGAAACTCCGCCTCCCGCCGAGGCAAATGCCGACGGTATAGACTTCGATGAAATGCAGACCGCCATGAAGGTGCTGAAAAATCAGCCTCACACCACTGAGGATGAACAGACTGCCCGACGGGTAGTTTCCGAACTTGAAGGCACCGAGATTATCGAATATGTCAAACTCGACCCGGTAGTGCGCAAACGCATACTGATGATTGAGTGTCAGTTGCCCGACATACCTGAAGATGCTCCGGCTCCGGCTGAGAAAACCGACGAGGCAATCGGTAAAGCCCGCAAGATTGTCTTTCATGCCGACATCGACACTACCGATATTGACGCCATCGACTTCAATATCCTTCACTGACCACCACTAAACCGCTTTAGCGCTTTGCTAAGGCAAAGAAATCCACAATCCAAATCAATTTATTTATGACTAAATTCTTCAAGTCGCTCTACAAGCGCATCGTGGAGTTTATGAACGCTCCCGGTATGCGCCGCCCTATGGCCGCCATGCTCACACTGATGATATGTGCCGCCAATCTCTATGCCGCCGGCAACGGTCTGGCAGGCATCAACGAGGCAACCTCGATGATGACCTCCTATTTCGATCCCGCCACGAAGCTGATTTATGCCATCGGCGCAGTCGTCGGTCTTATCGGCGGTGTCAAGGTCTATGGCAAGTTCAGCTCCGGCGATCCCGACACGAGCAAGACCGCCGCATCGTGGTTCGGTGCCTGTATCTTCCTTGTTGTCGCCGCCACAATTCTGCGCTCGTTCTTCCTCTAATCCATGCCGCTGATGGAATACTCTGTTAACAAGGGCATAGGCAGGACGGTCGAATATAAGGGGCTTAAAGCGCAGTACCTGTTCATCTTCGCAGGAGGTCTTATCGCCGATTTCATACTGTTCGTAATCCTCTATATGTGCGGGGTGCAGCAGGGTCTGTGCATAGGCTTCGGTGCCATAAGCGCGTCGGTGCTGGTGTGGTACACTTTCCACCTCAACGGCAAGTACGGCCAGTACGGACTTATGAAGCTCACATCGGTGAAATACCGTCCCCGATATATCATCAACCGTCTGCGTGTGCGCAATATATTGAAGGGAGGCTGCCGATGAGAAACATACTGAAAGCCACAACACTGGAGTCAAAGCTGCCGCTTCTCGCCGTGGAACACGGCTGTATCATCAGCAAGGATGCCGACATAACCGTGTGCTACGAGGTTACGCTGCCGGAGCTGTTCACCGTCACATCGCAGGAATACGAGGCTATGCACGCCGCATGGTGCAAGGCTATCAAGGTATTGCCCCGCTTCACGGTGGCGCATAAGCAGGACTGGTTTGTGTCGGAGAATTATAAGCCGGAACTGCAAAAAGATGATTTGTCTTTTCTTGACAGGAGCTTCGAGCGTCATTTCAACGAGCGTCCGTATCTGGCGCACAAGTGCTACCTGTATCTGACAAAGACCACAAAGGAGCGTATGCGACAGCAGTCCAACTTCTCCACACTCTGCTGTGGGCGTATCACTCCGAAGGAACTCAATCACGATATGATTGTGGGCTTCATGGAAGCCGTGGGCCAGTTCGAGCGCATAATCAACGACACCGGATATATCTCGCTGCGCAGCATGGGTGACGATGAGATTGTCGGCACCGACAGCACATCGGGCATCATCGAGAGGTATCTCTTGCTGTCAACCGACGATGTAACCTGTCTGGAGGATATAGACCTGTCGCCGAAAGAAATGCGCGTCGGCGACAAGATGCTATGTCTGCACACCCTCTCGGACACCGACGACCTGCCAGGAAAGGTCAGCACCGACAACCGCTATGAACGCCTGTCAACCGACAGAAGCGATTGCAGACTGAGCTTCGCATCTCCCGTGGGTCTGCTCCTGCCGTGCAACCACATCTATAACCAGTATGTGTTTATCGACGACCACGACGAGAATCTGGCGAAGTTTGAAAAGACGGCGCGCAATATGAACTCGCTTTCAAGGTACAGCCGTTCCAACGCAATCAATAAGGAGTGGATAGACCGCTATCTGAACGAGGCACACAGCTATGGTCTTACATCAGTGCGCTGCCACTGCAACATCATGGCTTGGAGTGACGATGCCGAGGAACTGCGCCGGATAAAGAACGATGTCGGTGGTCAGCTTGCGACTATGGGATGTATGCCGAGGCACAACACCATCGACTGCCCGACGCTGTATTGGGCGGCTATGCCCGGCAACGAAGCGGATTTCCCTGCCGAGGAAAGTTTCTATACTTTCATCGAGCCTGCCGTCTGCTTCTTCACTGCCGAAACAAACTACCGTTCCTCACTCTCCCCATTTGGAATAAAAATGGTGGATCGCCTTACGGGTAAACCTGTCCACTTGGATATTTCCGACGAGCCGATGAAGCGCGGCATAACCACCAACCGCAACAAGTTCATTCTCGGCCCGTCGGGTAGCGGCAAGTCTTTCTTCACCAACCATCTGGTACGACAGTATTACGAGCAAGGCGCGCATATCCTGCTGATTGACACCGGCAATTCCTACGAAGGTCTGTGCAACCTTATCCACAACCGTACCCACGGCGAAGACGGTGTGTATTACACCTACACCGAGGAAAAGCCGATTTCTTTCAATCCGTTTTTCACCGAGGACGGGGTGTTTGATGTTGAGAAAAAGGACTCCATCAAGACGCTGCTTCTCACGCTCTGGAAGTCAGAGGACGACAGAGTTTCCAAAACGGAGAGTGGCGAATTAGGCTCCGCACTGTCGATGTTCCTTGAAAAGATGAAGAAAGACCGCGACATCGTTCCCTGCTTCAACTCTTTCTATGAGTTTATGCGCGATGAATACCGTGCTGAAATGGCGCAGCGTCCTATCCCCATCTACAAGCAGGATTTTGACATCGACAACTTCCTGACTACATTAAGGCAGTATTATCATGGCGGCCGCTTTGACTTCCTGCTGAACTCCAGAGAGAACATCGACCTGCTTAACAAGCGTTTCGTGGTATTCGAGATTGACGCTATCCGCGACAACAAAGACCTGTTCCCGGTGGTGACAATCATCATCATGGAAGCCTTCATCAACAAGATGCGCCGTCTGAAAGGAGTGCGGAAAGTCCTTATCTGCGAGGAGGCTTGGAAAGCGTTGTCAACGGCGAATATGGCTGAATATATGCGCTATATGTTCAAGACAGTGCGCAAATATTTCGGCGAGGCTGTGGTGGTTACACAGGAGGTTGACGACATAATATCGTCGCCGATTGTCAAGGAGACCATCATCAACAACTCCGACTGCAAGATACTTCTCGACCAGAGAAAGTATATGAACCGCTTTGACCAGATACAAGAGCTGCTGGGACTTACCGATAAGGAGAAGGCGCAGATACTCAGTATCAATCTCTCCAATAATCCGAACCGATTATATAAGGAGGTGTGGATCGGGCTGGGCGGAACACAGTCGGCGGTGTATGCAACCGAGGTATCGCCGGAGGAATACCTCGCCTACACGACCGAGGAAACGGAGAAGATGCAGGTACTCGCCCGCGCCCGTCAGCTCGGCGGCGACATCGAGGCGGCTATCAAACAATTAGCCAACGAGAGGAGAGAGAACTGATGTATGAAAGTCAAGCAATCCCTAATATTCATCATTTCAGGTCTGTGCCTTTTCCTCGGCCTCCTCCTGACAGTAATCCGGATGCTCTCCATCTTCATAATAAGATGCGCCAGAAGCATCAGATAATGTAATCAATTCCACCACTTAATCCACAATCAAATGAAGCAATTAAAGTTTCTTATTCCCCTAATCGCCCTGTGCCTTCTTTTAGGCACGGGCAGGGCTTCGGCCCAGTGGACTGTCATAGACCCGTCCAATATCGCGCAGTCCATCGTAAACAACTCTAAATCACTCGTGCAGGAGTCGCAGACGGCGACGCACATGGTGAAAAATTTTCAGGAAACGGTGAAAATCTACCAGCAGGCGAAGAAATATTATGACGCGCTCCAGTCGGTGAACAACCTTGTCCGCGATGCCCGCAAGGTGCAGCAGACAATCCTGATGCTCGGCAATATCTCCGGCTATTATGTCAACAATTTCCAGAAAATGCTGACAGACCCCAATTTCACAAGCGCGGAACTGTCGGCAATCGCTTCCGGCTACACCCGTATCCTTGAAGAAGCCAACGGTGTCCTCGGCGACTTGAAGCAGGTAGTCAATATAACTACACTGAGCATGACCGACAAAGACCGCATGGATGTCGTGGACGACTGCTACAAGGAGATGAAGCGTCTGAAGAACCTCACGGCGTACTATACCAACAAGAACATCAGCGTGTCATACCTGCGCGCCAAAAAGAAAGCCGACACCAAACGTGTGGTGGCTCTCTACGGCGACGGCTCCGAAAAATACTGGTGATGCCTATGCTGTGCGCTATTGATTTTTCAAACCTCCACACCATCCTGCGCTCGCTTTATGACGAGATGATGCCTCTTTGCGAGGATATGGCGGGAGTGGCACAGGGCATAGCTGGACTCGGAGCCTTGTTCTATGTCGCCTACCGTATATGGCAGTCGCTGGCAAGAGCCGAACCCATTGATGTGTTCCCGCTTCTGCGTCCGTTTGTAATCGGATTCTGCATAATGTTCTTTTCTACCGTGGTATTAGGTACAATCAATTCCGTGATGTCGCCGATAGTGCAGGGTACCGCCTCGATGCTCGAAGGCCAGACTCTCGACATGAAAAAATACCGGGAGGAAAAAGACCGTCTGGAATACGAGGCGATGATGAACGACCCATCGACAGCTTACCTCGTTGACGATGCCGAGTTTGACAGGCAGATTGATGAGTTGGGCGTGACGGAGATAGGAACAGCCGCCGGAATGTATATCGAGCGCGGAATGTATAAGGTCAAGAAGGCAATCCAGAATTTCTTTCGTGAGCTGCTGGAGATGCTCTTTCAGGCTGCCTCGCTGACTATTGACACAATCCGTACTTTCTTCCTTATCGTGCTGGCGATACTCGGACCTATTTCATTCGCTCTCTCCGTGTGGGATGGCTTCCAGTCAACCCTGACACAATGGATATGCCGCTACATTCAGACCTATCTGTGGTTGCCGGTGGCAGACCTGTTTTCGACGATACTGGCGAAAATACAGGTGCTGATGTTGCAGAACGACATTTCGGAACTGACTAATAATCCGAATGTTGACCTTGACGGGAGCAACACCGCTTATACCGTCTTTATGATTATCGGCATTATCGGATATTTCACAATTCCAACGGTGGCAGGCTGGATCATACAGGCAGGTGGCGCAGGTAATTACAACCGTGCGGTCAACACCACTGCAATGCAGGTCGGCTCCGGTGCGGCAAGCGTCGCCGGCGGAGTTGCAGGTAATGTGGCAGGTCGGGCCGGTAAACTTCTCAAATAATCATGCCTATGGAATTTAAGTCATTAAGGAACATTGAAACATCGTTCCGCCAGATACGCCTTTTCGGTATCGTGTTCGTTGCGATGTGTGCCGTTGTGGTGTCGGTGGCCATGATAATGGTCTTCAATTTCGCCGAGAAACAGCGGGAGAAAATCTATGTCCTTGACAACGGCAAGTCGCTTATGCTCGCCTTGTCGCAGGACATGAGCCAGAACCGACCTGCGGAGGCGCGTGAACACGTGCGCCGCTTCCACGAGCTGTTTTTCAACCTCTCGCCGGATAAATCCGCCATCGAGCATAACATCAACCGCGCTCTGATTCTCAGCGACAAGTCGGCATACAACTACTATACCGATTTCTCGGAAAAAGGTTATTACAACCGTATCATAGCCGGAAATATCAATCAAGTCGTGCAGGTTGACAGCGTGGTATGCGATTTCAACACATATCCCTATACCGCCAGAACATACGCGCGCCAGATGATTATCCGCGAGTCCAACATGACGGAGCGCACTCTGATAACGGTATGCCGCCTTTCCAACGTGTCGCGCTCCGACGACAATCCCAACGGATTTATTATTGAAGGTTTCAACATCCTTGAAAACAAGGATATAATCACTACTAAACGATGAAAGTCTTTTCAAATCTCCGTGCCGCGAGAGACACCGTATATAATAAGGTGTGGCACACCCCAAAGGGAAAACTCTCTGCCAAAGTGAGGGGCGTCTGCGACGGCCTTCCTCACAAGCAGCGGCTTATGGTTGTGAGCGTCATGCTCTGCACCTTCGTGCTGATCGCCTTCTTCGTGTTCGGTCATGCCTGCTATAAAATCGGGCTGGGTCATTCCCGTCGGATTGTGGAGGTGGAGCATATACAACCGCTGGAAATCAACAATCCCGATGTCAAACCGATAACCCCGGCAGCCTATGACGATGCAGGAATGGAAAGCGAGGATTAACGGCTTCTTCCAGCCCAAATCACAGGCTGAACGGCAGAAGATGATGGAGTATCTTATCGTGATGCCGGCGGCGATACTATGTGGGGCCGTAATATTGTGGCTTCTATACACCAGCCTCAACAAGAGCGACGAGCGCGTGGGCGACGCCTTCAACACCGAGATACCCGAAGGGGAGAACGACGGCATGAAAGACAAGATGTCGGAATATGAGGCTGCGGAAGCTGCAAAAGAGAAAGAAACCCGTCAGCAGACGGTATCCGTCCTCGACACCCTCACAGCCACAACCCCGCAAGACAGCGATATGCGTCAGCCTTCGGCAGTGGAAACATCGGCGCAGGCGTATCAGGAAGTGCAGGCTTCGCTCGATGATTTCTTTGTGCCGGAAAATAATGAGGCGGCACAGGTCGCCGAGTTGCAGGCGCGGATCGACGAGCTGGAAGCTCAAAATGCGATGGCGCAGCAGCAACAGCAGCCGGATCAGATGGAGATACTTGAACGCTCCTACCAGTTGGCGGCACAATATATGGGTAACGGCAACGGCGGCAATTATCCACCTCCGGCCTCTGCCGACGATGAGAAAGGCAAGCGCAATGTGCAGCCGGTGGCACAGGTGTGCAGAAATGTTGTATCATCCCTCAGTGCCTCGTCAAGCAGAAGTTTCAACACCTCCGTCGGCTCGTCAAGAATTGTGAATAAGAACACAATCGCCGCAGTTGTTGCCAACAATCAGAGTGTAACCGACGGCGAGAGTGTAAAGTTACGGACAACCGAACCGATGTGGGTAGGCTCACGGCTGATACCACGCAATACTGTAATTGTCGGCTCTGCAAGAGTGCAGGGCGAGAGGCTGGAAATCGAAATATCCTCTATCGAGTGCGACGGCTTCATCTACGATGTGGAGTTGCAGGTTTACGACTCCGACGGCCAGGAAGGTATCAACATTCCCAACTCTATGGAGAGTGACGCGCTCCACGAAATCGGTGCCAATATGGGCAGTACGATGGGCAGCTCAATCAACATCTCCACCAATACAGGGGCGCAGATTGCTTCAGATGTTGGGCGAGGACTGATAAACGGTGTCAGCCAGTATCTCAACAAGAAGCTGCGAACCGTGAAAGTCCACCTCAAAGCCGGCTACCATGTGATGCTTCACCAGCCGGAAGATATATGATTATTTACCACTTAATCCACAATCAAATGAATTTCAAATTATTTATTCTTTCTCTCGTTGCCGTCCTCTGTATGGCAACCCCAGCCTTCGCAAAAGGCAAAAAGACGGTCAATAGTGCCGATAACAATGTGTCGCCTGATACTGAACAGGTAGCCGAACACGACTTGAACGTGTACGACCCCGACTACACCGACGGCGACAAGTTCAGCGGTCTTACCCGAAAAGTCGGCTTTGACCGCATGATTCCGCCTCACGCTCTGGAGGTATGCTACAACAAGACGACGCACATCATCTTCCCGGCAGAAATCACCTATGTCGATTTGGGCAACGAAAACCTTGTTGCCGGACTTGCAGACGGTGCGAAGAACGTGCTGCGCGTAAAATCCGCTTTCAAGTCGTTCAAGCAGGAAACAAACCTGTCGGTAATCACGGAAGATGGTAGCTATTACACGTTTAACGTGAAATTCGCCAAAGAGCCGCTGTTGCTCAGTATCGAGATGACAGACTTTCTCCACGACGGCGAATCGGTGAACCGTCCCAACAACGCACAGGAAATCTACCTTGAACGCCTCGGCAGTGAGAGTCCTATGCTTGTAAAACTGATTATGAAAAGTATCCACAAGCAGAACAAGCGCGAAATCAAACATATCGGGTCAAAGCGTTTCGGTGTGCAGTTCCTTTTGAAATCCATATATGCTAATAACGGTTTGCTGTACTTCCACACGGAGCTGAAAAACACCTCCAACATTCCTTTCGATATTGATTTTGTGTCTTTCAAGATTGTGGACAAGAAGGTTATCAAGCGTACAGCCATGCAAGAGCAGATACTTGAACCACTACGCGCCCAGAACTATGTAGTAGTCGTTCCCGCAAAATCCTCTGAACGCACTGTGTTTGCGCTGGAGAAATTCACTATTCCCGACGACAAGCAGCTTGTCATAGAGGTCGCCGAAAAAGAGGGGGGCAGACACCAGTCCTTCGTTGTGGAGAACGAGGATATTGTCCGCGCAAACGTAATTGATGAACTTTCAATTCAGTAACCTATGAGAAAAGCGATGATGATAATCGCTGCCATGCTTGCCCTTTTTACAGGGCAGGCAATGGCCCAGCGATGCCTCCCCGGTATGTCAGCCGTGGAAATAAAGGCGAATATGGCAGACGGTTTCTATACCGGCAACTCCCGCGACTGCGGATATTCATTCGGAGTGTATTACTCAGTGTTCAAGGGAGGCGCGAACACTTGGAACTTCGGAGGAGAGTATCTCCAGACCTATAAGCCATACGCTGAAAAAGGTCGTATTCCTGTGGCGCAGTTCACGGCAGAGGCGGGCTATAATCTCCACCTTGTCAGCGACTATTCGCAGACTTTCCACCTCTATGGCGGTGTATCGGCTCTCGGTGGATATGAAACGGTGAATTGGGGCAAGCACACCCTGTCCGACGGCTCCACGCTCCATAACGGCGATGCCTTCATCTATGGCGGTGCGCTGACCTTGCAGGCCGATTTCTATCTCTCGGATAAAATCGCGTTGACAGCCAATATTAAAGAGAGGTTTGTGTTCGGCAACTCAACGGGGCATTTCCATACGCAGTATGGTGTCGGTGTCAAATTCATAATTGAGTAGCCTATGAGATACACAGATAATGACATCCCGACTATCCCGTTGAGGGAGTTTTTGTCAGCTCTCGGAGAAAAACCGGTAAAATCAACAGAACATTTCAATGTTTACTATCCTCCATATCGGGATGATTCGGAACCGGTTTTTGTGGTATATCACACCACAAACCAGTGGCATGATTATGACTCCGACGAGAAAGGAAACATAATAGACCTCGCCAAACTGTTGATGAATCCGGCGCTTGATAAAAATCCGAAAGCATTTATCGTGAGGTGCATGAATGATTATGAAATCGGTAAAGAGATTCTGGAAAGAAGCTCCCGGCCCATTGAACCTGTCATAATCAAACTTGACATCAAGAATGTCAGACTGACGGACTTTATGAAGGCACTCGGACAGGAACATCCCGTAGCGGCAAACGGTAATCTCCGCATCTACAAAGCTCCTTATGACGCAAAGGGAGAACCGACAATGGTAATCAATACAGAGACAAACCTATGGCGTGATACTAAGTCCGGCGCCTACGGTGGAATCTATGACCTTGCCTATGAGTTGACGGGTTCATGCAATATGGCAGAGCTTAACCGCTATATTGCAGGGCAGATGCAAGAATTAGAGAAGTCTAAGGCGGAAAAGGTAGAGCTGCCGAAACAGGAATCACCGAAACCCAAACGCAAAATGCGGTTTTAGCTTATGGATATAGACGCTATCAAAGGAATATCCCTTGTGGATTTCCTGCACCGCCTCGGCTACGACCCCACCGGACGCGACAGCAAAGGTCTGTGGTTCTATGCTCCGTACCGCAACGAGCGTAAGCCGTCGTTTCATGTCAATCCGCGCAAAAATGTATGGTTCGATTTTGGGACAGGAGAAGGCGGCGACATATTCACTCTCGCAGGAGCGTTATCCGGCAAGACCGATTTCGTTGAGCAGGCTCGGTATATCGCCGATAAGATGGATATGCCTGTGGCAGAGCCTTACAAACCGTTGCCGTTTGTTGAGGAACCGACATTCCAGAATGTGGAAATATCTCGTCTGGAGTCGTCCGCGTTGCTCCGCTATTTAGAACAACGTGGCATACAGAAAGAGATTGCACAACGCTACTGCGTACAGGTTGACTATGAGCTTCACGGCAAACATTATTACGCCATCGGTTTTGAGAACAACGCTCACGGTTACGAGCTGCGCAACCCGTTCTTCAAGGGGAGTTATCCGCCAAAGAGCATAACCCGTATTGTCAATGGCAATCCGCGCTGCAATGTGTTCGAGGGTTTCATCGACTTTCTTTCGTCTGAACGCCTCGGCTACAATGACGGCAACGACGGTGTTGTGCTTAACTCCGTGGCTAATGTCGGAAAGGCAATCCCGGTTCTTGCGGAATACCCGCTGATACTGTGCTACCTCGACAACGACACCGCCGGGCGTGCCGCAGTCGCCAGACTGCGCCGCGAGTTCGGCGACAGGGTGAGCGACAAATCCGCGCTCTATCCCGACCACAAGGATCTGAACGATTATCTGCAATCGCTCACTCAAAAACAAATCACTAAACCCAAATTCAAATTATGACTACAAATTTCTGTTCACGCATCGGCGATATTCGCCTAACCCCCGCCCGGTTCTTCGGGTTCTGGATTGCTCTTTTTGCAATCGTAATCTCCATGACTTCCTGTTCCGACGACCTCGATGTGCAGCAGTCCTATCCGTTCACGGTGGAGGTCATGCCCTACGGCGACAAAATCACGCAGGGACAGACCGTGGAGCTGCGTTTTGAGATTGTTCCCGAAGGCAACTATTCCAACACCCTCTATACAATACGCTATTTCCAGTATGACGGCGAAGGCACTCTCAAACTCGTTGATGGCCCGGTGCTGGTAAATAATGACCGTGTGCTTCTTGAAAGCAAGACCTTCCGGCTGACATATACTGCAAAATCCTCTCAGGCTCATAAACTCCTGATTGTGATTGAAGACAACTTCAATTCGACCCCGTGGGAACAGACCTTTGAGTTCAACGGCAAGGACAGCGGCGATGATGATGGTGGCAAAATCATCGGCCCGATTGTCGGCCCTGTAACACCGGTTGTGCGATGAAGAAACTATTGTTATTCTTCATGGCGTTGCTGACCCTTGTGGCGGCAACGCCCGCCGCCAACGCAAAGCGGTCTATAATGGAACTGCCTCCGTTTGAGCGTGCCGTGCTGATAATCAAAAAGTTTGAAACGCTCCACAAACCGAAACACTGGCCTTATGTAGGCTACGGTCACCAAGTCCAACCCGGAGAACCTTACCGCCGTGGCGTGCAGCTCACCGAAAGACAGGCAGACGCCCTGTTGCGAAAAGATCTCCGCAAGTTCTGCGCCTTATACTCGCAATACGGCAAAGATTCAATCCTTTTAGCCTGCCTCGCCTACAACTGCGGACCCGGCGTAGTCAACAAGAGCAGTGTTCTGAAGAAACTCAAATCCGGGAACCGCGACATCTTCAAGTCCTACACCTCCCACTGCCGGTATAAAGGCAAATTCCACAAGCAACTCCACCAACGCCGGATTATGGAAATTATGATATTGTTCCAGAAATAATCTGATTTGCGCAAGCAATTACCATGCGCCAATGCCGCCTGTGGCGGCCGAAATTTTTAGCGAAAAATCAGTGGAGCGACTTCATCACGAGGTCGCTCCACCTGCTATATTACGACTTGGCAAATTTTTTATTATTTCTTATTTAGCCACTCATCACGGCGTTGTCTGCACTCTTTGAGTGTACCAGCCACGCAGGAGAATAGTTCTCCATTGGTGTGGCGGTAATCGTATTGATAGTGTTTCTTACGCCGTGTGCGGTAGCCGGTGTAAAACACCTCGTATTGTTCGGTGCCGGGAGTGGTGGTAGTGCTTACTCCGTTGGCGGTCATTTTCGTTGTCATAGTATCGCGGTTTTAGTATTCAACAATCAATATCCGATATTCAAATGTTATATCGGGGTTGGTTATCTCCCTTTGTTTCAGCCATTTATCAAAAGCTTTTGATAAATGGCTTTATCTAAAGAATTATATAATCACTACTTTCAAAGTTAAAAATCAATAATAACCTATTAGTCAGCGGCAATCGCGATAACTATCTTGGGATAATATATGTATTACTTATAGAACCCCATAATATTGTCAAGATATGGAAAACACGATTATTCCCACTGATAGTTTGATAGAGGTTTGTGAAAAGGCTGTTGAGACCTTTCAATTGGCGACTGATGTCAAAAGTCGGTTTATGAGAGGGATTAGAGTGCTAAGCAGGCATTTACAGCAGGACGGTGTGTTAAATTATAAACCGGAAGAAGGAGAACGGTATATAGTTGAGATATTTGAACAAAACCTGTCTAAATACAGAAAGATGCAGATAATACCTGCAATCCGGGCTGTCAATGCCTATCTTAATGGTGAGGCGACCTATACGATTCCAAAGGCGCAACGCTATGTTCATAAATCCTATCGTTTTCCCGGAGATATTGGTACTGTTGCAGAACAGTTCATAAACGAACGCACAGACGAAAAACATCTAAGCCTGAATACTGTTCGACAATATAAAAGAGTCCTCAGCAAATTTGCGGTTCTTATGGAGCTAAGGCATAGAACGCTGTGGGATTTATCCGAAGCAGACATTGTCGCGTTCATTGGTTCGACCCACAACAGTGATTTCGACAGGCTTTCTATACTTCGGTTCTTTATGTCTTATTTATACGACAACAAGATTACAACCACAGATTTGAGCCATCCGTTGATTGGGAAATCGAGAAGAAGGCCGACAAAATTACCTTCATACTATGAAGCGCACGAAATAGCCTCCATAGAAAATGCCATATGCAAGAGCGGCAAGAAAGGACTCAGAGACTATGCCATGATACTGTTGGCATCCAGACTTGGATTGCGCAGCTCGGATATATTAGATCTTAAATTATCTGATATAGACTGGGATGCCAATGTTTTACGGATAATGCAGCATAAAACGAGAGCCCCGATTGAGTTGCCCCTGATTCCAATTGTAGGGAATGCTATAGCATCATATCTAAGATACGGGCGACCAAAATCAACCCTTAAAAATGTTTTCCTTACCTGTAATTTCCCCGTAAGACCTCTTATGGAAGGTACATTCCGTGAAATCGTGGTGGAATATATGCGTAGGGCCGGTGTGGGATATGATGGCAAACATCACGGCCCCCATAGTCTTCGCCACAGTCTTGCATCACGGATGTTAAAAAATGGGGTGGCGATGCCTGTAATTTCAGAAGCCCTCGGACACCAGTCCACAGACACCACCATGTCCTATCTCGCAATTGATAATGAATCATTGCTTCTCTGTGCAAATGACGTGGTATTGGTCAAAGAAAGTTTTTACACACAAAAGGACAAGTATTTTTATGGATAGCAATAGAGTTTTCAACAGTGTCCTCGCCGCATACCTGAAAGGATACATAGCGGAGAAGGAGTCCCTATGCCAAAGCACAGAATCGTCTTATTGGTGCCTGCATGAATTTGACAAGTATCTAATTGAAATTGGACATGCCGGTCTCAACATATCCAAGCGTACATATGATGGATGGCTTGAATGGGCATCTATAAATCGAAAAAGATCCACGATACACTGCAAGGTTCTAATCCTCACATCCTTTATGAAATATATGTGCTCAATGGGTAATGATTGCTACGTTCCTCCACCGCATAAAAACCACGCATCGGATTTTGTTCCGTATATATTCTCAGATGAAGAAATAGGGCGTATATTTGAAGCCAGTGACAATCTGGCTCTTGCATATTATACCGGACACAACACTGTGCTTTTCTCAATGCCCGCTTTAGTCCGGTTCCTATATAGCACGGGCGTCAGAATATCAGAGGCTCTTGCTATAAGAAACAAAGATGTAAATTTTGACAAGAGACAGATTTTAATTGAAGGCCTCAAAAATAAAATGCAACGTCTGGCGCCAATCAACCAGTCTCTTGAGAAAGTGCTTAAACAATATCTTCAATATAGAAACATGTTACCGGTTCCCGGAATTGATGAGCCGGAGGGTTTTATGTTTGTTTCAGGATTAGGACGGCAAATCAAAAGGAATACAGTTTCAAAATGGTTCAAAAAAATCATATTGGCTGCCGATATACCCTATAATGGTCAACAGGAAGGACCAAGAATCCATGATTTGCGTCATACGGCCTGCGTTCATGCGATGTCCCGTCTTGTGTCAAAGGGCTACGATATATATTGCGCTCTTCCGATGCTTGCAAGATATATGGGACATAAAAATCCCACAAGTACCGAGTCTTATGTCAGATTGACACAAAGCATGTATCCGGATGTATTGCTGGCGATTCCTTGACTCAGACTATTCTTCATAAATCTCTTAATTCAAAGGATATGATACATAAGAATAATTATCTTGACTTTGCAATATGTCTGGAAAAGTTCTTTTCTGACTATCTGATAAAGGAGCGTGGCGCGAGCAACCATACTATACGCTCTTACCGTGATACGTTTATATTGCTGATTGATTACTTGTCAAAAGAAAAAAGTATAAAGCCGTACAATATATGCTTCAGTCAGATTGGGAAAGAATGTGTCTTGGAATTTCTTGACTGGCTCGAGTGTAAGCGGGACTGCACACCGGGGACAAGGAATCAGAGATGTGCTGCGTTACGCTCGTTTTTTCGATATATAATGTATCTCGACCCTACACATATGTCCCAATGGAAAGAAATATGTAAAATCAGGCTGAAGAGATATGTGAAAGGCTCGTTGGCATATGTGTCAGTGGAGGCATTGAAATGTCTTTTGGATTATGTGCCGGTAGATACCCGAAAAGGGAGAAGGGACTTGGCAATGCTGACTTTAATGTACCAAACAGGGGCGCGTGTTCAAGAAATAATCGACTTGACTCCAGCATCAATTAGGCTGTCAAAGCCATTCACCGTCGAACTTCTCGGAAAAGGTTCCAAAAAACGAATAGTCCCGATTGATGGGAATTCGATGGAACTTGTGAGTTGCTATATCAAAGAAAATAATCTTGATGATTGTGCCAAACGTGTTTTCCCTTTGTTCTTTAATTGTTGGGGCGAGAGGTTGTCAGCAGCCGGAGTTGCATATATTCTTGAAAAATATTATTCTATGGCAAAAAAGGAACATGAAGATTTGTTCCCAGACAAGATAAGCCCTCATGTATTGCGCCATTCAAAAGCGATGCATTTACTGCAATCAGGCGTAAACTTGGTATATATAAGGGATATCCTTGGTCATGCATCTATTAAGACTACAGAAATATATGCAAGAGCGGATTCCAAGTATAAACGAGAGGCATTAGAAAAAGCCTACGTTGATGTGTGTAACGTCCATACGGAATGTGAATGGGAAAAAGATGATAAACTCAAACAGTTTCTCAAAAGTTTGGCATAGATTATAATCACAAGAATTTATATAAAAGACTATTGATTTTACAGGTGCTTATTTCAGATATACTGACTAAGTATTGATTATATAACTCTTTAGATAAAGCCATAGGTGGTGGCTGCCGTAGCCATAGACGAAGTATCGGTCAAGGTCGTACTTGTCGGCAAAGTCGGCTACAATCTGCCGCAGGGTTTCCTCGCTGTCGGCATAGAGAATATGGTTTACAAACTCTATGATGGTTTCGGCTATCTTATCATCAAAGATGATTGTCGGGTGTTCAAATGTTACATTCATAATCGGAGGATTTATGACCTGCGCCATTGCTGACGCAGGTCGGGTTAGACATCATGCCGATATTACATCAGCGTTTTCGGATTTTTGATTTGCTCTCCTTGCAATCTTGTGGATATTTCTTTGCACAAGCGACACTATGCGGTTGTGATACTTGGTGTCTTGATTATAAGCACCATGCGACTGCGAGATTATAAGGCGTTTGAGGTCTATCTCAATAGTTTCTAACCGTTTGTCACCGATATGAGCCGACATCACAAGGGAATTGTTTTCTGCGTAATAGCCGTTGGTATATACGCAGTGGTGCATTATCTCGCCTTCGTTGTAGAAATCCTCGGCGGTCTGCAACACGGAAACCTCAATAAGTCCGTCAGAAAACACGAGGTCAAGGTATCGTGACATCCGTTGCGGATAGGTCTTTTTCGCTTCATCGTCTTTTCTCTGTCGGATTTGACGCTCTATCTCCGCATTTCGCTCTCGCTCAATCCTCACTTTTTCTTCACGCCGTTTCAGCAACTCCACAAGGCGGTTGTGTTCCGACCTAAGATTTTTGGGGCATAGATAGAGGGGGTTGTGAATGTCCATGCCGAGCCGTTCAAGAGTGTTGATATGGTCATACCATGTCGTAACATCTTTGACTTTGTAATTGTGCCGCAGGCATATTCTTATGAGTTGCCAGCTGTCACGGCGGTATTGTGAGCGGTAGAGGTAGTATGACAATAACCCATACTGCCTTGTCTTTACAAGGGTTTCCACCTTGTTGTCGGACATCAGACCTTTCAGCAGGTCGTAGGGGTCTGTGTAGTGGAAGCCATTAAACCCGTTGCGTCTGATAATCGGCAGGACACGGCATTTGGGATATGTGGCGTATATGGGGATATTGTCGTAATTGGCGGTTCTGCTCCTAATCTCCATGTCGCTGTCAAAATTCCACGCATCGCAGTATCGTGGCATAAAGCATTTTTTCCGTGCGATGTTCACCTCGTTGCCCTCGGCGTCAAACCAACGCTGCAACGCCTCGTTAACGATGTATTCAGCTTTTTCACCCTTACGGCTGCACCATTTAACGTATATCACTCTAATTACTTGAAAATTATCCCTTGTGGTAACAACCGCAAAGTGTGCCGTCTGCGTTGATTTGCGTTTGAGCGAGTGGCTGACGGTGAGTTTTGCCCCACATTTCGGGCAACGGCATTTATTGCCACGCTTACCCTCCGCTGACCATTCGTGGGCACATTCGGAACATACCATAGAGCCGTTTTTGCCACGATAGGCGATGTGTTCAAAGCATTGCGAGTATGCCCATTGCTTTTGTGTCGCGGTTATGGGGCGCAGTGTGGCAGATAGTTTTACCACTTTCTTATGTAATGCTGTCTTGGGTTTCATAGTCGTAAAGTGTTAGAGGTCAAAAAGACTGGGTTGTGCGATTTGGGGATTGTTCTCAGTTGCTTTCTTCTCGGTGGTCTTGGGTCTGCGCATTTTAGCCATTTCCTCGTCACGGAGTTTGTTGATGGCTTCCTGCCGTGCCTGTTCCTTTTCTTCTTCGGTGAGTTCCACAACGTGATTAACTACCACGTGGCAGTTGGTCGCTGTATTGCTTACCTCGATTTCCGGCTCATCCCAAAAGTGCATAGCCCAGCCGAAGATTTCATCGTCGGTAAAACCGCAACATCCGCTTTTCTTGACCTCTCCAATGATATAAGTCTTATGAGAAGCTTCTCATAACACCTATTATGAGTAGAGTCATATTATGAGAAGTATTATCCAGTACATTCTGTATTCTCTTTATTTTCAGTCAACTCCTTTCAGCACTTGACATAACAACTTCTCATAACTATATTTGCCACGGGTAATATTACCCTATAACACAATGGTAAATGTATGAAAGAAGAGAATCTACAGCATCTCATTTCGAGATGTGAGGCTTTTCTCCGAGACTCTCGCTATGCTGCCATATCCATACGGAATAATGTCCGACGATGGAACAGTGGCATAGCACAGTATCTGAAGAGAAAGGGCCTTGACGATTATTCACCTCCTTTGGGGGATGAATATCTATGTTCCATACAGGCCCTTGGTATATATACTGAGGGAACTGTAAACGAATATCGAAGATCTGTCCGGATGCTTAATGATATGCTTTTGCTCGGGCATATCAGAAGATCAAGCAAAGTTCCTGTGAAATATGACTTTAGCGGAGCGATTGGCATGGAAATGCTGAAGTTTATAGATTCACAGAGACGTTTGCGCAGAGCCGAAAAGACGATTGCCCATCATCAGCGCAATCTAAGCTATTTCCTTGAATATCTGGTTCAAGGTAAGTCTCTCACACATCCTATGAAGATAACAGAAGGGGACATTGTGGCTTATATTGAAGCTTGCTCTAATAAAGTAAGCGCAAGATATTCAATCAGAATGCTTATGTCTTTCTGGTATAAGCATGGGGTAGTCGCAAATGACTTCGATGAGTTTTTTCGTGCTTTCAAAGTCAGGTGCAAAGAGAGAATCCCTTCGTTCTATTCATCTGAAGATGTCGTAAAAATCGAGGAATCCGTCAATCGCAACAGCGCTCTCGGAAAAAGAGACTATGCAATCATCCTATTGGCTTCAAGACTCGGACTCCGTGCGTCAGATATATCCACGTTGACTTTTGATGAGATAGACTGGGAGAGCAATCTTATCAGAAAAAAGATGGTAAAGACCGGCAATTTCATAGAGTTGCCACTTCTGCCAGAGGTCGGAAATGCCATAATAGACTATCTTAAGAATGGTCGTCCGAAATCATCGGCTGTGAATTTGTTCATACTGCACAGACCTCCATATACCTCCCTAACTGCCTATGCAGTATGCAGCCAAATAAACAGGCTGATCACACTCAGTGGAGTGAATGTCACGGGGAAGCATCATGGCCTACATTCACTCAGACACTCTCTTGCCTCGGCGCTTCTAAAACAATCAACGCCGATAGAAACCATCTCCGAGGTGCTTGGACATCAGAGTTGTCAGTCGACTATGAGCTATCTGTCCATAGACATGGAATCGCTCCGGCAATGTGCACTTGAAGTACCGCTTGTTCCGGACACATTCTATAATCAGAAAGGAGGGGTATTTTATGAGCGACACTGATTATAAAAGCGTTCTGGCTCCATATATGGCTCAACTTATGGAAATGGAGCGTGCCGCAGGCGCAGTCAACACGCATCTTCCCGGGACCTTGAAAGCCTTTGATGATTTTGCCTGCTCTTATGGCCTGAAAGACACATCTGTGAGTGAGAGTTTTATTACCGACTGGCTCAAAACAAGGATTAACGAGAGTGAAAGAACTGTCTATAACAGGGATATTCAGTTAATGGCTTGATTTATCAAGCTGAAAATGGAGCGTGGTCGCCCTATGGCGGTGCTGTTTTGATTATGAGGGCAAATTTTCAATTCTCGGCGATAAAATATGACATTTCGGACAAATAGGGATACACTGATTCGCCTCCGATGTGCTTCGGAGATGAGATGACAGTATGATTTTTCACGCTCGCTGTTTTTGTAACTGCTTCTCTTTTTCTTCGATGGCGAGTTGTCGGGCGGCAAGTGTTGCGGCGTTTGCCATGTGGATGCCGAAAAAGAGCAGCAGGGTTTCGCTGCGGGAGTTGCGTGCCGCTATCCGGCCAACGCTGTAGTGTTGTTTCTGATTACCGAAACTGCCCTCCATGGCGGTAGAGCGCAGTGTCCCGATTATTCGTCGGGCTGTGCTTATGTCAGCATCTTCATCCTTGGGCTTCGGGCCTTTGCGGACAAAACAGGTCGTCATGCCGTTTTCGGTGCAATACCGCCGGTTGTCGTTGTTGGCATAGATGGTGTCTGCCCCTACCCTGGTCACTTTGATACCGGTCAGTTCCTGTTGATATTCAATACACTCCTGTAATCTCACGCCCTCGTTGAAGGCTTCGAAGGAATGGTGTTCGATGAATGAAATTCCGTCAATCTGGATGTTGTTGACCTTGACTCCGAACTCCACTCGCTTGTTCTCCTTGCCTCTGACAATAGGACGGATGTACGGACGGTCTATGCTGACGATACGGTGTTTCACCTCCTTTTTCTGAGCAAGTGCGCTCTGCTGGCGATACACCTCTTTTAATGCACTGAGACGCTTGCTTTGCTCTGCGGTGAGCGTGATGTCAACGGTGTGTATCTTGCAGATTCTGTTCCATTGACCTATCTGTTTGGAAAGCAGGCCGAGCAATCGACGGCGGAGTTTGGCGGTTGCCGCCCTGGTGTGCTTGCGATGCTTGGCATAGGTGAGTCTGTCGCGGTCAATATCACGATACTTGTTGCGTGGCAACCGTTCCTTCAACGCCTTGCAGGTCTTTTTTATAAGTGATTGAATCCACTCGCAGCATTCCCACAACAGCTTTACATCTGTCGGGAATCGCAGATGGCTCTCGTAACAGGTGGCGTCGGTCAGGCACAGGTTCTTGTCTTTTAACAAACCGCCCCACTTGTCATACAGCAATTTCTGTAGTTCTTTGATATCAAGAGCTCCGGCTATACGCTGACGGATAGCACTGACTATCTTGCCGTTCTTTATGGGGTTGGCCGGATCTATGAGCACCCCGCAGAACATCTGTATGTGTATACTGCCGTTGAGCATCTCGATCAGGCCGTCATCCGACTGTCCGGTATATGGCTTGAGAAACATCAGCGCCACCTCTCCCTCCGGCGGGAACATCGGAGTGTTGCCCTGAGGATGCGTTTTGGGAAAATGCGAACGGATTTTCTCTGCCAGTTCTTTCAATGGCAATTGCGCATGGATGCGCCCGAGCTCGCTTACGGCAAAACTCTCGCGATATTTTTGCATGAAATCGAACTCGGTAAACGGCAACGTGGCCGTAATCTCGGATATTTTTCGTAACTTCACGTACAATTATTTTAAGAATTACCCCGAATAAGCCCGTGATGGGTCCATCGGGGGTTCATTGTAAAGTTACAAAATATCTACGACTTTGGCAAACAATTAGTTGGCAATTAACTGAGTATCCCTATAACAAAGTCTCGGTCTGGAGAAAACTTCTTACTCTGATGAATCGCAGAGGTTGTAAATGCTATGTCCCCAGAGCTATGAGAAGACCTCATAGCACGTTTACGCCATACGTGTTCACGGAATCAGAACTTTCATCCATATGGATGGAAATAGACCGCCAAAGAGCACACAAGAACAACGCCGACTCCCCACTCATGGCGCTCCCTGCCATTTACCGGCTTTTATACAGTGCCGGTCTAAGAATGGGCGAAGCTCTTTCAATCAGGAATAAGGACGTCAACCTGCAGGACGGCACAATACTCATACACGCCACAAAAAGAGAGGCGGAGAGAATAATAGCCCTTCATGACACCATGAAGGACATACTCCGAGACTACATCGAGTGCAGGAACCGAATGCCGCTGTCCAGACTCACAAATCCGGAACATCACCTGTTTGTAAAGCTGGACGGTACTCCCGTCACGGATAAGGCTGTGTACGCCAACTTCAGAAGTCTGTTGAGAAAATGCGGGATACAATATGGTGGTCGTTCCAGAGGTCCATGTGTCCACTCTCTGCGACATACCTATGCGGTACATGCTTTGGCGAACATGACCAGAAAAGGCATGAATATCTATGCGGCACTTCCTGTTTTGTCTGCAAGCATGGGACACCATTCCCTGGAAGCCACTGAATATTATGTGCGTCTTACTCGGAACACATATGCCGACATCGAAAGAAACAGCTCTGCGATTAACGCGTTTGTCTATCCATCTAAATCAAAGAGCCATGATGACTGAGACAGACTTTGCAAACCGGTTAAGCTCATTTATGAGCGAGTATCTCCCTCATGACCGTAATGTGAGCAAGCACACGCTGGCCTCGTATAAGGTGGCATTTATCGACTTCATAATCTTTATGGAAAAGCAAAAGTCTGTAAATGTCAACCGTGTTATGCTCAAGCATATAACAAGGGAAAACATACTCGATTATCTCCACTGGATAGAGACTGAGAAAGGCATCAGTCTTGCAACACGCAATTATCGGTTGGCTGCGGTGAAGTCTTTCTGTCGGTTTTTAATGTATAAAGATGTCGATCGCATGGCTCAATGGCAGAATATTATGTCCATACCTAAGGCCAAAACAGAAAAAAAGGCGTTGGAGTATCTTACTCCTGAGGGTATAAAGCTTATTCTCGAACAGCCGGATCAATCGACCTCAATGGGGCGCCGACATCTTGCACTTCTGGCTCTGATGTACGATACCGCTGCAAGAGTGCAGGAAATGGCAGACTTAATCGTCGGCAGTCTTCGCATTCAGTCGGAACCATATACAATTAAAATAGTAGGCAAAGGGAACAAAGCCCGTATAGTACCACTCTCAAAGGAACAAGTATCTCTGATTAAACAGTATATGTCCGAAAATCAGAAATTGCTCGTTTCTCATACATCGCCTTTGTTCCAAAACTCCAGAGGCGAAAAACTTACAAGAGAAGGAATCGCCTACATACTAAAAAGATATGCAGACATGGCAAGACATCTGAATCCGGGGCTGATACCGCAAAGAATAAGCCCGCACTGCATAAGACACAGCAGAGCCATGCACCTTCTTCATAAAGGAGCCATGCATATCGTAGACCTTAGGGACTTCCTCGGCCATGCTTCGATAGTCACTACCGGAGTATATGCGAGAGCAGACTCCAAAGCCAAACGGGAAGCTTTGGAGCAAGCTTATAAAGGTGCAACATCTGAAATGTCAGAAAGAGAATGGGAAAATGACAAAAACCTGTTGACCTGGCTTAAACAGCTGGGGCACTAAATCTTTATGAGAAGTCCATCTGATAAGTAGCCAAGATAGACATCTGGATATCAAGCCGCTTTGAAATGGACTTCTCATAACATATCTCTACTCATAATAGGCGCAACACTGTTCCATCGTCTTGGAGGGATTTGCCAGCCTTACCGCTACAAGAGGGTCGTTCTCAGCCCTTGCCATAAGATATTGGGCGATTGTGTCTTGGAACGCTTGTGTTCCTTTCACTGTGTTCATTGCCATAGTCGTAAATGTTTTTAGAGTGTCGTTATCCAATAGATTATCCCTATTGCGGTGAGTATGGATATTAGCCAGCCTACACCTCGGAATATCGGTTTGAGTATCGCCCAAAGGAGCAACCCGACAATCGCCGTTATCGCCAACCCCACCACCTTAGCCGCCTTTTTTAATGCGGTATGAGCTGGTGATGATGTGAAGCTCGGATTTTTGATATGTCTGTCGTTCAGTGTCATAAAGCGATATTTTTTTAATGCGTATAATCGCTGTTTGAAGTTTGTTCGCTCGTTGACCACAAGGCACGACGGGAGAAAAAGGGGTGTTCGGCACTTGCCCGAAAAAATACTACCGACCAACGGGAGCTGTGGAGATTTTTTCAGGCGAATGCAAAGGAATACCCCGTCCCGGCGTGTTCATCAACTCCGAGCGAACAGACTTTGAACTATGATTATAATCCGCACGAAACATAGAGCTGGCATCGCCCCGGTGGGTGACACTGAACGACAGACATACAGAAAATGCTATCCGTAAGAAAATAAGCAATGTCCATAACCATTTCCGAAAACTAATGTATGTCATACTTTCTCACCGATGATAATGTCTGTACTTTTATTAGAAACTGCTATGACAGCCCCGGATAAGGCAATGTATGTGTCGGGGACGACCCCGGAATTTATGGAGGGATCGTAAGCGACACGTTCTTTGCCGCCGTGGGCCGTATCAAACGGAGAGTGGCGCGGCGGCTCAAATTCCATATTAAGGAGCAGGCGTTAAGAACAAGGGCTGTCGATTAGAAGTCTTGTGTGTGCGACAAGCCTGTCGCAATCTCACAAGGCGTATGAGGCAGCCGGTGTTCCGCCGGCTCCCATAGTCGGCGTGCGGTCGGAGGGTGTCAGTGAAGCCTGCTTCGCCGTCACCATCTGACGGCATAGCCGACGACAACACCGTGAGCCGTCACGCCTCTCGCAGTTTCCGCAGTGCTTCCCTATTGAGATGAGAGTTTTGTGCTCTAATCTGATTTACGTTTGTATTCCATAAATCCTGTAAATTTGCAGTAAATTCGGAATGGAAAACGGACAATCATTCTTAAATGCTCATTTACGCAGTGCGTGAACTATAAGGTGACTGAATCTCAATATATTTTTGTAACTTTGCATATACAATCCCACTGAATTTATGACGATTGATTTAGACTACATAGAGCATTTGGCTGAAAACCATGAAGGTGTTGATGTCGAATTTAAGGAAACCACCGGACAGCTTAACCGTGGCATGGAGACATTATGCGGTATGTTCAACGGCTCCGGAGGTGTCGTTGTGTTCGGGGTATCGAACAAAGGCAAAATCATCGGACAGGAAATCGGCGACAAGACCACCCGTGAAATCGGGGAGGCAATCAATAAATTCGATCCGGCGGTTGACATTCAACCGATATATGTGCCGGTTGACAATTCCGACAAGTATGCCATAGTATTCCGGACAGATGGATTGGAGAGTGATAAGCCTTATATGTGGGATGGCAAACCATATCGCAGACATGACAGCGTTACAAGTGTCATGCCCCGCGAGAAATTCATCCGGCTTCATGAGCTTCAGCGCGGATTGAAATACAAATGGGAGAATGAAGTGAATCAGAATCTGACCATTGATGATCTTGATGAACAGCTCATACACAATGTAATCCAGAGCGCTGTAAGGCGAGGCCGACTATCAAACGATGCCCTTAATGATACTGTGCCCATCGCTTTGTCACGACTAAATCTGACTAAAGACGGAGCTGTATGCAATTCAGCGGCTGTATTGTTCGGGAAAGTTTTTTCCGATTATCCACAATGCAGGTTACGCCTTGCGCGGTTCAAAGGGGCCAGCAAGCAATATTTCATCGACAACCAACAACATGAAGGTAATATCTTTGAGTTGGTGGATGCGGCTATGGCTTTCTTCTTCAAGCATCTCAACCTTTCGGGTACGACGCATAATCGACTTTACAGAGAGGATAATCTTGAGATTCCGTATGATGCTTTGCGTGAAGCAGTTGTCAATGCATACTGTCATATGCGATGGGGATATGAGATCGCTACTGTGGGTATTGCGATTTACGATGACTGTATAGTAATTGAGAATGCTGGTCGCTTCCCAGTCAGAATCTCGCCAAACACTCTGATGCGTAAGGAGGAAGAAGATCGTAAAAATACCTCAATGCCTCCGAATCCGGTAATTGCCAATGTCATGTATCTTGCCGGCCTCATCGAACATTGGGGGCGTGGATTGTCAATGATGGCAAGACAATGTGAAGGTGCTGGATTGCCTGCTCCGGAATTCTATTGTGACGGTACTATCGTCAAAATTACTTTTATGCGTCCCAAGAACACAGTGGACGTAAGTAGTAGCGCAAATAGTAGTGCAAGTAATAGTGCAAGTGATAGTACAAGTAATAGTACAAGTAATAGTACAAGTGATGGTACAAGTAGAGGTTCAGCTGCTGCAAGCTTGACCAAAGAGGGTAGGACAATCAAAATGTCTATATTGAAACTAATTGGGATAATAGGAGAAGATTGGTTATCCCTACATGATATACTTGGAATCATGAGGCTTACGTCAAGGTTTTCATTTACAAAAACTTATCTAAAACCTGCGATATCGGCAGGTTTAGTTGCACTTGAAAATCCGGATAGCACGAATGCTCCAAACCAGAGATACGGATTGACTTTGAAAGGCAAAGCATTGTATTATGAACGTCTCTATAACGAAAATGATGTTCAAAATGACCTGCAAAGAATAAAAGTTGACCCGCAAACCGATTTAGAGGGTCAAAATGACCTTCAAATAGTGGAAGATGGCCCTCAAAAACATGCTGTCATCCGAGCAATCAAAGAAAACAATGGAATCAGTCGCGCTGAGTTGGCTCGAATTGCCGGATGCTCAGAGAGTACAATCAAACGACGGATGAAAGAGTGGAATATTGCATGGCTTGGTCATCCTAAAACCGGCCATTGGGTATTTGTCAAGGATATTCAATAACCGATAGAGATGGATGTTTCCCGTGAAAATATTACCAGTTGGAGGATTCCTGGCATTGTGATCATTAAATAGAGATATGGCAAAGAAGGGTAAGAATAAAGTAACTGTTCCAACCAAGTATGCAGAAGTGAAAGTCAATCATGGCATTTTTGAGGACTATCTTCAATATGGCCCCCAATATGATACCGTCAATGATTGTCCAGTCATACCCGGCGAAACGGAGTTTGTTCCAAGACAGCGACTGGGAAAACTCTCGAAAAGCATGAGGAATGTTCTTCGGGAATATATGAGCCATGCCGTTACTGAGTATTGGGAGGCGCATAGACAGATTCCGGTTGACGGTGACCTGAAGCAACTTCGTAAACTGGCACTTGACACTCTACTGGGAGAGTTTCATATCTATGTAAAGGATGATAAGGAAACCTCTCTCTTCCTTAATGACACAGTCGCTGTCACAATCAATAGAATCCTCAAAAAAGAGAGTCTATAAGTCAGAAAAAGGGAGACATCCTGTTGTGAATATCAATAACAATGTACTGATGATAGAAGTCTGGTTAGGGACTTTTATGTTTTCGTATTCATCAATGCACAGCATGACCCGATAAATATTACTCTCGGATGTATAGAATTTTTAACCCTGAAAACAGCCTGAAATCAGACTATTATAGCTACTTTTGCGTTGTAGATATACGAAGAACATTGAAATGTCCGGGTGTGCAAAAAGGGAACATCCATGATTTTCAAGTAATCTAAAGTGTTGACAGACAGCATAGTTGACTTCGTTTCGGGTAAATCTCTCCGGGGTCACAAAGCAGTCAGCACATCGCTGACTGCTTTTTTATTGCCCAAGCCCCATCCCGCCGCATTTTTTCTGAAAATTCATGTACTTGAATTTTCAGAAAAATGCCCCCAATATATTATCTTTGTATTATAATACCAATGAACTTACATTCACGGTGGCTAATAGCCGCTGACTATTATTTAAATAATTCATAATTGTAAGTTTTTTGGTTAATTAGGAGGCTGTGTCGTAATAAGATTTACGGTGCAGCTTTTCTTTTTAAGCTTTGAGGTTTCAATTATGAACTAATTGGGACTAATTGCAAAAAAAGTATGCAGAAATAATGTACCACTTTTTTAGTGGTATATTGCCATGGCAGTGGTATAACTGTTGCCATTCTATTTTATTTACACCACTTTTGGGCGCATGGAGGTGTAGGGCTGTGGAGGATGCGGAGTGGGTTAGGGATTTTTCTTGGGGGTGTATTTGGATTGGACGAGGGTGTAGGCGCGTTGGACGAGGGTGTAGATTTCGGGGTCGGGGATGTCGCCGTTGAGGTTGAGTTGTATCCAGTGTCTAAGGCTCTGATTGAGAGGGTTGCTCACCGATAGGTGCCGGTTGCGTATTTCCGCTATTTCTTCGGGGGTTGACTTGACTGTAACCGATGTGAAATCGTCCATATCCACGAAGCAGAACATGTGATCGAGTATATAAAATACAAGGATGGAGTCGTAGCGACGGGCAAATTTGCCGAAGGGCGTTTTCTCGGTAACGCCGTCCATTGACAGGCAATATTCACGGAATTCTTCGATGTTCATAGTTTCGGGTTGTTGGATAACGGCGGTCTTTATCTTGTCGGTTAATTAAATATAAATTGATTTGAGTATATAAAAGCGGCGTTTTCGTCACATTCAGCTGGCATTTGGCTGTATCAGGCTGAATTTGACGCGCTTTATAATTGCAAAATTAATAAAATATCGGATATTGCGGATGTGTTGCGGTGTTTTTCCGCATTTGTGGGATTGTGGGATAATTTGTAACTTTGCACCCGCTATGACACAAAGGACTAAAAATATACGCAATATGAATAAGCACGCCGAGTCAAGGATGTGCCGCATAGTCTTTGTGCATTGGTTCAGCGGATTCATCTAAATCAAGGAATGTTTTTACAGGAGCGTTGGCTCCTTGACAATGCCTTGACAGCCTATGCCATAGACTGTCAGGGGTGATTGCTATTTGTATTATTACGCATTATAACATTCCTTTAATATTATGTTTATGGTTTTATCATTACTGATGCTCGGCATGGGCATCGGCTGTGTGCTGCGCCGCTTCCGCTGTTCGGCCGACACATCGCGTTCTGTTTCAATAACTATTGCAGCCTTGATATTCATTTTCGGAACGGGAGTCGGTTCCAATAAGGCTATTCTCGACAATATAGGCAACATAGGAGTTCCGGCACTGGTGATCTCGATACTTGGAATATCGGGAAGCCTTGTCGCCGCATACGGATATGACCGTTTCTTCGGCAAGAAAGGAGGTGAGAAATGAGCGTAAAGCACATTGCCGAAATACTTTTCCTGCCGTCGCTCCTTGTCGCAGGTATAATTATTGGCTTTTCGGGTATTGTCCCCCAATGGCTTACCGACGGCGGATTGTCATCGGTTCTGCTCGGTCTGCTGGTGTTTCAGGTGGGGCTTGGGCTTGGCTCTCGCCGTGATTTTACGGAGATATTGCGCACAGTCAGCTTCAAGACTCTGCTGCTGCCGCTCTTTACAATCACAGGCACGCTGATAGCCACCGCTGTGGCATTTTTCATCATAAAAGGCATCAGCTTAAAGGATTGCCTTGCCGTGGGGAGCGGGTTCGGATATTACTCTCTGTCATCGATGCTCATTATGCAGTTTAAGTCGGCGTCGGGGGCTGAGGCTGCCGGAATGTTGGCTACCACGGCCTTGCTTGCCAATATCATCAGGGAACTGGCGGCGTTGGTGTTCTGCTCCTTCATCTCGAGGAGCGGTCGTGGCATATCGGCTATATCTCTTGCCGGAATAAATTCGATGGATGTGTGCCTTCCGTCCATATTGTCGGACCGTAGTCGCAATAATCTTATGCCGTTGGCTATAATCCATGGGATTATTCTTGAAATATCGGTTCCGGTGCTCATCTCGATATTCTGTTAGGGCAGGGTAGGCTGTCGAGGTGAAATGAATTTTTTGCATTAAAAAATGTGCTTCGCGACATTATGGGGTGAAATCGGGCGCTTCGGCCTACTATCTTTGCTGAAAAAGATAATACCATGGAAAACGCCGAAACGCCCAAGAAGAAGAGAGTCTACAAGTTGAAGTTTGACCAACTTTGGGTCGATGCCATCAATCAGATACCGGTGTACTATCACAGCGAGATTTACTACTGGATTGATTATTATCAGAATCATAACGATAGCGATATAATAGGCACGATGAGCGATGACTTGGTGCGCACTTTGTTTATGCTCATCTATCCTACAATCAGGCGTCGTCGCCTTGCCCGTCAGCGTCAGCGCCGTTACTGTGAGCGCAAGAAGGCCGCCCGCCTTGCTGCCGAGGCTTCCGCACAGCCTTCTGCCGCTTCTAAGCCTTCTTCTCCTGCCGTGCAGCCTGAACGTGCCGCCCAAGATGGTCATTCCTCTGCTGTGAAGCCCGATTGTCGTCGTGACGGTTGCCGATCGACACAGCCGTGTGCGCAAGGGCCGCATCAGCAGGTGGCGCGCGGCAATGACGACCCTCAGCTTGAGGAGCGTATCAGGCGTCTATTGGAGTTTTGCGATAAGATATGTCCTCCCGATTCCTGCTACTATGTAGAGGCCGATGCGTCCTTAAACAGCGGCTAACCTGCGTTGTGCTTGTGTCGGCGGGTAATTGTAATGCCAAAATAATCTAAAAAGCTCATCAGGGCATTAGTTTTTTTTGCGATAGAGTTGCATAATTCAAAAAAAGAACGTAATTTTGCATCGCAATTTACGGAAAGCCGTAAATCTCCTACTAAATAATGCTTCAATAGCTCAGTCGGTTAGAGCATCTGACTGTTAATCAGAGGGTCGTTGGTTCGAGTCCATCTTGAAGCGCAAAAAGGCAGGGATTGGAAATTAATACGAAAGCTTCAATAGCTCAGTCGGTTAGAGCATCTGACTGTTAATCAGAGGGTCGTTGGTTCGAGTCCATCTTGAAGCGCAATTCCGATTTCCGGTGAAAAAGGTCGTCCGATATTCGGGCGACCTTTTTATTTGTATCCTATACCCGGTGATGTTTGTGCAACCCGCAAGGGGTTGTGGAGCATGGACGCGGCCTGTCCACGGGTAGGGCTGTCGCCCAACCCGCGGTTAAGTACATGTAATGCCTGACGGCATATTCTGCCCTGCGGGGTTGTGCAGCGTGGGTTGGAGCGAATTGGGCGGTTGATTTTGTGGGTGATTCAAAATAAATATTTAACTTCATGGATTAATCTTAAAATGACCATATTAATCTTAAAATGACCATTATGAAACATGTGCTATTGAAGTGTTTTGCACCATTGGGCGTTATGGCGATGGTGTCGTGTGCCGCCGAGGCACCGAGCGAAGGCGAGTATAAGCCGCGAGTGGTGATATTGACGGACATCGCTCCCGTGGAAACCGAACCCGACGATATGGAGTCGATGGTGAGGCTGCTTTCCCATGCCGACCTTTATGAGATTGAGGCGATAATAACCGCATCGGGGTGGAACAGCGGCGGTCGCGAGTACCCCGAGGAGTGGGGGCAATATCTTCAGACGGTGATCGGTGCCTACGAAAAGGATTTGCCCAATCTTATGAAGCGTTCCGAGCAGTCGGAGTTCAAGCCGCTTGCCGAGGAGGCTGACAAGCAGATGATCGGCTATTGGCCGAGCGCCGACTACCTGCGCAGCCGTGTGTTCAGCGGCAGCAAGTATCTCGGAGTGTCGCATATCGGAGCCGATAACGTTTCGCCGGGCAGCGACTACATACTTTCGCTTGCGCGTGAGGATGACGAGCGCCCGCTGTGGGTTCTCGTGTGGGGCGGAGGCAACACCGTGGCTCAGTCGCTGTGGCAGGCACGCAACAGCGATGACAAGGAGCTGCTCGGCGATGTGCTCGACAAAATCAGAATATACACTATCACCGACCAGGATGTCGACTGGATCAAGAGGGCGCAGCACGACCTAAGTTCCCATCAGTGGATGAGGGAAGAGTTTGGCGACAGCCTCTTCTTTATATGGGACGAGAGCGCATGGCTGTCGCAGAATGAGATAGGCGCAGCCCATTGGCCCGAATATGAGCAACACATACAGGGCAAGGGCAACATGGGTGCTGTTTATCCCCGTTACCGCTGGGGAGTCGAGGGCGACACTCCGTCGTTTCTCTACGTGATGCCCACGGGTCTTAACGACCCCGAGAATCCTTCGGATATAAGCTGGGGCGGATATTTCAAGAGCGGTATGACAGCCGACAGCGTTACCAACTGCTACACCAACATCTCACCCGAGGTAAAGGCTGTGTCACGTAAATATGAGGAGCTTTTCTATCCGGCCGTGTTCAACAACTTTGCCGCCCGAATGGCCTGGGCTCACGAAGGTAAGGGCAATCGCAATCCGGTGTCCGTGGTCAACGGCAAGAAGGGGCTTGCGCCAATCGTGATCAATGCACGCGGCGGTGAGTCGATAACGCTCGATGCGTCGCAGTCGACCGATCCCGACGGCGACAAGATAAATGTCAATTGGAGCCTGTTGCCCGAAGCCGGCAACGCTGATGTGGAGGGTGTGGTGATCGCCGATCCCGACAGCCCGAAGACCGAGCTTACATTGCCCGCGCTCGACAAGGGCAGCCTGGTGAATGTGCTGTGCACGGTAACCGACAACGGCACTCCCGTGCTGACATCCTATCGACGGGTAATCATCGACATCGAGTAGCGACCGGCCCCCAATCAGCCGGGTTGTAATGGAAACGGGGAGGTGCACCTGAAGGTGCATCTCCCCGAAGTTTATTCTTAAGCTATGTATACTGTTTTATTAGTCGATAAGCTGATCGGCCTTGTAACCGCCCATCTCACGGATGGCGTTCTTAAGCATTACATATTGCTCGAAGAGGTTGTTTACGGGTATTTCGTTCTTTGTATAGTCGTGCATCGGGCTCTTGAGGAAGAAGCTCAGGAATGACTGGATGCCGTAGCGTCCGCAACGTGCTGCGAGGTCGCTCAACAGAACGAGGTCAAGACACAAGGGAGCTGCAAGGATTGAGTCGCGGCAGAGGAAGTTGATCTTGATCTGCATCGGATAGCCCATCCAGCCGAAGATGTCGATGTTGTCCCATCCTTCCTTGTTGTCGTTGCGCGGAGGATAGTAGTTGATACGTACCTTGTGGTAGTAGTCGGTGTAGAGGTCGGGCTGCTTTTCAGCAACGAGGATTGACTCGAGAGTTGAGAGCTTGCTCACCTCCTTGGTGCGGAAGTTGGCGGGTTCGTCGAGTACAAGACCGTCGCGGTTACCGAGGATGTTGGTTGAGAACCATCCTGCGAGGCCGAGGCAACGTACACCGATGATGGGGGCGAAACCTGACTTAACGAGGGTCTGGCCGGTCTTGAAGTCCTTACCTGCGATAGGCATCTTGGTCTTCTCGGCGAGCTCCCACATAGCGGGGATGTCGACAGTTGTGTTGGGGGCACCCATGATGAAGGGAGCGCCTTCGGTAAGTGCTGCATAAGCGTAGCACATAGAGGGAGCGATGTTCTCGCGGTCGTCGGCCTTCATAGCGGCTTCGAGATCGGCGAGCTTATAGTGTACCTTCTCGTTTACGGGAACATAAACCTCAGTAGAAGCAGCCCAAAGCACAACTATGCGTGCGCAGCCGTTGGCTTCCTTGAAGTCGCGGATATCCTTCTTAAGTTCCTGAACCATGTCCCAGCGGGTCTTGCAGTCCTTAACGTTGTCACCGTCAAGACGCTTTGCATAGTTGTGGTCGAATGCAGCCTTCATGGGCTTGATCTTCTCGAGCTCGTCCTTAACGGGGAGGATGTCCTTCTCCTTGAGAACTTCGGCGTTCATAGCCGATTCAAATGCGTTGGCGGGATATACGTCCCAAGCTCCGAACACGATGTCGTTGAGGTCGGTGATGGGAACAATCTGGTTGTATTTGAGGTATTTCTTGTCGGCACCTTCTCCAACACGCATTACATCATATTGTGTCATTGAGCCAACGGGCTTGGCAAGACCCTTGCGAGTCATCAATACACCTGTCATAAAAGTTGAGGATACGGCTCCAAGTCCTACTACGAGAACGCCAAGCTTGCCTTCGGCTTTCTTTACTTCAATCTGATTCATGATTGTGAGGTTAATTTTTACGGTTTAAGTATTTAAATTGTTGTTTTATTCACTTGCATAATGAAAATTACGCGCTCATCCGATGCCGGTAGCAGCGAAAAAGCGCGTAAAAGTAATCCTTATTTTTCAAATGTAAAAATATTTTTCAGCTAACTTTCCTTATTTTTCGTAAAGAATAGTTAAATATAGGGACGATGTGTTAATTTAGTAAAATTTACATTCACATCTCGAATAATAATGTTAACGGATTATAACGCTGCATCGAGTACATCAGCCAGTTTTTTGATGATCGAGGGGTGCATCACGGCATCTTCGTCGGCGGTCCAGCCTTTTCCTTTGAGCCAGGCAACCTTGCAGCCGATGCTTTCGGCGGGCACGATGTCCTTTTTATAGGAGTCGCCCACCACGAGCACTTCTTCGGGCTTCAGGTGCAGAGCTTCGACTCCGAGGCCGAATATGCGCGGGTCGGGCTTGCGCACGCCCACAATGGCGCTTTCTATTATATCCTTGAAATAGTGGCGCAGGTTGAAATCGCGCAACACGCTCTCGACATTGCCGTAGAAGTTGCTCACAAGCACCATGGGATACTTCTCGTAGAGTGCCTCAAGCGTGGGGCGTGCCTCCTCGATGCATTGGCGTGCCTGATCGTAGCAGTACTTTGCAATGTCGGGTGCAAGAGTGTCGACGGCCTCGCGCTTTATGGCTCCGTTGTCGGCGAGATGCGTCAGCTCGATTTTCATCTTCTTGAGCAGGAGCACGTAGAAGTTGTCGTCGGGCATTATGTGACGAACTTTGGCAAGTTCACGCTCGGCATACACGTAAGCCTCACGGAATGTGTCCTTGTCGATTTCCACTCCCGATGCCCGGTAGCCGTCCCATATAATTTCGCTCCAGTGGGTGCCGCGGCTGTCGATTGTGCCGCCGTAGTCAAATATTATACCTTTAATATTTTCCATCCTCAAGCTCTTTAGTGAATGTCTTGCAAATGTTTTCGTGGCGTATCACCATTCCGGCCAGCAATATGTTGAGCACCGTCAGCTCAAAGGCGAAGTAGAGCCAGGGCATCTGCAGGAAGAGCGATGCAAACAGGGCTATCGTGCGCCAGTTGAACGACAGGATGTTGGTGTACTTCATCAGCGGCAGGCTCTTGGCGCGGAATGCGTCGCGGAACGACTGCGGGATGCGTCCGTCGGGGAACCGGCGTTTCAGCTCGGCGCGCAGTGCCTGCATGCGCGGGGTCCAAGCCTCCTGGTTGATGGTGTAGTTGGTGTAGAAGGTCAATGTGAGCTTCTTCCAGAAGTTGTGTTTCCACGACAGCTCGGCGAGCTTGCTCTTGAGGTCGGCGGCCGATTCAAGTTCGCTGCCGTCCTCGCCCTTGAGGAAGTAGAGGTGGAACTGGCGGTAGTAGTCGGCCATTGCAGCCTGCTTGGCATGGCATATTCCCGTAACGACGGCGGTGACCCATATCACCCAGTGGTGCTGTGAGAAGAATTCCGATGTGACATTGGTGCGGAGGCATATAGCCACGTATATCGTAGCAAACCAGAAGTCGCCCGACAGTCCGTCGAGTATTCGTCCTATGCGTGAATATTGCTTGGTCATTCGGGCCAGCTGTCCGTCGGCCGAGTCAAATGAGTTGGCCCATATCAGCAGCAACATTCCTATCACATTAAGCCACAGATCGTTGAAGTAGAACATCACTCCGGCGCCGATGCCGAGGAATATCGATGCTATGGTTATGGCGTTGGGGGTTACGCCGAGCTTCTTGGCGAGGCATGCCCACATGTAGCCTATCGGGCGATAGAACGCGAGGTCGATGTGCTCCTCGGTGTCCATCGACTTGAGGCTGTCGCGATAGCTTGATGTGGACGGTTGTGCGTTATTTATCTGTTGCTCCATAGCCATTATTTGCGTTTTTTGATTTCGTTGAGGATGCACTTGGCTATGTGGGGCGCCGCTTCCTGACGGCAGGGAGCGAAGCTTGGCCAGTCGTTGAAGTCGATGATGCGAATGTCGCCTTCGGGGCTTATTATGCAGTCGCCGCCGTAGACCTTCACATCGAGAACCTCGCTCGCGTTCTGGCAGATGGCGCGCAGCTTCTCCTTGTCAAATTCGAGTCCCTGCGACTTGCCGTTGATGGCTTCGTGGCCGTACTTGGAGTGGCCGAGGTCGAAGGGGTAGAACCAGAAGAAGAACGGAGTGCCCTGAACGCCGTAGAACTTTATGAGGTCGCCCACGAGGTGACGGTTGATGACGGCGCGCTTGATGCCGCGCAGGAAGTATTCCTGGAGCACCTCCTGAGCCTCCTCGGGATGACGCACGTAGCTCACGTCCTCCTTGTGCATGGCGTGGAAGTCGCCGCGCTTGATCCAGCACTGCGTGAATCCGGCTTTCTTGAGGGCTGCGGTTACGCCTTCGTCGGTGTTTACGATGAGGCTTTCGGGGTAGGGGATGTTGGAGCCTACGAGTATTCGTGTCATGCGCTCGCGGGTGCAGTTCTCGATTCCGAATCCCGAGTTGATCACCAGGGCTCCTTTCTGCTCGAGTTCCTGAAGCTTGTGTATCGACTTCATTTCGCGGCACATGTTGACGATGACCGGTTCGGTCACTTCGTCGGCAATGAACTGCTCTTCGCTGTAGATGTTCACTATGCATCCGCGTTTGCGCAGATGGTCGGCAGCTGCATTGAATATGGCGGCGTCGTTGCCGATGTGGTTTGGCGAGTAGGCGCCGGCACGCATGATGCCGGCAATCGTTATTTCAGCCATTTTAATAATATGTTACAATGATTGATTCGAGTTGCTTGTTGGCGTGGGCTTATGCGTTCCCTTCGGCGATGAATCGCTCGGCGGTGGCAATGTCGCCGGCATGGTCGACATCGACAATCTTGCTGAAGGGGTAGGCCTTAAGTCGCAGGCCGCCCTCCACGAGTGCGCGCTGGTAGTTGCGCATGCGGCTCACTCCGCGCTTCATGCAGTCGTCGAGAATGTCGAGCGCGGGGGCTGTGAGGCCGTATATTCCGCCTGAAATGTACTTCACTCCGTCCCAGGGGTTGTCGCGGAACGCCGTAATGAACATATCGTTGTCGACATCGATGTAGAGTGGCTTCTCGTCGTCGATAAACGATGTAACGGCCATGTATCCGTCGGCGCTGTCGTCATGCTCGAATGCGTTGACATATTGGCGGAAGTCCTTTTCGTGGAATATGGTGTCGACTGTCGTCAGCACGAATTTTCCTGTGGCGGGGAACTTGCGGCTCACTTCCCAGAAAGAGTGCATCGAGCTGGGTGTCGACTTCACGGTGAGGTAGAGCGGCACGGGCAGGGTGAGGCTTTCGATGTATCGGCGCACCTCGGTCATCTGCTCGTTGACGATAATCGACAGCGACTCGGCGTTGCAGTCGAGCATTATGTCGATGAGTCGTTTTATCATGGGGGTGCCGTTGAGCTCTACGAGCGGCTTCGGGCGCTCTACGCCCTCCTGAGCGAGGCGGCTGCCTTCGCCGGCGGCTATTATGGCGTAATTCATTTTATCTTGTTTTGTGGGTTGATTAGTCGTTTTCGCTGTCATCCTTGGTGAGGTCAAGCACAACGTTGTCCTTGCTCTTGTCGAAGTACTGCTTGCGCAACGGATTGCGGTAGGCGCGGTCGTGGCGCAGGCGGTTGCGGTAGATGTCGATAGCCATGTATATGGCGCTGCGCATTGACTCGGCCGATGCCATGCCCTTGCCGGCAATGTCAAATCCTGTCCCGTGGTCGGGCGAGGTGCGCACGTAGGGAAGTCCGGCGGTGTAGTTTACGCCCTGGTCCATGGCGAGAGCCTTGAACGGTGTGAGTCCCTGGTCGTGGTACATGGCAAGGATGCCGTCAAACTTCTCGTAAGCTTCCGAGCCGAAGAATCCGTCGGATGCGTAGGGGCCGAAGGCGAGAATCTTCTCGTTGGCAGCCTCTTCGATTGCCGGGATTATTACATCGCGCTCCTCGGTGCCGAGCAGTCCGTTCTCGCCGGCATGGGGATTTAGCGAAAGCACCGCTATGCGGGGGCAGTCGATGGCGAAGTCACGCTGCAGCGAGCGGTTGAATATGCGCAGCTTCTCGAGTATCGCCTCCTTGGTTATGGCCGATGGCACCTTGGCCAGCGGCATGTGGGCTGTCACGAGGGCCACGCGGATGTCTTCGGAGCAAAGCACCATGAGGCTCTTGTCGCCGTCGCCTATCGAGGCTTCGAGGTATTCGGTGTGGCCGGGGAAGGTGAATGTTTCGCTCTGTATCGTGTCCTTGTTGATGGGTGCTGTCACGAGCACATCGATGCTGCCCGAGCGGAGGTCGGTAACGGCGCTCTCAAGCGATGCGAAAGCGGCCTGTCCGGCTGTCTTTGATGCCACTCCGGGCTCAATCTTGGTGTCCTCGGGCACAACGTTTATTATGTTTACTTCGCCGTCGCGTGCATCGTCGGCCGACGGAACCTGAACCAGGTTTATTGGGGCTATGTCGAGCCCTTTACGGTAATATGCGGCTATCTTTGCCGAACCGTAAATCACGGGGGTGCAAAGTTCCACAAAGCGTGGGTCGTCGAGGGCCTTGAGTATCACCTCGTAGCCAATTCCGTTTATATCGCCTTGGGTTATTCCCACTTTTATCTTTCGGTTGTCCTTCATTGTTGTAGTTTATAGTTGTAGAGTCGTAGAGTGGCCCCGTAGGCGCACATTTACTCAAAATAACGCGCTAAGTTACGAATAATCCCCCACATAACCGCGTTACACCGCCAAAAATGTGGAAATCGCAATCGATGTTTCGTTGCCGATTTGCGGGGATGTGGAGTAATTTTTAACTTTGCCGAATAAAAACAATGTGGATGTTATGAAGATAAGAGAAGTGCGCACCGACGACGCAAAGGAAATTGCCGAAATATACAATCACTATGTAAGGACTTCGACCGTGACTTTCGACACGGTCATAGCCACCGAGGAGATGACGCGCAACCGCATCGAGGCTATCGCTTCGCGCTATCCCTACTATGTGTGCGAGGACGAGGGCCGCGTGGTAGGCTATGCCTATGCCCATGAGTGGAAAGGACGCGGAGCCTATCACAACACCCTTGAGGCTTCGGCCTACGTGCTCGACGGAATGACCGGACGCGGCATCGGCCGCAAGCTGATGGAGTGTCTTATCGACGACTGCCGCAAGCGCGGATTCCATGCCCTGATAGCCTGCATAACCACCGGCAACGAGGCGAGCGAGCGCATGCGGTAGTTTGACAGTTGCATTTTCATGAATCTTTTTTGCTGGCACGCTTGCACGTGTCAAATTTTATTACTATCTTTGTAGCACCGTGTAGCAATCAACGGCAGGGCGGCATAATATGAAGCTGAAAATAACCAAGACAAAAAAGACTTCCATCCTTTATGTACAGAAGGCATACAGGGACAAGAACGGCAAAAGTACCTCAAGAATCCATGAGCGCCTTGGAACGCTTGAGGAAGTTCGTCAGAGATGCGGAGACAGAGATCCTGTTGAATGGGCCAGGGGATATATCGCCAGGCTTACGGCACAGGAGAAGGAGGGCCGGCAGGTGATAATATCACGTCTGTCGCCCACAAAGCTTATTGAAAAAGGCGAGGCTCAGAGTTGCGAGAGCGGATATCTGTTTCTTAAACGGCTGTACCATAAGGTCGGGATGGACAGGATATGCGAGGCAATCTCACGTAAACATAAGTTCGACTTCGATTTCAACAAAGTTCTGGAGCTGATGGTCTACGAACGGCTTTTGAGACCGGCTTCAAAACTAGGTAATTATCGCAGGAGCGGAAGCTATATCGAGCCTTTTGATATAGAAAAACAGCATATCTACAGGAGTCTGGATATCCTGGACAGACACGGTGAATACATCCAGAAGAGACTTTTCCTTAATTCGTCAAAGGTTGTCGAACGGGATACGACCGTCATGTACTATGACTGCACCAACTATTTTTTCGAGAGAGAATCTGCCGATCCGGACTATGTGACAGACAAAAAAGGGAACGTTCATGAACGTATACGCAAGTACGGAGTCTCCAAGGAACATCGACCGAACCCCATCGTACAGATGGGTATGTTCATCGACAACTCCGGCATGCCGGTTGCGATGTGCATCAATCCCGGCAATGCCAACGAACAGACTACCTTGATTCCAACTGAAAAGATTATAGTTGAGAAGATGGGGGTCAGCAAGATTGTAGTCTGTACAGACGGAGGTCTCTCTTCTGAAGGCAACCGGTCATATAACTCCACAGCAGAAAGATCATTCATAACGGTGCAGTCAATAAAGAAACTGGAGGATAATCTCAGGGACTGGTGTCTGGAACCGACAGGATGGAAACTTGTAAAGTCCGACACGGTACAAAAAGACAAGCGGTACCGGGATGCAGACGAGGATGAACTGGAGTTTGACCTGACTGATGCCGATACTGCCCGTTATTACGGAGACCGCACTTTTTATCGCGAGCGTTGGATTGTCAATGAAAAGACAAAGTTCTCTCAAAGATTGATTGTGACATTTTCATACAAATACCGCGACTACCTCCGATTCCTGCGTCAACGCGAGATTGACAAGGCTGACAGCAATGCACGTGGAAACAGGACATTGACCAAATCTTATAAGAGCCCTGACAGGTTCCTTTCCGAGACCTACGCCACAGAAGACGGCGAGGTTGCGGTATTCAGAACCGTCTCCCTGAATCTTGACGCCATATCAGAAGAAGAAAAATATGACGGCTTCTATGCGATATGTACGGATCTGTCTGACAATGTGACGAAAATCATCGAACTGAACCATAACCGCTGGGAGTCGGAGGATGCCTTCAGGGTCATCAAGACTGACTTCAAGGGTCGACCCGTCTTCGTCTGGACGGCGGAACACATAAGGGCCCACTTCATTGTCTGCTTTATCACACTACTGCTCTTCAGAATAATGGAAAAGGAACTGAACTATAAATACACATCCTCCGCTATAATTGAGAAACTACGGTCAATGACTATGAACATAGTCAAGGGAGAAGGCTACAAGCCTAACTTCACACGGGATGATCTTACCGATGACCTACATGCCAAAGCCGGCTTCAGACTCGACACCGAGATTGTTACTCGTCAGAAAATCAAACAGATTATTGCTAATATTAAAAAAGGTTAAATATAGATAACCCCATTCCAGTGCTACATATATAGACCCTTTTGCACATGGCTTCACGCCAATGTACAAAAGGGTTTGCTCGTTTTTGGACTGTAAAAGATGGGATAATCCCCCACATAACCGCGTTACACCGCCAAAAATGTGGAAATCGCAATCGATGTTTCGTTGCCGATTTGCGGGGATGTGGAGTAATTTTTAACTTTGCCGAATAAAAACAATGTGGATGTTATGAAGATAAGAGAAGTGCGCACCGACGACGCAAAGGAAATTGCCGAAATATACAATCACTATGTAAGGACTTCGACCGTGACTTTCGACACGGTCATAGCCACCGAGGAGATGACGCGCAACCGCATCGAGGCTATCGCTTCGCGCTATCCCTACTATGTGTGCGAGGACGAGGGCCGCGTGGTAGGCTATGCCTATGCCCATGAGTGGAAAGGACGCGGAGCCTATCACAACACCCTTGAGGCTTCGGCCTACGTGCTCGACGGAATGACCGGACGCGGCATCGGCCGCAAGCTGATGGAGTGTCTTATCGACGACTGCCGCAAGCGCGGATTCCATGCCCTGATAGCCTGCATAACCACCGGCAACGAGGCGAGCGAGCGCATGGTGAAGTCGTTTGGCTTCTACGAGGCGTCGCATTTCCGCGAAGTGGGATATAAGTTCGGACAATTCCTCGACGACAGCGACTACGAGCTTCTGCTGTGACACATATTTGAGGCTGCGATGAGCCGTGACGCAAACAATGGACGGCCCGGCTGTGTTACATCATAGTAACCAAGATTTTCAGGATGATGAAACGAATTGTTATCATGGGGGCCTCGTCGGGGATAGGCCTCCGTACAGCCGAGATATTTGCTTTAACCGGATGGCATGTGGGCGTGGCGGCACGCAATGAGGGCCCGTTGAGGGCTTTGAAGGAGATGTTTCCCACTCAGGTGGAGTATGAGGTTATCGATGTAACCCGAAGTGACGCTCCCCACAAGCTTACAGAACTTATAAGGCGGCTTGGAGGCATGGATGTCTACTTCCATGTGGCCGGCATATTCAGCGAGAATCCCTGCCTTGATCTTGACAAGGAGGTGGCCGTGACCGAAACCAACACAACTGGCTTCGTGAGGATGGTCGACACGGCCTATCACTACTTCTGCCTCACGAGAATCAAGGGCACCATCGCCGCCGTGACATCGGTAGCCGGAGTAAAGGGCATAGGGCGGATGGCCGCCTACTCGGCATCGAAGCGTTTCCAATGGAACTATCTTGAGGCGCTTGAACAGCTTTCCAACAACAAGCGCGCCGGAATATCATTTGTCGATATACGCCCGGGATGGGTGCGCACCCCGCTTCTCGACAAAGAGCGCAAATATCCGGTGAGCATGTCGCTCGACCATGTTGCTCCGCTCGTTGTCGATGCGATAGAGCGCAAGATACGCATAGCCGTCGTCGACTGGCGGTGGGCCATAGGGGTGTTCTTCTGGCGTTTGATTCCGGGATGCCTCTGGGTGAAGATGCCCGTAAAGGTGTCGAGGGCGGTTAAGCGCATACCCCGACCCGCCAAATGATGTAACGGTCGATACAATAAGCCGCGACCTGCATTCGTTTACATTTTGTAATGAGTGCGGGTCGCGTCATATTGTCACGTTTCGTTGTCGTTCTCATCCTGATAGCCGGGGTGGGATGTCACGCTTGTGCGCAGCGCAACAACCGCGTGATGAACCGCCCATATACCGACCTGAGGCCGTGGCATCTCGGATTCAGCGTGGGGCTGCACACCCAGGACCTTCAGCTGACGCATAGCGGATATGTCACGCCCGGCGGCGAGTCATGGTTTGTCGAGCAGCCCGACTTCTCGCCGGGATTCTGTGTGGGCGGACTTGTAGATTTCCGGCTCAACGAGTGGTTCAGCCTCAGGGTGTCGCCGGGCATCTATTTCGGCAACCGCAGCCTGGTGATGCGCGACTACGAGAGCGGAGCCGTGGAGCGTCAGGACATCAAGAGCAATCAGGTGGTGCTGCCTGTCGACCTGAAGTATGCGTCGTTGCGCTACCGCAACGTGCGTCCCTATCTTGTGGGCGGCGTAATGGGCGCATTTGATGTGTCGAAGCGACATGCCCGCGACCTGTTGCAGCTCAATAGTGCCGATGTCCTTGTGTCGTTGGGGTTGGGGTGTGACATCTATCTCCCTTATTTCAAGTTGTGCCCCGAACTGAAGTTCTGCTTCGGGCTTACCGACATGCTGCGTCACGACCGTCCCGACCTTGCCGACGACCCCGACCGTTACAAGTTCACGCAGTCGCTTTCCAAGGCGGTTACGCGCATGGTTGTACTAACCTTCTACTTTGAGTGACGCATGACACGGATTAACCGCATATTGTCGCTGATTGCCGTTACGGTCGCATCGCTTGCCGTCACCGTCGACGCGCAGGTCGACATGATGATGACCAACTATGTCGAAGCACTCAACTACTACAATGCCGCCGCCATAGGCACGAGCGACTACCTGCGCGTGAGGGTAGGCGGCCGTTGGGACCGTATAGGTACCGACCCGGCTCCCAAGTCGTTCATGCTCACAGGCGACATGCCGCTTCCCCTCCTCGGCAACAAGCTCGCGGCAGGAGTGGTGGCGCAGCGTGAAAGCATGGGGCTTTACCGCAACATCACCGCAGGATTACAGTGCGGCTACAAGATAACGACCGGACGAAGCTCGAGCGTCACGCTCGCGGTTCAGGCCGGCATCATCGACAATGAGTTCCGGTGGTCGGAGAGGGAGCTTCCCGAAGGTGACGCCGCAAGTGACGAAGCCGGTGACATGCCGGTAGAAGACGAACGACATTCGGCTGTGGACCTGTCGCTTGGGGCGTTCTATAACTCGCGTCACTTCTGGGCGGGAGTGTCGGTGACGCATCTCACCCGGTCGCAGGTCACGCTCGATGTCGACGGCGACGGTGACAACGCCGTCACGTTTAATGCCGGGCGCAAGTTTTATTTGATGGCCGGCGGCAATATTCCTATAAAAAACACGTTATTTGAGATACAGCCGTCAATGCTTCTGAGAGTCGACCGCGACCGCGTGACGGGCCAGCTGACGGCCCGTGTGCGTTACAACCGCTTCCTGTGGGCCGGCGTGGCATGGCGTCACGACGATGCCGTGGCACTGCTGCTCGGAGCTGAGTTCAGCAACATCTTCATCGGCTACAGTTACGACCGTGCCGTGGCCGATGTGTCACGCCGGGGACGGGGCAGTCACGAGGTGTGGGGCGGCTACAAGGTAAAGCTTGACTTCGGGCCGCGCAACCGATACGGGCATAAAAGCATACGCATAATGTAATCATCACAATATGAAAGGAGTATCGACAAGATTATCAATCATTATAATAGCCTCGGCCATGGCGGTGTCATGTGCCGTGGGAGGGCATGGAAACTCCGGCGGCGAGGTTACCGGCGTGGGCGGCGTGTCGTGGAGCGAACTTACGCCCTATGGCATGGTGCTTGTCGACCGAGGGTCGATAATGGCAGGTCCGGCCGAAGCCGACAGCGCATGGAACCTGCGAGCCGACGCCCGCGGAGTGTCGGTCGACGGATTCTGGATGGATGAAACCGAAATCACCAATGCCAAGTACAAGCAGTTTGTCTACTGGGTGCGTGACTCCATAATCCGCGAGCGACTTGCCGACCCGGCCTATGGCGGCAACGACGAGTTTCGCATCGAGGAGGACCGTGACGGCAATCCCGTGGGGCCCTATCTCAACTGGAGCAAGCCCATTCCGTGGCGTAACGCCGACGAGGACGAGCGGCGTGCCATCGAGAGCATGTACCGCGTGAATCCGGTGACGGGAGTGCATGAGCTCGACCCCGAGCAGCTCACCTACCGTTACGAGGTGTACAACTACACCGAGGCGGCCAAGCGAAAGAACCGCCTGAACCCGGCACGGTTCTAGTGGTCGGAAGAGGTTTGTAACGATAGTATTTTGATTTTTAGATTATTGACCTCTGATTTCATTGATTTTACTTGAGCCTCAAGTCTTTTTATCGTTTCTGTCTGATATCTAATCAATTCTGTCATGATGGCCTGTTTGGCTATGCGTGGCCCCATATTATGGGCAATGGAATATATTTTAACCAGCAGGGCGACAATCAGGGTCATATACAGCATTACCTGTATTCCGTGTACATTTGTTGATATAAAATGTGAAAAGCTCAGATCCTGTTTGAGAAATTTAAAGAATACCTCAATATCCCAGCGCCTTCGGTAATATTGGACAATTTCGATGGCATCTTTCTCAAAGTTATTGGTAATCAAGACCATCTCGTCATCATAGTGTCGGGCGTGGCGTCTGGTGTTTCGTGGAGATTCCGGACGCGGTGTCTTGAATCTAACCCGTATAATCCTGTAAAGGCATGAGGTATCCCATTTGTCGGATTGTTTGGCTCTGAGATAACCCTTGTCATCCGCGGTCACTACCACTTCATTGTCTGCCAGCACAGAGTCTTCGGGCAACATCGTTTCTACGGGTTGTGTGCAGCGGTTTAGGTTGAGCCTCCCGACGAAGAAGGCCCGGTTCTGTTTTGTCAGTTTCGCGATACATTTGAAATCATCCACATCCTTCAAGCCTCTGTCAAAGACATATCCATTCGACATCCCCGCCCTTTTACGCAGACATTGTGCCACAGTCTTGCTTATCGGGGCATTGTCGGCAGAATATGTCCTTTCTGTAAAGACATTGGCCGCCACAACGTTGAGTCCGTTATAAGCCATGGTGTACTTGAGTTGTCTCCGGTCTGAAGATGTATTTTTTGTCATGCCGGTAGAGAAACCCTCCACAAGTTTGTTTGAGGTCTCGGCGACCATGGTGCTGTCAACGCGTATTATTTGCATGTCATCCAGTACAGCATCGGGTACATACTTAAGATATTTGGAGCATATCAGTGCATATGCCTCTTTGAAAAAATCTATATTTATCCTGGTCAGCCGCTCGCTGAAAGATGAATGAACCACCACTGTGCGCTTGCTGTCAGAGGTGCCATTTGTGTCCGTCATCAGCGGGATGCCATTTTTTATCGATATAATCCTTTGACTGACCTGAGATGAAGACAGCATTGCAAATATGCAGTCGACCATCATGTCTACTCCACGTAATTTTTTTGCTTTGTAATCGACCTTTGTTTTGGCCGCTATCTCTGAGATTTTATCGTATGGGAGGTTTTTTATCACCCCGATGGCTGTTACATTATCTTTTGGGTGCTGTGTAGTCATATCTGTTTTTTTGATATAACAACCAGGCTCGACTTTTTGCTGTGTCTTCCGACCACTAGAACCGGCACGGCGCGAATACAACACCGACAAGCCGGTGCCCACGCGCGACCCGGTGATATCGAAGGACACGGCCTACATAAACGACGACGGCGAGATTGTGCGCGAAACCATAACCCGTGCGCTGACCGGCGACTACGACTTCGTGAACACCTATATAGTAAATGTCTACCCCGACACCACCGCGTGGATCAACGACTTCGACAACTCGTTTAACGAGCCCTACGTGCGGCTCTACTTCTCCCACGGCGGTTACAGCGACTATCCCGTGGTGGGAGTGAGCTGGGAGCAGGCTATGGCATTCAGCAACTGGCGCACCGACTTCCTGCGCAAGTCGCTCGGCAAGGATGGCATCCACATCGAGCCTTACCGCCTGCCCACCGAGGCCGAGTGGGAGTATGCGGCCCGAGCCGGAAAGAGCGAAAACAAATATCCCTGGGACGGTGACCTGCCGATGAGCGAGGACAAGGGGTGCTTCTATGCCAACTTCAAGCCCGGCGAAGGCAACTACACGCGCGACGGCCACATAATAACCTCCAAGGTGGGAACCTACGCCCCCAACGACTTCGGCCTATACGACATGGCCGGAAACGTGAGCGAGTGGACCTCGACCGCCTACAACGAGAGCGTGAGCCGCCTCACAAGCGATGTAAATCCCGAATACCGATATGACGCTGCCGTCGACGACCCCTACCGCATGAAGCGCAAGATAGTGCGCGGCGGCTCGTGGAAGGATGTGCAGCACAACGTGCGCAGCGACCTGCGCATGTGGGAGTACCAGAACGAGCAGCGCAGCTACATAGGATTCCGTAACGTGCGCACACGCATCGGATTTGCCAAGGGGCGCAACAAATAACTCTCAATAGACTACTGTGACAATGGGAAAAATCAAGAGATACCGTAACCGCGTAGAGCGTTTCCTGTCAAGCGACCGCGGACAGAGCTTTTTCAATTTCGCCTATTCGATAGGCGCCGCCATCGTGATATGGGGTGCGCTTTTCAAGATTCTCGACCTGCCCGGCGGCGACCTTCTTCTCACCGTGGGCATGGGCACCGAGGTGATAATGTTCATCCTGACGGCTTTCGACCGTCCGCCGCGTGAATACCGGTGGGAGGATGTGTTTCCCGTTCTCGACTCGCACCGTGACGCCGACCGCCCGGTCATGACCGGTGCATCGGGTCTTGCAGTGGCTCCGGCGGCACCCCGCCAGGCATCGGGCGATGTGAATGACCATGTGGCACGCATAGCCGAGGCCGCCGACGCACTCGCCGGGGTGTCGGCCACGCTTATGGAGCAGTACAAGGCGGCGGGAAGCGACAGCGAGGAGATAAGCCGCGTGTCGGCCGACTACCTTGAGCAGATGCGCAGCCTCACCCGCAATATCGCCGGACTCAACGCCATCTACGAGCTGCAACTGAAGAATGCCGGGTCGCAGCTTGAAACGATCGACCGCGTCAACCGGGGCATGAACGATGTGCGTGACATGTATGAACATTCATCGGAGATGACGCGCCGCTACCGCGAGGAGGCCGAGAAGATGACCGAGCACATGCAGCAGCTCAACGCAATATACGAAAAGATGCTAACGGCCATGACCGCCAATCCGTTGTCGGCCGTGTCGTCCAACCGATAAAGACTTACGATGGGAAGTAACAATACACGCAATCTGTCGCCGCGTCAGAAGATGATAAACCTGATGTATATCGTCCTGACGGCCATGCTTGCCCTGAGCGTGTCGAGCGATGTGCTCGACGGTTTCGGTCAGGTCGATGAGGGGTTGTCGCGCTCCAACGCGAATGTGGAGTCGCGCAACACCGCGCTTCTCGACCGGCTTGAGGCTGTAGCGTCGCAGAATCCCGAGAAGGGGGGAGCATGGCGCGACAAGGCGGTGGAGATACACTCGATGACCGGCAGCCTATATGCGCTCATCGACACGCTGAAACTCGCCATTGCGGTGGAGGCCGACGGAGAGGATGCCGACCCGGGCAATCTGCGTCACCCCGAAAACCGCGAAGCCTCGTCGGTGGTGATGGTGACTGCGCCTGATGCCCGCGGCGAAGAGCTACGCAAGGCCATCGAGCGTTATCGCGAGCAGGTGACGGCGCTTGTGCCCGACCCGGTGAAGCGTGACAACCTGCAACGCGCACTGTCGACCGACCCCATGCTGCGTGACGGCGCACTCGCCAAGCGGCCGTGGGAGGAGGCACTGTTCCTGTCAAAACCGGCCGTGGCTTCGGTGACCATGCTCACCAAGTTGCAGAACGACCTGCTCTATGCCGAGGGCGAGGTGCTGGGCGCACTTCTTGCCAATGTCGATGCCGGCGATGTGAGAGTCAACGAGCTGAGAGCCTTTGTGATACCGTCGTCGCGCAACGTGATGCGCGGAGCGAGCTACCGGGCCGACATTGTGCTTGCCGCAGTCGACACGACACAGCGCCCGAGGGTCTATATCGACGGCCGCCGCCTCGACAACGACCGCGGAGTGCTCGAAATCGACGCTTCGGCTACGGGAGCGTTCAGCTACTCGGGCTACATCGAGCTGCCACACCACGACGGCACTGTTACGCGTCACGACTTCGAGTCGACTTACAATGTGATCGAGCCCGGCGCTACTGTGTCGGCCAAGATGATGAACGTGCTGTATGCCGGAATCGACAATCCGCTTGGAATCTCGGTGCTGGGCGTGCCTCAGTCGTCGGTGAGCGCGACAATGACCAACGGCTCACTCGTGCGCCGCGGCGACGAGTGGATTGCCCGCCCCGACCGCATAGGCGAACAGGCGGTGGTGACGGTGGCCGCCGACATCGACGGCAGCCGCCGTCAGGTGGCCTCGACCGGCTTCATGGTGCGCCGTCTGCCCGATCCCGCTCCCTATATGACGATCACCGATCAGGCGGGCAACAAGGTGCGCTATCGCGGTTCCAAGCCCATTGCCAAGTCGCAGCTCATGCAGGCTCAGGGGGTTGAGGCGGCAATCGACGACAATCTGCTCGATGTCAACTACCGGGTTCTCGGGTTTGAAACGTTGTTTTTCGACTCGATGGGAAATGCGATGCCCGAACTGTCGGACGGCCCCCGGTTCTCGTCGCGACAGCGCGAGGCGTTCAGGCGCTTGTCGCGCGGTAAGCGATTCTTCATCTCGCGTGTACGCGCTGTGGGTCCCGACGGCGTGGAACGTGACATCTCGCCCATGGAAGTTATTGTAAATTAGAATAATCAGGAGAAAATAAATTATGAATGTCATGACTTCGATATATCGCTACGCGCTGGCGCTGTGCATGGTCGCTGCCGCCGGTGCTCTGTCGGCTCAGAATGCATCGACCTCCTCGGGCGTGAGGCGCGTAGGGGGCGACGACAAGCGCCCAGCCTCGCAGGCTCAGGTGAGCGACCGCATGCAGATGCGACAGGCCGCCGACTCGCGCGTTCCCGACGATGACGCGCAGTGGATGAAGGTGGTGTATCGTTCGCTCGACCTCGCCAAGGTGCCCAATGCGTCGCTCTACTATCCGCAGGAGGTGGTTGACGGACAGGAGAATCTGTTCCGCATCATCATGAACCGCTTTGCGTCGGGCGAGCTTACGGCCTACGAGTATCTCGACGGGCGGGAGATGTTTACCGAGCAGTATCGGGTCAACCCTGTCGATGTGCTTGAGCGTTTCCACGTGCCTTACACCGAGGCTGGAAGCGGAGCGCGTCGCCGTTATGTGGTCGAAGAGAGCGATGTGCCCTGCAACGAGGTGCTGAGCTACTACATAATAGAGCGATGGGAGCTCGACCGCTCCACGACGCGCATGACAACGACGGTGCAGGCGCTGTGTCCGGTGCTTCACCGTGCCGGCGACTTCGGCGGCGAGGATGTGCGCTATCCCATGTTCTGGATAAAGATGGATGACCTGCGCCCCTATCTGCTGTCGACAACGACATTTGTCGACGACGACAACAACGCATCGCGCTACACCTACGACGACTTCTTCGCCCTGTCGCTCTATGACGGCGAAATCTACAAGACGCGCAACCTGCGCAACCTGTCGATGATGCAGATGTATCCCGACCCCGACGACCGCCGTCGCGCCCAGGACAGCATCCAGCACAGGCTTGAAACGTTTGACGACATGATGTGGGTGCCTACTCGCGAGGAGGTGCAGGCACGTGGCGGCGCAGAGTCGGCCGACTCGGTTGCCGTGGGCGAGTACCGCAAGGAGGCCAAGCCGGCGTCACATTCGCGCAAACCGGCCAAGGTGAAGGCTCCAAAGAAGCCCAAGTCGTCGGCCGACAGCGGAGCGAAGCGCTCGGTGCGTCGCCGCCGTTGAAAAAATACCTTAATATGCGCTTGTAATCGGGAGGGAAGCATTAAAAAAATGTAATACGGAAAAATTTCTTTATTTAATTGTCACCGTTATCAAAAAAGTGACTATCTTTGTAGGCGATTTAGAGTACATAGCCCATAACTAAGTATATACATCTAATAAACTCAATTAAATAAAGTCTACAAAATGAGCAAAATTGATTTAACTCAGTACGGTATCACCGGTACCACAGAGATTGTACACAATCCCACCTATGAGCAGCTCTTTAAGGAAGAAACCTGCCCTACGCTTGAGGGCTTTGAAAAGGGCGTAGTTACTGAACTCGGCGCCGTTAACGTAATGACAGGCGTCTATACCGGACGTTCACCCAAGGATAAGTTCATCGTTCTTGATGACAATTCAAAGGACAATGTATGGTGGACAACCGAGGAGTATCCCAACGACAACAAGCCTGTTACCGAAAAGACTTGGGATGCCGTTAAGGAAATCGCTATCAAGGAACTTTCAAATAAGAAACTTTACGTAGTTGACCGCTTCTGCGGTGCCAACAAGGACACCCGCATGGCAGTGCGCTTCATCATGGAAGTTGCATGGCAGGCTCACTTCGTAACCAACATGTTTATCGCTCCTTCAGAAGAGGAACTCGCTAACTTCAAGCCCGACTTCGTTGTTTACAACGCTTCAAAGGCTAAGGTTGAAAACTACAAGGAACTCGGCCTCAACTCCGAAACCGCAGTTGTGTTCAACATCACTTCTCGCGAGCAGGTTATCATCAACACCTGGTACGGCGGTGAAATGAAGAAGGGTATGTTCTCGATGATGAACTACTTCCTTCCTCTCGAAGGCATCGCTTCAATGCACTGCTCGGCCAACACCGACAAGAACGGCCAGAACACTGCTATCTTCTTCGGCCTCTCGGGAACAGGTAAGACCACCCTTTCAACCGACCCCAAGCGTCTGCTTATCGGTGACGACGAGCACGGATGGGACGACAACGGTGTCTTCAACTTCGAGGGCGGCTGCTACGCCAAGGTTATCAACCTCGACAAGGAGAGCGAGCCCGACATCTACAACGCCATCACTCGTGACGCTCTTCTTGAGAACGTTACCGTTGACGCTGAAGGCAAGATCGACTTCAAGGACAAGAGCGTAACCGAGAACACTCGTGTATCTTATCCTATCAACCACATCAAGAGCATCGTTGAGCCCGTTTCGGCCGGCCCCGCTGCCAAGAATGTAATCTTCCTCTCGGCTGATGCATTCGGTGTGCTTCCTCCCGTTTCAATCCTTACTCCCGAGCAGACTAAGTACTACTTCCTCTCAGGCTTCACTGCTAAGCTTGCAGGTACTGAGCGTGGTATCACCGAGCCTACTCCTACTTTCTCGGCTTGCTTCGGCCAGGCATTCCTTGAATTGCACCCCACCAAGTATGCTGAAGAACTCGTTAAGCGCATGCAGAAGAGCGGCGCCAAGGCTTACCTCGTAAACACAGGCTGGAACGGTTCAGGCAAGCGTATCTCTATCCGTGACACCCGCGGTATTATCGACGCTATCCTTGACGGTGCTATCCTCAAGGCTCCCACCAAGCAGCTCCCCATCTTCGACTTCGAGATTCCTACCGAACTTCCCGGTGTAGATCCCAAGATCCTCGATCCTCGCGACACCTACGCCAACCCTGAAGAGTGGAACGTTAAGGCTAAGGACCTTGCCGAGCGCTTCATCAAGAACTTCAAGAAGTACACCAACAATCCTGCCGGTAAGGAACTTGTTGCCGCAGGTCCTCACGTTGGCTAATTCATGCAAGTAGTGACTGACTAACTTTCACGACTATAAAATTTTCCCCGGAAGGTGGACGCCCACGCGCCCACCTCCTTTTTTTGCGCCTGCCGTCCAATGGTGGGGGTGCAACCCGCAAGGGTTCTAGTGGTCGGAAGACACAGCAAAAAGTCGAGCCTGGTTGTTATATCAAAAAAACAGATATGACTACACAGCACCCAAAAGATAATGTAACAGCCATCGGGGTGATAAAAAACCTCCCATACGATAAAATCTCAGAGATAGCGGCCAAAACAAAGGTCGATTACAAAGCAAAAAAATTACGTGGAGTAGACATGATGGACGACTGCATATTTGCAATGCTGTCTTCATCTCAGGTCAGTCAAAGGATTATATCGATAAAAAATGGCATCCCGCTGATGACGGACACAAATGGCACCTCTGACAGCAAGCGCACAGTGGTGGTTCATTCATCTTTCAGCGAGCGGCTGACCAGGATAAATATAGATTTTTTCAAAGAGGCATATGCACTGATATGCTCCAAATATCTTAAGTATGTACCCGATGCTGTACTGGATGACATGCAAATAATACGCGTTGACAGCACCATGGTCGCCGAGACCTCAAACAAACTTGTGGAGGGTTTCTCTACCGGCATGACAAAAAATACATCTTCAGACCGGAGACAACTCAAGTACACCATGGCTTATAACGGACTCAACGTTGTGGCGGCCAATGCCTTTACAGAAAGGACATATTCTGCCGACAATGCCCCGATAAGCAAGACTGTGGCACAATGTCTGCGTAAAAGGGCGGGGATGTCGAATGGATATGTCTTTGACAGAGGCTTGAAGGATGTGGATGATTTCAAATGTATCGCGAAACTGACAAAACAGAACCTGGCCTTCTTCGTAGGGAGGCTCAACCTAAACCGCTGCACACAACCCGTAGAAACGATGTTGCCCGAAGACTCTGTGCTGGCAGACAATGAAGTGGTAGTGACCGCGGATGACAAGGGTTATCTCAGAGCCAAACAATCCGACAAATGGGATACCTCATGCCTTTACAGGATTATACGGGTTAGATTCAAGACACCGCGTCCGGAATCTCCACGAAACACCAGACGCCACGCCCGACACTATGATGACGAGATGGTCTTGATTACCAATAACTTTGAGAAAGATGCCATCGAAATTGTCCAATATTACCGAAGGCGCTGGGATATTGAGGTATTCTTTAAATTTCTCAAACAGGATCTGAGCTTTTCACATTTTATATCAACAAATGTACACGGAATACAGGTAATGCTGTATATGACCCTGATTGTCGCCCTGCTGGTTAAAATATATTCCATTGCCCATAATATGGGGCCACGCATAGCCAAACAGGCCATCATGACAGAATTGATTAGATATCAGACAAAACGATAAAAAGACTTGAGGCTCAAGTAAAATCAA